>CAZOHH010000003.1:20758-74886 GCA_964579735.1 uncultured Oscillospiraceae bacterium | reverse complement strand
ACTTGACTTTTAATCAAGGGGTCCGGAGTTCGACCCTCCGATGGCTCACCAGTTCTGAAGAGCCGGTTCCCTCGAGGGAGCCGGCTCTTTTCGGATATTCATCGTGGATAGGAGGAATCGTCATGGACTATTCTTCGGAGCTGCTCTGGGATCCATCCACGGATGTCCGCCTCGTCGCGATGGAGGAGTTCCACATCCCCCTCTTCGTGCCGCTCTTCCAGGACATCGCCTCCTTGAGGCTCTATCTCCCCGCCTTGGCGCGCCCCATGAGCGAGATGCAATTGCGCGGCATGCTGGACGACTGGAATGATGCTTCCTCCTCCTTCGTCTTCACGATTCTGCACGAGGGGAAAGTCTCCGGTCTCGTGAACCTCGAGTCCGTCGATTGGACCAACCGCAGCGCCGAGACCGGCATCGCGATTCTACCCGGCGAACATCGCGGCAAGGGAGTCGCCTCGTCCGCAATGCGTCTTCTCCTTCGTTTCATCTTCCGCGAGATGGGTCTTCACCGTCTACAAGCACGCATACAGGACGGGAACGACGCTTCGCACCGTCTGTTCGAATCTCTTGGCTTCCATAGGGAAGGCACGATGCGAGAAGCGGTTCTGCGTTCAGGGATACGCAAGGACCTTCACCTGTATTCCATCCTCTCGACGGAATTCCTCGATTGAAGACCCGACCGATCCTCTGCATTCGTTGAAAGGATGCAGGCCATATGCTATATTCACGATGTTTGCATAATACGCACATACGATTCTGAAGGAGGACCCCACATGTCCACACTCAAGGGAAATGCGATCTTCGGTCAATCCGGCGGCCCGACCTCCGTCATCAACGCCAGCGCGGCGGGCGTGATCCAGGAAGCGCTCAAGCAGACCGGAGTCATCGGAAAGGTCTACGGTGCCGCCCATGGAATCAAGGGCATCCTATCCGAGAACTTCTACGATATGTCCCAGGAGGACCCCAGGGAACTGGATCTCCTGAAGACGACCCCCTCTTCCGCACTCGGGTCCTGCCGCTACAAGCTGAAGAAGGTCGAAGAGGACGAAACCGATTACATTCGACTGCTCGAGGTCTTCCGCAAATACGACATCCGCTACTTCTTCTACAACGGCGGAAACGACTCCATGGATACCTGCAACAAGATCTCCAAGTACATGCAGAAGTCCGGCTACGAATGCCGCGTGATGGGGGTTCCCAAAACCATCGACAACGACCTGTGGGGCACGGACCATTGCCCAGGCTTCGCATCGGCCGCGAAATATATCGCGACTTCCACCATGGAGGTCTATCTCGACGCTCGCGTCTACGATACCGGCATGGTCACCATTCTCGAGGTCATGGGACGCAATGCGGGCTGGCTGACCGCTTCGACCGCCATCGCCGCCTATAAGGGGCAAGGTCCCGACCTGATCTATCTACCCGAGATCGATTTCGACCTCGACACGTTCCTCTCCGATGTCAAGAAGGTGTACGCCACGGACAAGAAGTGCATCATCGCCGTGTCGGAAGGCGTGCGGACCAAGGACGGCAAGTATCTTCCCGAGCTGGTCGGAGAACTGTCCAAAGATGCCTTCGGCCACGCCCAGATGGGCGGAACCGCAACCCTTCTCGCCGGTATCGTCAAGGACCGTCTGGGATGCAAGATCCGCGCCATCGAGTTCTCCCTGCTTCAGCGCTGTGCGGCGCACCTCGCGTCCCAGACCGATGTGGATGAGTCCTACCTGGCAGGACAGACCGCCGTCCAGGTCGCCATCGCGGGCGGCACGGATCAGATGGTCGCATTCAAGCGCGCACCTGGCAAGGATTATGCCTGCGAAATCCAGTTGATTCCGCTGGACGATGTCGCCAATACCGAAAAGAAGATTCCGAGAAGCTGGATCAATGCCGAGGGCAACTTCGTCACCCAGGACTTCATCGATTATGTCCTCCCGCTGATCCAGGGCGAGTCCCGCCCACCCATGATCGACGGGCTCCCGCGCTTCGCGAAGCTTCGCAAGGTGTCGGCTGCAAAGTAGCTCGATCATACGGCTCCCGATCGTTTTCAAAGAGAAGAGGACCCAGTCGATGACGGGGTCCTCTTCCCTTTCCAGCATGCGGCAGGGATTATCTAGGCGCTCTTCCGGCCAATATCCGGATGGGAGCGAAGTCGACGCCACCGCCCAGCGAAGGCCGCTGCTGCACAGAGTCGAATCGCGGTCGAAGTCAGCATGGTGAGGGTCAGCGCACGCTGGTCGGCTCCGAGCGTCGTGTACAGCCATACGCCGAAGAGGGGCGCAAGGATGTTGCTGACCAGCGTCATGCTGGAGTAGATGGCGATGCGCAAGGTCTTGTCCTCCTCACCGATGACGTCGAGGAGGTCTTGGAATATCGAAAGCTGAAAAGCCGGAAAAGTCACGCCGACGAGCATGTTGAGGACGAACACCGTCGGGAGAGCGGCGACCGTCGGCAGGAAAGTCGCGAATGCGTATATGACAGGGTTGACGGACAAGCCCAGAATGCCGATGACCAAGGTTGCCCGGACACCGTGCTTCTCGATGAAGCGGCTCCAGAATCCGGTCACCGCGAGATTCAGGAGAGATGCCGAAACGGACAGAACGCTGATCCAGGCCTCGTCTGCGCCGAGAAACCGAACCTGCGCGATGAAGAAGAGCGGCCAGGACATCTGCCATCCCACGTACAGCAGCAAGGAGAGTCCGGCGAAATAGAGAAAGCGACGGGATTGAAGAAGTGCGCGAATCGCGACGGGCAGGCGGTTTCGAACCTCGATGAGCGGTCCCGGCTTATCTCCGCCCGTAATCCGACGAATCAGGCGGATCTGGAGAAAGGAGGCCAGGAAGGCGATCAGATAGAAGAACTGGTAGAGCTGGATTCTTCCTGGGCCATTCCCTGGCAGGTATGCGAGTAGAAGTCCCGTGACGAGAACGACGACACCTCCCGTCAAGAAGGCGGCTTTCGTTCGAAGGGCATAGAAGGAATTGCGCAGTTCTGGCGTGACCACATCGGAGAAGTACGCCTGCCAACTCGTATTGTATAGAGAGGCAGGAGCATTCGAGAGGGCGAAAGCGATGACCACGGCCCAGACACGCAGACTGCCGAGGAAGGGAGAGAGTCCGACCGTCAGATAGCTGATGGCCAGAATCAGAATCGAGAATTCGACCATGCTCCGCTTGTTCTTCATCCGGTCCGTCGCAAGGGCTCCGGGAAGCAGGACCAGCAGTCCGAAGAATGGCGGGAGGGAACTGAGGAGGCCGATCTGGAAATCGCTGGCGCCCATGCGGAGGGCGAACATGCTTGTGAAGACCGTCGCCAGGTTGGCTACGAGGCTTGCCGCAAGTCCTTCCAGCGCGAAAAGACGCCGGTTCGATTGCGCCGTCCCATCGGCGGCGGAATCCATGGGCCGGGGGCTGACCCCAGGTAGGAAAGACCTCATCCGCGTCCCTTCATGCGACGCTTCAGGACTTTGTCATTGGCAACCGAGTAACCGAAGAAACCGAGGCAGCGCCCCAGCGTCCAGTACTCGCCATGGCAATATCCAACCAGGTCCGCCCGGTCCAGCGCGAGTTGACCGTCTTGCGAGAGCAGGTCGGGTCGGACGGTGATTCCAGTGATTTCGGCCAGAATCAGGTCATGGGAGCCGAGCGTCTGCCAACTTCGGACGCGGCATTCGAGTGCGAGTGGGCTTTCGGCGATGGACGGCGCGAAGCGGAGCGAGTCAGCAGGAATCGCAGTCAGACCGCATTCGGCGAACTTGTCGACCTCTCTGCCGGACTTGACGCCACAGAAATCAGCGGAGCGAATCATGCGGGTATCGACAAGATTGACGGTGAATTCCTGGGTTTCCAGGATCAATCCATGCGAGAATCGGCTTTGGCGGAGGGAAATGGAGATCATCGGCGGGTCTGAACATACGGTTCCGGTCCATGCGACCGTCACGATGTTGGGTCGGGACGTCTCCGCGGTGATTCCGCGGCATCCGACCATGACGACCGGAACGGGAGAAAGGAGAGCAGCTGGTTTGAGGCGCAAACGGCCGTCCATATGCAGGGCGGGGGGGTCGATCGGATCGATGGGTGCCATGATTCTCCTTTTTCAGCGAACGCCGAACATTTCGTGTTCCAGAAGCCATTCCTTCACATCGAGCCCGCCGCTGAAACCGACGAGCTTGTTGTCCTTGCCGATGACCCGGTGGCATGGAACCACGATGGGGACGGGATTCGCCGAGCAGGCCGAGCCGATCGCCCGAGTCAATCGACGGGCGGCGGCAGGATCTTCCCGTGTCAAGATCAATGCGACCTGCTCATAGGTCAAGGTCGAACCGAATGGAATCTCGGAAAGGACAGCCCATACCCGTTTCTGGAAGAGGCTGCCGTTCGACTGGATATGCAGATCGAACTCCCTGCGCTCGCCCGAGAGATACTCCTCGATCTGCCGAACGGTCTTCTCTACCTCTCTAGGCAACCTGTGTCGTCTTGAAGGTGAAATTTTCTTTCCCTCCTGCAGAAGCAGGTTGCCCCTTGCATCACACAACCCGACCATCGATGCGGAAGTCCGGATCGGACCCGCTTGAATCGGAACCTCTGGCTTTTGGAATCCGATGGAATCAATGAAGTCGCGTCCGCCATGGATATGGATCCATCCTCTTGCGAAGGGAATGAAGGCGATGCCATAGCCGTCGTACTCTTCGCGGAGCATCGAATACAGTTCTGCATTGCGGAAGCCATCCGTCGTAGGCATGGCCGAGCGTAGAATCCCATCGTGCAGCCAACCCGAAGCGATGACCCAGGCTTCATTGGTTTCCGTTTCCGGCACCCTCATCTCGATTCGATGAAGTCCGAAATCGTAGAAGGCCGCTTTCAGAACCCTATCGAGTACGTCACCGTGTCCATTCTCGTCTGCGACTAGGACCAGAAGGATTTCAGCCGAGGAGCGAAAGGACTCGATGCGGCGGAGTCCTGCGACACCACAGATAGAGCCATCTTCCTCCGATTCGATGAGGATCGTCCAGGATACGCCGGTCCGCTCTTCCTCGAGACGGGTTCGAATCCATTCCACGACCGGGAATCCTTCTGAAGCGAGGTCTTCCGCGCCGATTTGGATTCGATTCGAGTTCGCGCACCCGGTGATTCTTTCCAGCGCGGAAGCATCCGATAACCGAAGAGGTCTGGAACGATGACGCCGCTTGCTCCCACTAGGTCCAGCCATGTGCTCCTCCCCTCCCCTACCCTGCCGCGGAAGTCGGCGATGCGGCCGTCACGGCCGCCTGTGCGGCGGAGTTCATGTCCTTGGCGACCGCGCCTATTGAATCGAGCCCCTGCAGCAACCGCAATGCGTATGCGTCGATCGAGGCTTCGATGGCTGCCGACCATCCATTCGTATCAAGCCTTCTCTCGATGAAGGCTCCAGGAAGGCGTTTGCGAAACGAAACCAGAAGGTCCGAAGCAGGACTCTTCTGCGTGCATTCAGCCCACAAGGTCGGCTCGGTGACCATGGGGATCATTCCGGGCGCAAAACCGAACCGAGCCTGAAGGCGCAGCGAGTCGGAATCCAATGCGAGAAAGGCCGCGAATCGGGCGGCGACATCCGGATCCGCAGTCTTCGGTGACACGCAGAGGCCATGGACCGAGAGAGGCAGCGCAGGTACCTCCAGATACGGCAATGGAGCAAAGCCGACCTGGACTGTAGACTGCGTGGCCCAATATGGAATCCTTGAACTGTCTTCGACCCAGAATGCCACCTTGCCGAGAAGTCTCGGATCCGCCGTGCCGTAGTTCTTGGCGATCTGTTCCTCGGTCAGATGGTTCAGAGTCCATTGATTCTTCACGATCGAACGCAACGTCGATACGGTTTCGGAAAACGTTGCAGAATCGAAGTCGAAGGAACCTGAGGTGTATGTAGCCCACCCCAGCCGAGTCCTCTTCGTAGAAGGAAGAATCGACATCAAGGGAGTCGCATCGAAGAGCGCATACTGCTTCAGGGTAGGGTTCGACAGCGTCGGCAGAAGCAGGATGAAGTCCTTCATCGTCATGCCTTCGGCGAGAATCGCCGGATCGATTCCGGCCTGCGTCGCAAGAGCCAAGTTGTAGAAGAGTACGGGAGAGGAGGCCATATAGGGAACCGCTCGCAGGGATCCATCGATGATGCAGGCATTCATTGCGGTCGGAAGGCAGTTTCCGCCGCGAATGAAATCCACGAGAGCGGAGTTGTCATCCAGGGGCAAGGCATATCCAGCATGTACCAATGCAGGAAGTGCGGCAGTCATGTAGACATCAGGCAAGGTGCCGGTAGCACCCATCTCCAGAAGAGACAGCTCGAGGGTATCGGGTGCCGGGGGATCGATGAGGCGTATCGTGAACAATTCCTTGAAGCGCGCGAGATCCTCCAGTGAAATGGAAGCGCCGAGGGCACCCGCGACGGCACCCCCTGCCGATTGGGTCAGGGTTCCATTCGAAAATCCTGCATAGAGCGAAGCCACCGCTTGAAGCGATTCCAGCGTTCCCGGAGTGCAGAGACTCAGGACCGACTTCACCACGGCAACGGTCGGTGTGGCCGTAGCGCCTCCAGGCAATGTGATCGCGGGCGTTTCGAAGTCGAGTTTCGGGAACAGCAGACTCCCGTTGTTCGTGCATGCGGAAAGGAGCAGGCAGAATGAAGCGATGAGTCCCGCTGTTCTTCGGAGATGCCTCCTGGACCTCGTCGGAGGGTCCATATCCTTCCGTTCAGCGAAGATCACGGCTCATCACCCAATATTCCTTGTAGAGCTTCGCACCGAGGCTCTGGATATTCGCAAGGGAAGGTGTGTTCTCTTCGCCGACCGTAGAGGCGTCGCCCCAGCAGTATCCCTTCTTGATGCCTCGGTCGAAGACTTCGAGGAAGATGGCGGACATGACTCCCTTGTGCTTGTATTCGGGTACGACGAACTGCGCGAATCCACGGACACCGGTGATCTTCCTGCGGTAGTACAGGAATTTCAGTGATCCGATCAAGCCCATCCGTCCGTTCAAGTGGCGCAGTACATCCCCGTAGTCGGGAAGGATCAGGTCGAAACCGATGGGCGCATTGTCGGATACGCGCCGGGCGATCATGATGAGATTGGGATCGGCGACCTTCTTGAGGGAGTCGGCCTGTTTCCGCAACTCATCGATGGACGGAGGGGTCAGGTCCTCCCAGGACTCGAGAATCGCGACCTCCAGAATCCTGCCGATATCCTCCAGTTCTCTTTCGAGGTGCTTCAGGTCGATGGGATCCACGCGGAAACCATACCGCTCTTTCGCGTATGCGACGACACGCTGGTATCGCTCGAAGGGGATGTCGGCCTTCTCGATCCGATAGCCGAAAAGTCGGTGGATATCCGTATAACCTAGCTTCTGAAAGAAGGTCGTGTACCACTCCGGATTCCATGAGCACAGGTAGGGAGCTGGATGGTCGCGTCCCACCTTGAGGAAACCCTTGAACTCGTCGCTTCCGTTTGGGGAGAGGGGGCCAGTGACCTTGACGACTCCGTGCTCCTTCATGAATGCGGATACGTGGTCCATCATCGCGGTTGCAGCGAGTTCCTCACCGGGAATGCATTCGAAGAGGGAGAACCAACCATTGCGCACGCCTCTGATTCCATTCGACTTCTCGTCGACGCCGGCAAGCACACGGGATAGGCATTTCCCATCCCTTAGGGTAATCAGGACGAGGAAGGGGCCATTCGCGATGAAACCATTGGTTTCGGGGCGAAGATAGTTCGCGACATCTGCCCGCAGTATCGGGCTCCAACCCGGTTCCTTGCGATAGATGCGGAAGGCGAGGTCGACGAATCGATCCACGTCCTTTCGGGTCGATACCTCGACGATGCGGAAATCCGCCATGGGAAGCCCTCCGTGCGCTAAAACCCGGTCATACTGGAACATTATATCAATACAGGGGGCTGATGAGTATAACAAGAAGGCGCCTCCGGTGTTCCGGAGACGCCTTTTCTGGAGCCGCTGGTGGGAATCGGACCCACGACCTATTCATTACGAGTGAATTGCTCTACCCCTGAGCCACAGCGGCGTCTACGTCCTTATAGAATATAGGGGCTGTAGCCTGCCCTGTCAAGACGAAGAGGGGACGATGTAACGAGCGGACGCGATGGCTTCGGCCCGTATGCGTTCCTCATCGAGCGTGGTGAGTTCATGCTTGCACAGCAGCCACCTGCCATCGACCATGAGACTCTCGACACAGGAGGAATCGGCACTGAAGACGAAGGCGGACATCGGGTCCCCGAGTGGGGTCATGGACGGACGTGCGGTATCGAGGATCAGGAGGTCGGCCTGGTTCCCCACTTCGATGGTACCGGTTTCAGGGAAACCGAGTCCGATCGTCCCATGAAGGGTCGCCATCCGGAGAACGGAAGCGGCATCAAGGGCGGATGCATCTCCCGTGGACGCCTTGGCAAGGAAGGCGGCCAACCGGATTTCATGGAACAGATCGAGGTTGTTGTTGCTGGCCGCGCCATCCGTGCCCAGCGCGATGCGGATCCCGGACCGTCCCATCGCGGTCAGGTCCGCGATTCCGCTGGCGAGTTTCAGGTTGCTGGAAGGATTGTGGACGACGGTGACGTTCTGGGAGGCAAGAATTCGACGGTCATCGTCCGTCAGGTGGACGCAATGGGCGACGAGCGTCGGGGTCCTGAAGAAGCCGGCGGCTTCGAGATAGGCCGGGGGCGTGAGTCCATGCTGCGCAAGACACTCCTTCACTTCCCTCTTGGTTTCGGAGACGTGGATCTGCACTCCGACGCCGAGACCGGCGGCCATGGAAGCCATTTCCGCGTACAGGGAATCGGGATAAAGATAGACGGAGTGCATGAGGACGGAGACGACGACCCGGTCGTCGCCGTGTTGCCGGGCCATGGAAAGGAACCGTTCCAGATCTTCGGCATCCGGTACGAGCACGTCGGAAGCATTCCGACGTTTCGCGTTGACGGAGAGATTCAGGCGCGCTCCCGCCTCTACGAAGGATTCGAAAACGGTCTCCTGGAAGAAGTACATGTCGGCCGCGGCACCGGTTCCCGATCGGATCATCTCGCACAGGGCGAGCTGCGTGCCGTTGCGGACGTCCTGTGGACGAAGTCGCTCCTCCCGTGGAAAGATGACGTTGTAAAGCCAATCGTGGAGCGTCGTATCGTCGGCGCTGTTCCGCATGAGGGTCATCGCGGCGTGTCCGTGGGCATTCGCGAGCGACGGCGTTAGAATTCGATCTCGCCCGTCATATGTCTCGTAGACGACTCCGGACAAAGCGCAGCAGGCGTCCTCGCGAGAAGTTCCGATGTGGGCGATCCTGCCCTCACGGACCGCCACATAGGCATCCGTCAGGGAATAGGCGCCGCCGTTCATGTCCGGACTGATGACGTTGATGCGGTCGAAGAGGACGTTGCTACGGGCTTTCAAGATTGATTCCCATCTTCGCAGGCGATCTCCCAGGTCGTGGCGTAGTTCCTCTGACCCTGCGTCAGCGAATCGATCGAGGCTCCGCGGGACGACAGGAACCTTTGGGCGACCTGTTCGTCGAACTCCGATGGAACCTCATGCACGCGAACCGGCAGCGTTCGTCCATTCTGCGCGATGAAGCGCGCACATAGCGCCTGGAGAGCAAAGCTCATGTCCATGATTTCGACGGGATGACCATCCCCGGCAGCGAGATTGACCAATCTCCCCTCGCCTAGAAGGTGA
Source organism: uncultured Oscillospiraceae bacterium (assembly GCA_964579735.1). Lineage (GTDB taxonomy): Bacteria > Bacillota > Clostridia > Saccharofermentanales > UBA5734 > CAILLO01. The sequence continues at coordinate 65,188 of CAZOHH010000003.1, read as the reverse complement.
AGTCTTCGACCGTCCCCGAGCCGATAGGAACGGATGTTCGGGCGGGATTCCATCACTTCGACGGCAAGGTTCGAAAGGGCCGGGATGTCGATTTCAACGTCGAAATGTCCGGCATTGCATAGGACGGCCCCATCCTTCATGGCTTCGAGATGTTCCCGGACGATGATGTCCCTGCACCCCGTGACCGTGATGAAGAAATCTCCGACTGCTGCGGCTTCCCGCATCGTCATGACGCGGCAGCCGTCCATCAGGGCTTCGGCAGCGCGCACGGCATCGACCTCGCAGACGACCACGTTCGCACCGAGGCCCTTCGCACGCGCCACCACCCCTTTGCCGCACATGCCATAGCCTGCAACGACAACCGTCTTCCCGGCGATCAGTAGGTTGGTCGTGGAGAGGATGGCGGCCCAAGCGGACTGACCCGTGCCGTAACGATTGTCGAAAAGGTGCTTGCAACGGGCGTTGTTGACTGCGATGACCGGATAGAGCAACCGGTTCTCACACTCCAGGATCCTCAATCGGTTCACTCCGGTCGTCGTCTCTTCACACCCGCCGAGGAGTTCGGAAGCGTCTTCCCGACGGATTCCGTGGAGAAGATAGGCGAAGTCGCCGCCATCATCGATGACGACGTGGGGTTTGAAAGCGAGGGCCGCACGGAGGTGGGACTCGTATTCGTCCGGAGTCGCGGCATGCCAGCAGAATACGGCCATGCCTGTAACCGCCAACGCCGCGGCTACGTCGTCCTGCGTGGACAATGGGTTGCATCCGGTCAAGGCGACTTCCGCTCCGCCGAGACGAAGTGTTTCCGCAAGACATGCCGTCTTGGCTTCGACATGCACGCTGACGGCGACCCGCAATCCCCTGAAGGGTTGTTCGCGAATGAACTCCTCGGTGATGCCGCGCAGGATGGGCATATTGGCTTTGGCCCACTCGATCTTCCTGCGTCCTTGAGGGGCCAGGGACAGGTCACGGACGATGGATTCCATTTCAATTCCTCCCGAGTCGTTCGACGGTGTTCTCCAATAGGCGAATCAGTCCTGCCGCGGACTCTCGACCGACCTGAAGGACTTCTTCATGGTTCAATGGGGATTTCGAAAGTCCTGAGGCGAGGTTGGTGATGCAGGAAAGGGCGAGGACCTTCATCCCGCCATGGGAGGCGACGGTAGCTTCCGGTACCGTGGACATTCCAACCGCAGATACGCCCAGAGAGCGGAGCATCCGGATTTCGGCAGGCGTTTCGAACTGCGGTCCCCTGCAGAAGCAATAGACGCCACGGTGAAGGTCCAGGCCCAGCTCCTTGCCGCAGTTCGCGGCCGTTTCGATGAGTTCCTCATCATATACTCTGCTCATGTCGCAGAATCTGGGTCCGAATTCGTCGAGGTTGGCGCCTCGAAGCGGGGACTCTCCGAACATCCCGATATGGTCCTCGATCAGCATCAGGGATCCAGGGCGCATCGTGGCCCCAAGACCACCGGCGGCATTCGTCAGGATCAGCGTGCGGATGCCGAGTGTCTGGAAAACCCGAATGGGGAACACGACATCATGGATATCGTGTCCTTCGTAGTGGTGGAACCTGCCTTGCATCACCACGACGTCGCGTCCCCTGAGGGTACCGAAGACGAGCCGACCCTGATGGCCGACGACGGTCACGCGAGGGAATCCGGGAATCTCCTCATAGGGCAGGTAGGTGGGATCCTCGACGGAATCGGCGAGAGGACCGAGTCCCGATCCAAGAACGATCGCGATGTCGGGTATCCTGGAAATCGCGCCGAGGATGGTGGAGGAAGCTTTTCCGATCCGTTCCCGGTATGCGTCGACGTCGAAATCCATGTGCATTCCCTCCTGCTAAAGGTCGCTGGAATTCGCTCCGTGGCAGTTCTTGTACTTCTTGCCGCTTCCACAGGGACAGGGATCGTTTCGTCCTGCCTTGGGAGCTGCCTTGACCGGAGTGGATGTCGTTTTTCCACCGGATGCAGCGGTCGAACGACCTTGAGGAGTCGCTGCCGTCGGCGCGGGTTCTCCTTCTACGTAACCGGTACCGCCATGGGACTCCTTGAGGTCGTGTGCGACGGCCTGCCTGCGGAGAGGCTGTTCCGTCGTGAAGCGGCCCTTCATCATGATTCGGACGGAGTCCTCCTGGATGGCGAGGTTCATGGCCTCGAACATCTCGAACCCCTCCCGTCGATACTCGATCACGGGGTTCAACTGCGCATAGCCGCGCATGCCGATGCCGGATCGGAGTTCGTCCATCGCGTCGATATGGTCCATCCACTTTTCGTCGACGGTCCTCAGCAACACGACCCGCTCCGCCTCTCGCATGATTTCGGGACCGCCGATCTGCTCGTCACGCTGGGCGTATCGTTCCAGTGCCGCATCGACGACGATTTCGGTTGCGGTCTTGGCGTCGAGCACGTTCAACTCCACCTGACAGCGCTCGATGGCGGGGATGTCTCCGAAGACGTCGTTGATGCGTGCTTCGAATGCCTCCCAATCCCATCGTTCGGGGATATCCACATCGCTGCAGAAGGCACCGGCTACCTTGTGTGCCACGGAGCCCACCATGCGAAGATACGTATCCCTCAGATCCTGCCCTTCAAGCACCTTCAGCCTCTGACCATAGATCACTTCACGCTGCTTGTTCATCACGTCGTCGTATTCGAGTACGTGCTTGCGGATATTGAAATTCCTACCTTCGACGCGCTTCTGGGCCGTCTCGATGGCGTTGGATAACATGGGGTGCTCGATCGGCATGTCCTCCTCGACACCGAGGACGTTGAACATCGAAAGCATCCGGTCTCCACCGAACAGCCGCATCAGATCGTCTTCAAGGGACATGAAGAAACGGCTCCGCCCCGGGTCGCCTTGACGTCCTGACCGGCCACGAAGCTGATTGTCGATACGTCTGGATTCATGCCTTTCCGTTCCCATGATGTAGAGACCGCCCGCTTCGACGACCTTGACATGCTCGGTATCGGTCTGGATGCGATATCGCGCAAAGAGCTCCGCATAGCGGGTTCTGGCTTCAAGAACCAATGGATCCAGTGTCTCGTTATGCGTGGTCGACGCATCGATCAGGGCTTCATCGACCCCTTGCTTTCGCATCTCCTGCTTGGAGAGGAATTCAGGATTTCCGCCTAACAGGATGTCAGTACCACGTCCGGCCATGTTCGTCGCCAGCGTGACCTGGCCGAACCGGCCTGCCTGGGCGACGATTTCGGCTTCGCGTTCATGCTGCTTCGCATTCAAGACATTGTGGGGAATCCCGTCCCGTTTCAGCAAGGTCGAGATGAACTCAGAACGTTCGACGGAGACCGTGCCGATCAGGATCGGTTGTCCCTTGGCGTGGACTTCCTTCACTTCCTCGAGCAGGGCCATGTATTTGCCGCGGAGCGTCTTGAAGACCGCATCGGGCTCGTCACTTCGGATCATGTCCTTGTGTGTAGGAATCGTGATGACGTCGAGCTTGTAGATCGCGCGGAACTCCTCTTCTTCGGTGAGTGCCGTGCCCGTCATGCCGGACAGTTTGCCATACATGCGGAAATAGTTCTGGAAGGTGATGGTCGCCAGGGTCTTGCTCTCCCGCTCGACCTTGACGCCCTCCTTGGCCTCTATGGCCTGATGGAGGCCATCGCTGTAGCGTCTGCCGAACATCAGTCTGCCGGTGAAGTCATCCACGATGATGATCTCACCGTCCTTCACGACATACTGGTGGTCGAGTTTCATGAGACCGTGCGCTCTGAGTGCATTGCTCAGATGATGCTGCAGGGTGTAGTTCTCCGCATCGGAGAGATTCGTCACGCCGAAGTGGCGTTCCGCCTTTGTGACGCCTTCCGCGGTCAGAACGGCGGTATTCGCCTTCTCATCGATGATGTAGTCGGCTTCGGACTCGGTATCCTCATAGTCCTGCTTGTCGTCGAGCTCCGTGACGATTCGGACTTTCAGTCGACGTACGAAGACATCGGTTTTTTCGTACAGATCGGTCGACTTCTCTCCCATGCCGGAGATGATGAGAGGGGTCCTCGCTTCGTCGATCAGGATGCTGTCGACCTCATCCACGATAGCGAAATTGAGATCGCGCTGAACCCGTTCCTCGCTGCGTATGACCATGTTGTCGCGGAGGTAGTCGAAACCGAACTCATTGTTCGTCCCATAGGTGACATCGCTGGCATAGGCTCTTCGCCGTTCGGCGTTGTCGATTCCGTGAACGATGAGCCCTACGTCGAGTCCGAGGTAGCGATAGATCTTGCCCATCCACTCGCTGTCGCGACGGGCCAGATAATCGTTGACGGTGACGACGTGGACCCCTTTGCCGGCCAGCGCATTGAGATAGACCGGAAGCGTCGCGACGAGGGTCTTGCCCTCGCCGGTCTTCATCTCGGAGATCCTGCCCTGATGGAGTACGATTCCGCCGATGATCTGGACGCGATAGTGGCGCATGCCGAGGACGCGCCAGGAGGCTTCCCTTACGACCGCGAAAGCCTCTGGAAGAAGATCGTCGAGGGTTTCGCCTGCCTGGACCCGATTTCGGAAGATTTGCGTCATCGACTTGAGTTCGTCCTCCGACATCGCGGAACATCTGTCGGAAAGCGCCTCGACGCTATCGACGAGAGGCAGGATGCGCTTGATTTCGCGGTCGCTGTGGGTTCCGAAGATTTTAGAGAAGAGTCCCATCGGACGGTTACTTCCTTTCAGTCTAGACGCACGGTTCCCGTTTCGATTCGGGAAAGTACGGTCTTGTATCCATCGGCTCCATATTCAAGCGCTCTGTTCACGCGGCTGATGGTCGCGGTGCTCACGCCGGTTCTTTCGCAGATCTCGGAATAGGTTCCGCCGCTCCGAAGCAACGAAGCCACGGTCAGTCGCTGGGCGAGCGACTTGATTTCGGAGACCGTGCAGAGGTCTTCGAAGAAGGAATAGCACTCATCGAGATTCTTCAAGGACAGCATCGCTTCGAAAAGGCGGTCCGTGGAAGTGTCCTTCAGCTTCTCGTTCATGGCGCCACCTCCTACGGTGAGACAGGATCGCGGGGCGTGAATTCAAAGGTCTTGCCCCAGATGAACTGCTGGAGCTCGGGTATCGCCTTGTTGAAATCCACGACGAAGCACCAGACCGGGGTCTCCACTACGGTCCGAGTGGAATAGGACGGAATCGTGAATCCGGCGATCTGGCTCGAGTCCTTCGTGAGCTTGGTCGCCGCGAACTGCATCAGCGACAACGATTCCGAAAGACGGAGGTTCGTCTCCACCATGCCGAACACCTGATTCATCATGTCGATCTTCGAAATCGCATCGATCGCGAAGAACTTGTCCATCAGAGCCCGTAGAAGAATCTTCTGTCGCTCCGCACGGCCCATGTCCATGGCATAGGTCTTGCCATCGACGACGAGATCGGTCTTGCGGATGCGGGCCCAGCTGATGGCCTGGCGAGCATCGAGATGTTGAAGACCGGCTTCGGTGATTTCAGGAGAAGCCGGCGTGTTCGGCAGTATGACCCGGTTGGTTTCCTTGATGCTGTCGTTGGCCCACTTGATCTCTTTTTCGCTCACGAAGATGTCGAGTCCACCTGCGGAGTTGATCACCGCTTCTGAACTCTGGAAGTCCACGAGCACGTATTTCTGGATATCGAGGTCGAAGGTCCGGTTCAAGGTGTTGATGGTGAGGCCGGGCCCACCATATGCGTATGCTGCATTGATCTTCGCCTTCACGGTCTTGCCGTCCTTCTGGATGGTCACATAGCAGTCACGTAGGACGGACATGAGCTTGATATCGTTGTTGCGGCGGTCGACGGAGATGATCATCATGGTGTCGCTGTTTCCCGTCGTGGAGGCCGTATTGCGCCGGTCGACCCCGATGAGGAGGATGTTCTGGACGTCCGGATCCTTCTGGGCGACGGTTTCGATGGGTACGCGAAGATCCCGCTCGAGTCCGGCGATATCGACGAACGTGGGTTCAGGTGAAATACCAGGCGTCACCGGCTGCGTGATCGAGGAGGAAGGCGTAGGCGTGACATTCGGAGTCGCATCCCGTGTGATCTTGAGATAACCGGCGAGAAGGAACCCGCCGAAGGATACGATACCGATGAGGACCACCACAAGCACGATGCCCAACAGCGTCCGAAAGACACGGGGACGTCGGCGGCTGCGGCCCTGGAAGGGGGAAAGGTCGCTGTACTGACGGGAATGGACGTTTCCAAGCGTTCGCTTCTGTTTCAAGTGAATCGATTCCTTTCCATTTCAAGGACGTTCGATAGGGTTCATTCTACAGAGGTCGGAGTCGCAACGGAATCAGGGGTAGGGGTCGGAGAGGGTTCTCCATCGGTAGAAGCCGGCGTCGCATCCAGGGTCGGAGAGGGAACGAAGGTCGGAGAAATCTCCGGACTGACCTCGGGAGTGGATTCGGGTGTCGTCGTCACGTCAGTCGACGTGCTCCAGATGAAACGGTGCAGGTCGGCGATCTGAACGGGTAGATTCATGACGAGATTAAACGTGGCCCTGTCTTCCGTGTACATCCCGGAAGCCGGCACCTTGTATTCACGAACCGAGGAAAGATCCGTCGGCATGGAGGAGACGGTATCGGACGCGATGCGGAACATTTCGCCATAGGTCATGTTCGTGTTGATCCCATCGAAAGCGGCTTGCAGCGCCGTGTACTTCCTATCGACCGTCGCATTGAGGAATGCCTTGAGCAGTTGCTTCGCGACGTACCGCTGACGGGTCGTCCTCTGGAAGTCGCTGTCGACCTTCCGGATCCGGCCATATGCGACAGCCTGTCGACCATCCAGGGTCTGCAGTCCGGAAGTGAAGATGTTCGGGGACTTCGGACGGGATCCCTTCTTGAAAAGGTTGTTCGTCTCATTGATGTTGATGTTGAGCCACTCGAGCTCCTTGCCAAGCACGTTGACCTCGATGCCGCCGGTCATGTCGATGATGTGCTCTGCGCTGGAGAGGTCGATCATGATGAACTTCTGGATGTCGAGGTCGAAGGTAGAGTTGATCGTATTGAGCATCAATCCGATTCCGCCGAATACGTAGGGCGTATTGAGCTTGTTCGGCAGGGTACGACCGGCGATATCGACCTGGGTGTCGCGAAGGAGCGATATGAGCTTGATGGTCTTGCTTCCATTGCGGGTATCGATGGTGACGATCATCATCGTATCCGTGCGCGAGGCCTTCGTCGACGCCGACCGGGAATCGACTCCGAAGACGAGGATGTTTTCAACTCCTTCGACCCTCTGGGCGACCTTCTGAATGGGGATCGACGAGACGACGTAGACGGGGCAGATGCCTTGCCCCCAGTTGCGGGAGAGGGCGGGTCGAGGCGTCGTGGCGGCGCCTCCGGTCGCATCGGGATCTTCCTCGATGGATGAATCCTCAGGCTGTTCCGTGATGTCATCCAGAGACCCGGAGGGAACGGTCACCTTGTCGACGATGTCGACATCGGTTCGCCCGGCGCGACCGAGAAGGTCCACGACGAAATAGGTCGCGGCGGCGACGATGACGACACTCAAGGAAAGGACGGCCACGAGGGTCCTCCGGACGCCTTTACTCAATACACGCTTCATTTTCTCTCCCGACTTCTTCATTCTTCTTGGAATGATACTACTTGCACTATTCCATCGCAACCGCAGCTAGCCTTTCCTGATATCGCACGACCGACATCACGGCACCTTTTCGGGAGGCTAGAAGGGTGCATCGGTCGAGAATCGACGCAAAACGGTCTTCATCGGTATTGGTAGGGACGACGAGAAGGAAATGGCGCGCCTGGATGGTTCCAGGTGCGATGTTGATGCCGTCCGAACCCCATGGAGATAGGGTCCCATTGAATCCGACCAGAGCATCGATTCGTTCGACGATCTCCCGTTCCGCTTCGACAACGTCCTGCCACCCCATTGCAGACAAGTCCATGCTATGGATCACCGTGGCCGTTCCATTGCGGAAAGCCGAAAGCACAGGAAATCCCATCGGCAGATTCCCTCCGAAGCGTGCTCTCAGGGTGCGGCCTCGAACAAGCTTGTCGAGACTCCATACATTCTCCCCCTCCCTTGCATCCCGGGTTCCGTCTCCTTCCTCCCAGAGCGACAGGAAACAGGACGCGCGCCGTTCGATGAGGCCGAAGGGCGTGCGCAGCGCATAGACCATCGTGATTCGGACCATCTCGTCTGAAAGCCGCGATTCACATTCGACTTTCCAGCGCTCATTCCCTGCTCCGATGATCATGCCGTCTACGCCGCTTCGGGATGGAGCGGCGTTGTATTCGGTCTCGAACAAGAAGGGCAGCGCCAAGTCGGCAGCGCCACAGACAAGAAGATCCTTCAGCCCTGACAAGTCGAGACCGTCCAGGATCGATCGCGAGTCTTTCTCCCCTATCGAATCCAGAACATCTCCGAGTCTATCGACACCTATGAAATCCGCTGCAGGCCCCCCAAGGCTGATACTCCGGCACATCCCTTCAAGTGCCATGTCCACATGGACGCCGATGCGCGAAGCCGCCATTCCGGTCAAAAGAACGGTCGCGACCAAAATGAACCCGGGCAAGGCAATAGCGGTCTCCAATGCGAAAGAGCCATTCCTTCTTCTCAGCCGGTCAACGCGCGGCATCGTCATAGAACCCCGTCGACCTTGAAACCATGTCTCCCCGATACCATGTCGAGGCCACTATGCGCGTAGCGTAGCCGGATAACGGTGCTTTTCCTTCTGCGCTCGACTCCGACGAGCCGAAAAGAGCGATGTTCTTCTCGATGATGGAAGCGATCCGTTCGAGCTTGATGCGAGTCGGCACGGCCAACAGGAGGAGGGTGAGGTGATCGCTGTAAGCCGCTTTCCATTGAGCCAGTTCGGGGAGGTTTCGCACCATGCCTTCCGGCAGGAATGGAACGGAACCGCCCTCCACGAGCGTCTGTACTTCGGAACGGGCGGACTGGAAGGCCCAGGCCGCCTGAAGCGCGATGGCAAGGAAGCCGGTGGGAATCACAAGGGCCCCGGATGTGGCTGCGGAAAGAAGACCGGACAAAACAGCCGCGAGTGCCTGCGCCTTTTCCCGGCATGATTCGTCGCTCAGCTGAGAGACCATCTGGAAGGCGAAGCGGATCGCGAGAATGCGGCGCTCGACGGCTAGCAGATTCTCCGCGTCCGTGTTGCGTCCTGCGACGATCCGTTCCGCTTCGTAGAGATCGACACAAGCAAGGCTCGATATCGCGCGTCCTCGAAGATCCGTATAAGGGAACGAGACGCCGTCGTCGGAGCCAGTGAGGACCCGGGATCGGAACATCGTCGTTGCATAGATATCGAGGGAAGCTTCGTCCAGGATCGCTTCCACGGAAGCAGGAAGCCCGTTCATGGTTTCGGATAGGAACCCGATCATCGATGCCGGGTCCAGAGGAGAAGGAAGACTCGGGCGTGTGGGATCTTCGGCGGCCATTCGATTCATGGCCTGGATCTCCCTCAGGCATTCGCTCATATCCTGCGAGGCATCTCCGATATCGTAGGAAGGATCATCGGGGCTTACATAAGGCGCCTCCTCGGAGGAGCCCGATTTCGCAGCCAATTCGAGAAGAGCGGCACCCCATGACCCCGAGGTCGAATCCTCTTCGCCACCGGTATCGAACAGAGGGTCGAAGGAAACCGGAATCGCCTGTCTTCCGATGCCAGACAGCTTGTCTATCCCCATGGCGATGATCAACGCAGGAAGACGGTCTCCTACGAAGTTCCGAATCGCCGCGGCAAGAACCTCTCTGTCCCCAAGGGAATCCAGGGCGAGGACCTCCAACCGGCATGCCGAGGCTTCTGACACCTTCGACTCATCGAAAGCATGGACCGCGTTCTCACGCCATGAGTCGCTCCTTCCCGTGTCGACCGCGAAGATCCCATAGCGCTGCAGCAATGCACCCCCATAGGTCGACAAGGCGATTCGCGAGGAAGAATCGACGCATCGTAGAACGTTGGCTTCCGCTGCTCTGATCCGCGCGCCTTGAAGGAAGATGCCCATCACGATCAGTCCCGAGGCGGCGACCAAAGCCAGGACAAGGGAGACGGTACCGTGCCTGGAGGCGAATCGGCGCATAGCGGGTTCACCCGACATCCCGGCTACCTCCCAAAGCAACCAGAAGGTCTCCGAGCCCAGGAATCCACGCCGAAAGAATCGACGCCGAATCGGTGACGGCCATCCCGATCCGAATCAGCTGTTCCGGTCTGATCGTTCGATCCATCTGGGTTTCCTCGACGGACAGCTTCGCAGTGGCGAGTACGGCCGTATACCCAAGAGGGGCCGCAAGAATCAGCGAAAGAACCATCAGCAGAATCAAGGGCACCGCAATCGCGGCTTCCAGCGTCGTCATTTCATCACCTCTTTGCATGAACCACGGTTTCCCATGGCTTCATCCTAAGACTTCAGAAGTGCCGGACGAGGATCGGATTCCGACGAAACCCGACGGAATCCGACAGTAACAGGAAGAACGGGATACGATTCGCTCCCGTAGGGAACTACGCGGCGTCTTTTGAACGGAGAGGAAGGAACTCGGAAGCCAGCATTCCTGCCAGGACCAGTAGACATCCGACGGTCTTCACCAAAGTCAGGGTTTCCGTCGTTCCTGCAATGCCAGGGATCAGAAGCGCGAACATCAGACCGAAGACGGGCTCGAACGAGAAGATGAGAACCGCTCGGTACGGTGTCGTGCGGAACTGGAACACGGTCTGTACCGTGAACGCCAGAAAAGTACCGGCTATGCCCGTGAAGAGGACGGCGAACCATGGAATCATGGAGACTTCTGGAAGGGATGAACCGGACACGGTCATCACGATTCCCGCGACGACCGTGACGGTCAGGAACTGCATGAAGGAGAGTGCATAGGCATCCTCTCCATCGACCAGACGATCGAGCGCGACGACCTGTACGGTCCATGCCAGGGTGCCGATGAGTGTCAGCAGGTCGCCCAACGCCAATCGATCGAAACGGAGCTCTGGAAGCACACCGGAAAGAAACCCGATTCCGGTGATCGCGAGCAAAGCGCCGAGCGCCGTGCCGGAAGCCGGTCTACGCCGGCTCATGAGGGAGTGGAGGAGCGGCACCGTGATCACGACGAGTCCCGTGATGAAGGCGGAGTTGGAAGCCGATGTGCTCTGGAGACCCCAGACCTGCATCAGGATGCCGAGGAATAGGAATAGACCTATGAACGCGCCCTTTCCGATGGATTTCCAGCGAAGCGTCGCGATGCGGCGGTGGAAGAAGACGATGCAGAGAAGGGTCGCGACGAGGAATCTGAAGAAAACGAAATCGACCGGTGAAAATTCCGCAGAGCCGTTCTTCATGACGATGAACGTAGAACCCCAAACGATGGTGACGAGGAATAGAAGCACTTCTGCCAGACGACGGGAGGAAGGCATCCCCCCAGGGGTCTGCGTCATCGTGGGAGCACCTTCGAAAGGAATTCCCGCGTGCGGGCTTCGCGTGGATTCCCGAAAAGCTCGTCCGGCGTCCCCGTCTCTGCGATCAGACCTTCGTCCATGAAGAGGATTCGGCTTCCGACTTCTCTCGCGAACCCCATTTCATGGGTGACGACCATCATGGTCATGCCGTCCTGGGCAAGTTCCTTCATGACGGAGAGGACTTCCCCGATCATCTCCGGGTCAAGCGAGGAGGTCGGCTCGTCGAAAAGCATGATTTCCGGATCCATGGCGAGCGCCCGCGCGATGGCGATGCGCTGCTTCTGGCCTCCGGACAGCTTGGCTGGATATACGAGAGCCTTGTCCAGGAGACCGACGCGCCGAAGCAGTGAAAACGCCTTTTCCTCTGCGGCGTCCTGCGAGAGACGCTTGAGCTGGACGGGAGCCAGCATGAGGTTCTGCATCACGGTCAGATGGGGGAAGAGGTTGAACTGCTGGAAGACCATGCCCATCTTCTGTCGGATTCGGTCGATGTCGCACTTCGGATTCGTGATCTCCTCGCCGTCGACGAGAATGCGCCCGGAGGACGGTTGGTCCAGAAGGTTGACGCATCGCAGGAACGTGCTCTTGCCGGAACCGGAGGGACCGATCACGACGACCTTGTCTCCCTTGGCTACATGGGCATCGATGCCGCGCAGTACCTCGAGGCTTCCGAATCTCTTGACCAGACGTTCAACGGTGATCACTGCGTCTCAACCTCTCTTCCAGCCGTTTCAGCAGGGACGTCAGGATCATGACGATGAACAGGTACATCGCGGCGACGGCGATCAGCGGAAGGAAGGCGTCATAGGTCTGGGCGCGGATGAGGTCACCCGCCTTGGTCAGGTCCTGGACCGCGATGTAGCCGGCGATGGCGGTTTCCTTCAGTAGCGTGATGAACTCGTTGCCCATGGCGGGCAGGATGTTCTTGGTCGCCTGAGGGATGACGATGGTCCGCATGGACGTCCAGTACCCGAGGCCGAGGGATCGACCTGCCTCCATTTGACCTCGGTCCACGGACAGGATACCGCCGCGGATGATTTCGGCCATGTATGCGCCGCTGTTGACGCCGAAGGCGATGATCGCGACGAGGATCTTCGGCACGTTCACGCTGCCGAAGATGACGAAGTAGATGATGAGCAGCTGGACGACGGAAGGAGTCCCTCGGATGACGGTCAGATAGAGGTCCGCAACGAACCCCAATGGACCGACCTTCCTTCCCGAGAACTGCATGACCTTGACAAGGGATAGCGAAAGCCCGATCAGGAGGCCGAGGACCGTGGCGCCGGCCGTGATCTCCAGTGTCGTGCCCAGGCCTCGGATCAACCAGAGATATCGGTTGTCCTTGATGAAATCAGCCTGGAAGTCAACCCAGAGGTCCTGGAGGAAGGGTGGCAGGTTGGCAGCTGCGCCGATGGTCGCCGCTGAAACCTGGAAACCTACGGCAACCGAAACGAGAATGCCTCCGAGGAGCATCAGGAAAGTCTTCTTCCGCACCGGGATCATCCTCTCCCCTCTTCTACACAGGATCTTCGGTCACTTCACGGGTACACGGCCGCCGGTGGAACCGACGGCCGTGCATCCATACAAGGTGATGCGGCAAAGTTTCGGTCAGCCGCCGTAGCTTGTGACGATGGTTTCCAAGGTCCCGTCGGCCTTCATGGCGGCGATGACCTTGTTGATGGAGGCCAGAAGCTTCGTGTCGCCCTTCTTGACGGCGATGGCGTACTGTTCCACCGACAGGGGCTCGGCCAGAACGACGAGTCCGGGATTCTTCGCGACGCTCTTCTCGGCGGGGAAGGAGTCGATGACGACGGCATCGACCTTGTCCTGCAGGAGCTCGGTGATGCAATCGGCGACCTTGGTGAGGCGGTCGATGGTCGTGCCTTCGATGGCGGTCGCGAGTCCGTCGCCGGTGGTGCCCTGCTGGACGGCGATCTTCTTGCCGACGAGATCGGCGGCGGTCTTGATGGCGGAGCCTTCCTTGACGATGATGACCTGGGAGGCGTCATAGTAGGTGTCGGAGAAATCGACGTTCACCCTTCTTTCGTCATTGGCGGTCATGCCGGCGGCGATGAAGTTGATCTTGCCGGACTGGAGCGCGGCGATCAGGCTGTCGAAGTTCATGTCCTCGACGACGAGTTCCTTGCCGACCTCCTTGGCGATCAGGTTCGCGATGTCGACGTCGATGCCGATGACCTTCTGGTTCGCATCGGTGAATTCGAACGGCTCGAACCCGGAACTGGTGCCCATCACGAGCTTGGTGGACGCTGCGCAGCCCACGGCCGTGAAGGCCAGGACGACGACGAGAAGTGCGGCAAGGACGATGCGTGCATTCTTCATGGGAATTCCTCCTTGAGACGATGGGTTTCAATGCTGTATCTTGCATATTTATACATCATTGTTGAATGAAGTTCAACAATTCCGTCACGCCGGACGGAGTTCGGCGCCCTCTTCCTTCGCCAACGCGGAAAGGACCGCCGACATGGTAGCGAAAACCTCCTCCTCCTTGAGCGTTCGGTCGGAAGCACGGTAAACGAGGCCGAAGGCGACGGACTTCAAGCCGCTCTTCACCTGCGGACCTTGATAGACATCGAAGAGGGATACCGACTCCAACAATGGCCCCGCGCTGGAACGGATCACGGCCTCGAGTCGGCCGACCGGTACGTCGATTCCGACCAGAAGGGCGATGTCTCGCGAGACGGCAGGGAATCTTGGCATCGGACGCGCCGTGCGTCGAGGCGAAGACGCGGCGATCAGCGCGTCCATTCGAATCGAGGAGAGCACGGTCGACTCGGGAACCTCGTAGCGGGCCGCCACCTCGGGGTGCACCGTGCCGAGGAATCCACAGGACTTGCCTTCGACGGTTACCGTGGCGCTGCGTCCCGGGTGCAGCGAGGGGTGGTCGGTCAGGGTCTCGAAGGCCAGGGTCCGGATGCCGAGGTGCAAGGCGGTCTCTTCAAGAGCCCCTTTCAACTCCAGGAAGGTCGAGGCCGTGGAGTTGTCCGTTCCGGCAGCATAGACCGCGGCGGAGAGCATGGGAATCTCGTCCGGGAGTCCATCGGGCGAAGTCATCAACGGGCGGTAGATGCGAGACACCTCGAAGATCCGCAGCTCCGGGTTGGACCGTCCCGCATTGAGGGCGGCGACTTGAAGCAGGCTATCGACCATGGTGGTGCGCATCACGCCGAAGTCCTCGCCGAGAGGATTCAGAATCCTGACGCAATCGCGATCCGCGTGCCCGTCGGGGACACCCATGCGGTCGAACTGCTTCGGGCTTCCGAAGGAATAGGTGTAGGTCTCGAAGAAACCGGAGGCGACCATGGCGTCCTTGACGGATTCGACGACCAGCTGCTCCTGCGTTCGCCCGCCGAGGGAGGATTCACCTCCGGATCGGAGGGACGGCGGAATGAGGTTGTAGCCGTGGAAACGCGCGATCTCCTCGGAGATGTCGGCTTCGGATTCGAGGTCGGCACGCCAGGTCGGCGGAATGATGTCGGTCCCCTTCTCGTCCAAGGAAGGCAGGAGCTCGCATCCGATATCTCGGAGGATGCGGGTCATCTCCTCTCGGGAGATGTCCGTTCCGAGGAACGCGTTGATGCGGGCGGGACGGAAGAGGATGCGCACCTGGACGGGGACGGTTGGAAATACGTCGATGGAGCCTTTGCATGGCGTGCCGCATCCGAGTTCCTCGATCAGCTCCGCAGCCCTGTCCAATGCGCGCGGTGCGTTGTACACGTCGAGTCCCTTCTCGAAGCGGGCGGAGGACTCCGTACGGAAACCGAGCGACTTGGCGGTCAGACGGGTCTGGATGCCATGGAAGACGGCTGATTCAAGAAGGATCGTGGTCGTATCGGGAGAGATTTCAGAATGTTCGCCTCCCATGACTCCAGCGAGGGCGACTGGGCCATTCGGGTCCGCGATGACGAGCATCGATGCATCCAGGGCATGCGCGGCACCGTCGAGAGTCTTCATGGACTCTCCGTCCCTTGCACGGCGAACGAGGATGCGGTGTTCCGCGATCCGATCGAGGTCGAAGGCATGCATGGGTTGTCCGAGCTCCAGCATCACGTAGTTCGTGATGTCGACGATATTGGAAATCGGCCGTATTCCCGACTCACGCAGGCGTCGACGCATCCAATCCGGAGAAGGTCCGATCTTCACGTCCCGAACGACGCGGGCGCAGTAGCGCATGCAGAGGTCGGGAGCCTCTATCGTGACGGAGGCAACCGAGCGGGACTGTTCCGATCCTTGCTCGAGGACGGCCGGCATCCTGGGCCGGAACGGCGCACCGAGGGTCACGGCGGCTTCCCGCGCGAGGCCTTCGATGCTGAGGCAGTCCGGCCGGTTCGACGTGATCTCGAAGTCCACGGTCGTTTCCCCGAGACCTAGAAGCACCTTCACGTCGACTCCGACAGGCGTAGCGTCATCGAGCAGCCAGATGCCGTCCGCGGCGGCATCCGGGTAGTCGGCTCTTGTGAATCCCAATTCCTGGAAGGAGCACATCATTCCTTCGGAGTCGATGCCGCGAAGTTTGCCCTTGCGGATCGTCTTCCCTTCCGCCAGTGTCGCACCGTCCACGGCGACCGGAATCACGCGACCCACCGTGACGTTCGTCGCACCCGTGACGAGGGTGAGCACGCCGTGCACATCTCCCGCGTCGACGGTGCATACCGACAGGCGGTCGGCGTCGGGGTGACGCCCCACCGTTAGGACTTTCGCCGTCACGATTCCGGAGAGGCTCTCGCCGGATACGGCAAGTCCCTCCACTTTGGAACCGCTCATGGTCATGGCCTCGGCGAAAGCGTGCGCCCCCTCCGGTATCTCCGTGAAGTCCCTCATCCAACCGATCGGTGCCTTCATTTCCGTTCTCCTTCTCCGCCAAAAGGCAGGAACCGCTGGTCGCCTACTTGAACTGGGCGAGGAAGCGCATGTCGTTCTCGTACATGGCCCGAAGGTCGTCGATGCCGAAACGGGCCATGGCCGTGCGCTCCACGCCAATCCCGAACGCGAAGCCGCTGTAGATCTCCGGGTCGATGCCGCAGCCGGAGAGGACCTTGGGATGGACCATCCCGGCACCGAGCACCTCGACCCAGCCTTCGCCCTTGCAGGTACGACATCCCTTCCCACCGCACGCCCAGCAGGTCACGTCGACTTCGGCGCTGGGTTCGGTGAAGGGAAAGTGATGCGGGCGCAGTCGGATCTTCGTCTCCTCGCCGAAGAGCTTGCGTGCATAGGTCTGCAGGGAGCCCACGAGGTCGCCCATCGTGATGCCCTTGTCGACGGCGAGCCCTTCGATCTGGTGGAAGCAGGCGGAGTGCGTGGCATCGATCGTGTCCGAGCGATACACGCGGCCGGGGCAGACGATGCGGATCGGCGGCTTCGTGCTCTCCATGACCCTCACCTGCACCGGGGACGTCTGGGTGCGCAGCAGGATGGTGTCGGTGATATAGAAAGTGTCCTGGGTATCGCGAGCGGGGTGACCCGCCGGGGTGTTCAGCATCTCGAAGTTGTATCGGTCGAGCTCCACTTCAGGCCCCTCGGCGATCGAATATCCGAGGCCCATGAAGATGCCGCAGATCTCGTCGATGGCCTTCGTGAGCGGATGCCGTGCACCCATGGAGCGCCGTATGCCGGGGAGCGTGATATCGATCCGCTCGTCGACCAATCGACGTGTCCTCTCCTGCGCGGCCACGAGCGACGACCGCTTTTCGAGGACGGCTTCGATCGCTGCGCGGGTCTCGTTTGCGGCCTGTCCTGCCGCCGGCCGCTCCTCCGGAGGAAGTTGGCCCATGACACGGAGAACCGAGGTCATCTCGCCTTTCTTGCCCAGGTACTTGACCCGCAGGTTCTCGAGTTCCTGCGACGTCGACGCGGTATCCGCTTCACGTTCGAACTGGTCCTGGATCCGCTGAAGCGAGTTTCTCATGTCATCCATCCCGTCACCTCCGAAGAATAGAAAAAGGCCTTCCTGTCCCTGCTCGGGACGGAAGACCTTTCAGCCTTGCGCGGTACCACCCGGATTCCGTCCCCTTGAACGGGAACGGCACTCGATCGGCCTGTAACGGGGCCTGCCGTCGCCACCTACGCGGAGAGCCCCTCACGGGTCTCCCTTTCAGCGCGCCGTTCCGGAGTGAACTTCGGCGGT
Source organism: uncultured Oscillospiraceae bacterium (assembly GCA_964579735.1). GTDB lineage: Bacteria > Bacillota > Clostridia > Saccharofermentanales > UBA5734 > CAILLO01. The sequence continues at coordinate 47,624 of CAZOHH010000003.1, read as the reverse complement.
TGCATCCCGGGCGGTTTCCAGCCAACGACCGGCCCTCTCTGGCGGATGCGGACGAAGACGCCTACTCTCTCCTTCATCACGTTGTATGGGCTATCGTAGCACCGGTGTCGTCGCCTGTAAAGTGCGATGCGGCAGGCATGTGTCGCATCAGACCGGCGGCATGTCGATCTGGAGGGTCACCGGGCCATCATTGACCAGCTCGACCTCCATGTGGGCTGCGAAACGTCCTGTCTGCACGGACAGTCCTGTTGCGGCGAGAGCCGAAGCGAGCGACTCGTAGAGAGGTCGGGCCTGTCCAGGCGGAGCCGAAAGCTCGAAACCGGGTCTGTTCCCCTTTCGAACGTCGCCGTAGAGCGTGAACTGCGATATCAGGAGGATTCCTCCCCGGACGTCCTCGATCGAACGGTTCATCTTTCCATTTTCGTCCGTGAAGATCCGCAGGTGCAGGATCTTCGCGGCCATTCCGCCGACTTCATCCAGCCCGTCGTCCACGGACACGGCGACCAGGACGAGAAGTCCGGGGCCGGTCTCGCCTACCGTCTCCCCTTCCACGCGCACCGATGCGCGCGTTACGCGCTGGACGAGCGCACGCATGCCGTCAGTCCTGCTTTGCGCGGATCATCTCGTCGATGGCCTTCGCAGCGATCTTGCCTGCGCCCATGGCGAGGATGACGGTCGCGGCACCCGTGACGGCATCGCCGCCTGCATAGACGCGGGGCTTGCTGGACTCCCCGGTGCTCTCGTCGACGATGATGCCGCCCCAGCGCTGGGTCGAGAGGCCCGGAGTCGTCTGTCTGATCAAGGGGTTCGGACTCTGCCCGATGGCGATGACGACGGTCTCGAACGGCAGCTCATGTTCCGAGCCCTCGATCGTGTGGGTGGAGCGACGGCCCTTGGCATCGACTTCGCCGAGTTCCATGTCCACGACGGTCATTCCGCGGACCCAGCCCTTGCCGTCGTCCAGGATGGCGGTGGGGTTCGTCAGCGTGACGAGCTGGATACCCTCCTCCTTGGCATGATGGACTTCCTCGAGGCGTGCGGGCATCTCCTGCTCCGAGCGGCGATAGACGATGCAGACCTGTTCCGCGCCGAGACGCTTCGCGGAGCGGGCGGCGTCCATGGCGACGTTTCCGCCTCCTATGACGGCCACGCGCTTTCCGATTCGAACGGGAGTATCGCATTCCGGCCATTTATAGGCCTTCATGAGATTGATCCTGGTCAGGAACTCGTTGGCGGTATAGACGCTGTTCAGGTTCTCTCCCGGGATGTTCATGAAGGAAGGGAGTCCGGCTCCGGTGCCGATGAAGACGGCGCTGAACCCTTCTTCGTCGAGCAGTTCGTCGACGGTTTCCGCACGTCCGATGACACGGTTCGTGAGGATGCTGACCCCGATCTTGCGGAGATCGTCGATTTCCTTCTGGACGATCGACTTGGGGAGTCGGAACTCGGGGATGCCGTACATCAGCACTCCGCCCGGCACGTGGAACGCCTCGAAGACCGTCACCTCGTATCCGAGCATGGCGAGGTCCCCGGCGCAGGTCAGACCAGCTGGTCCGGACCCGACGACGGCGACCTTCTTGCCGTTCCGCACAGGTGGAATCGGAGCCTCGCAGACCTTCTCCATGTGCCGATCGGCGGCAAAGCGCTCGAGTCGGCCGATCCCGACGGATTCTCCTTTGATCGCGCGAACGCACTTCTCCTCGCACTGGGTCTCCTGCGGGCAAACGCGACCGCAGACGGCCGGCAGCGTATTCGTGTCCTTCAGGATCGCATAGGCTCCTTCGTGGTCTCCCTGGGCGATCTTCAGGATGAAGCCTGGGATGTCGACCTGGACGGGGCAGCCCGCGATGCAGGGTTTGTGCTTGCACTGAAGACAGCGGGCGGCTTCCTTCTTCGCAAGGGCTTCCGTATAGCCGAGGGAGACTTCGGCGAAGTTCTTGTTGCGGATATCCGGGTCCTGCTCGGGAATCGGATACTTCGTAAGGCTCATGTCAGCCATTGGCGAGTCCCCCCATGCGGCAGGCGTGCAGGTCGTCCGATTTCTTCTCTTCGTCCTTGTACATGGAGGAACGACGGATGGCTTCGTCGAAATCCACTTCGTGACCGTCGAAATCAGGACCGTCCACGCAGGCGAACTTCGTCTTGCCACCGACGGTGACGCGGCATCCGCCGCACATGCCCGTTCCATCGATCATGACGGGGTTCAGGCTGACGATGGTCTTGATGCCGAGGGGTTTGGTCAACTGCGAGACGAACTTCATCATGACGAGCGGTCCGATGGCGATGACGACGTCGTACTGGTTTCCCTCGGCGATCAGAGCCTTCAATTGGTCGGTGACGAAGCCCTTGACGCCGTTCGAACCATCGTCGGTCGTGATGACGGCTCGATCGCTGGAGGCACGGATCTCGTCCTCGAGGATGATCAGGTCCTTGTTGCGGAAGCCGCAGATCATATGGACTTCGGCGCCCGCTTCATGCAGGTGCTTGGCCTGCGGCCAGGCGATCGCGGTGCCGAGCCCCCCACCGATGACGCAGGCCTTCTTGATGCCGTCGACATGGGAAGGGATGCCGAGCGGGCCGACGAAGTCCAGGATACCTTCCCCCACCTCGAGTTGACCGAGGGCACGGGTCGTCTTCCCGACCTCCTGGAACACGATCGTGATGGTTCCGGCGTCGCGGTCGTACCCGGCTATGGTCAATGGAATGCGTTCGCCTTCGTCACTGACGCGAAGGATGATGAACTGGCCTGGCTTGGCCTTCTTCGCTACCACGGGCGCTTCGACGACCATGAGCTTGACCTGTGGATTGAGGGACTTCTTCTCGATGATCCGGTACATGGGGGGCCTCCGTCCTTGGGGCTTCAAAGTGGCTTCGCTAGGCATTCAAATGGATTCTATGCGGTGCTCGGCGATTCGTCAAATCAAAAACCCGGCCTCGGCAGGAGGTCGGGTTGTGTAGTTCGACGGAAAGTGGGAATCGCAGCAGAAGGTCAACGGATCAGCTTGCGCCAGTCAAGGTCTCCGCGGTCTATGGCGAGAACGAGCACCTCGGCTGTCGCGAGGTTCGTCGCGTAGGGAATGCTGTTCACGTCGCAGGCGCGGGTCAGCGGGTTGGGAAGGTCGTATTCGTCGAGCATCGGGTCGCGAAGGTATATGACGGCATCGATCTCGTTGAAGATCGCACGGGAAGCCAAGGGTTCGAGTCCTCCCGAATTGTCCGCGGAGATACCGATGACCTCTAGATTCGAAGCGCTTTTCACGAGACGAGCGGTGTTGGAGACCGAAACGAGCTCATGCTTCTCGAGGATCCGGCAATAGGCGATGCAGAAGTTCACGAGCAACTCGTTCTTCCGGTGGTCGGCAAGCAATACGATCTTCACCTATGCCCTCCCGTCATTCTAGATTCCATTTCATGATAACGGCACGGCCTCCGCATTACAAGTGCGACGCATTGTATGCGTGCAGCTGGAATCGGACGAGCTCAATCGAGCCCGAAATAGGCCGACAGGAGGTCTCGTGCGATGCCGGCCGTGTTCGAGCCCCAGACGCCCTTCTCGACGATCTGGGCGATGGCGACCTGAGGATTGTCTGCAGGAGCATAGCAGATGAAGAGGGCGTTCGAGGACGCGCGATCCTCCAGGCCCGTTTCAGCGGTTCCGGTCTTGCAGGCGACGGATATCGGGAAGTCCTTGAACGCCTTGCGTGCGGTACCCTGTGGATCCGTCACGGTAGCTATCATGGCCTCGCGGATGGCGCGAAGGGTCGCATCCTGAACGGGGATCTTCGTGGTGTCCAGGGATTCGGCTCGAACCAGGGACCCGTCCGGGCGGATGATGTCCTTCACCACATGCGGCGTCACGAGATATCCACCATTCGCCAAGGCGGCGGTGTACCGGCAGAGCTGCAGGACCGTGAAGCTGTTGTCGAACTGTCCGATGGAGGTCTGGGCGGTGTCGGCAGGAAACCAGACCTGGTCCTCCGGATTCATGCGAAGGCGCTTCTTCATCTCCTTGCTCGCACGGATGCCGCGGACTTCTCCAGGAAGGTCGATCCCGGTGTATTCACCGAGTCCGAAGAGGTAGCCCCAGTGGTTGATGTTGTCGATTCCGGCACGGGTCCCGATGAGCTGGAAGAAGATGTTGCAGGAAGTCGCCATGCCTCGGGTCAGGGAAAGATCGCCGTGACCACGGACAGGGTATTCCAGACACTTGAACTTCCAGCCCCCGATGTCGATGGCCCCTGGGTCGTGAACGATGGTATTCGGGGTGATGGTGCCCGATTCGAGCGCGGCGGTGGCTGTCAACGGCTTGAATGTGGAACCGGGCGCGTAGTTCTCCATGATGGCCCGGTTGAGCATGGGCTTGTTCTTGTTGTCCGCAAGGTATGCGGCGATGCGCTTCGCAGCCGCACTATCGGACGCAGCGAGCACGAAGTCGTTCGGATCGTAGTAAGGGTAGCTTGCCATGGCCAGAATCTCGCCGGTCTGGACGTCCATCATGACCACGGCGCCGGAATCGGCATCGTTCTTGCTCTTGTCGTCCTGTTTCTGCTTGATGTATTCGATGTTCCGCACCAGGGATTCGATGGCGATCTTCTGGAGTTTCATGTCGAGGGTGAGTCGGACGTCGAAACCGGAGACCGCGGCTCGGCCGGCCGACTCGGTGAAGAATATGCCGTCGGCTCCCAGATTCGACCAGACGTTATAGGGCACGACCCCGTCCTGTCCATGGAGATACCGTTCTGCATAGGACTCCACGCCGGTCTGTCCGATGATTTCCGAAGGAGAGTAGCCAAGTACGTCCAGATCCTCCAGCTGCCGCGCGGAGATGCGCCTGACGTATCCGATGACGTGGCTTGCGAGAATGGCGTCCGGAAGATAGACGCGGTGGGATTCGGTAGACGAAAGCACCCCTTGGAACCGATAGTTCTGTTCTTCCAGGTATCGGACGGTCGATGCCTGGACATCGCTTGCGACGGGGATGGGCGTACCCTGGCGGAACGCCCATGAATCGCGGTATATGCGATATCTAAGGCGCAGGATTCGGAATGCATCGAGTTCACTGTACGAAGGGTCGATGCCGAAGAGGGTCTCGCGAAGATACCGGTAGAAGACATAGGGGTCGGTCTTGATGTAGGTATTGTCGTAATAGGACACGACGACCTTTTGTGGAGCGGCCTTCAGATTGAACAGTGCCTTGCCGGACTGCCATGCGACCGTTTCCTCCTCCGTGCCGACGAAACGGAGCGGTGAAACCGCAAAATGCTCGGACAGACTGTCATCAAAGGTTTCCCCATTCTCTTCGAGCGTCTTGGCGAGATCCAGAAGCATCGCGTTGAGCGTCTTGTTGTCGAGGCCAGCCGAAGCGATGGATAGAATCCGTATGGACTTGCTGACTGCGAGCGGCGTGCCGTACCGGTCGAAGATATCGCCACGGGTCGCGCTGATCACGCGTTGGCGCGTGACGCCGGTCGTGCCCGCGATCTGCGAGCCCGCGGCCGGTGTCAGCTGCAACGAGGCCGTCGTGACGAGAATCGTCGCTCCGCAGAGTCCGAAGACGATGGATAGCAAAGCGAATCGGTTGTGGATGATCCCTTTTCCCCAGGTCAGAGCCGTCGTGAATCGTGAAGGGGAATTCCCCGCAGGGCGAGCATGGGAGCTCTCTCGCTTCTTCATGGGCTTTGCCACAGGTCCTTGGCGACATCATCCGCACCCAATTGGGGAACCCCGCGTCGACGTGGACCCGCGAAGCGAAGGAGAAGAAGGAGGGGAAACGAAGCGGCGACGTTGAAAGCCAGGAGAACGGGCAACTTCGTCATGAAGAATTCCTGCGTCCAATCGACGAACGTGAAGGATCCGACTTGCGTCTGCAGGAGTATCTCGATGCCGTCGACGAGGACATAGGTGAAGGTCGAGAATAGAATCACCTGCAGGAGGCCGGCGAGCCAGCCTTTTCGGAACTGTTTCCGGAAAAGAAGACCGGAGAAGATGCCTATATACATGAAGAGCAGCATGCCGGCGCCGATCGTGCTCCCTGCGAAGGAGTCCCGGAGGAATCCCGAACCGATTCCGACCAACGCCCCTTCAAAAGGGCCATAGAAGAATCCGGAAAGCACCACGAGGACCAGCATGAAGTCGGGTTTTCCATGGAACCCGAGCGTACGATCGGGAAGGGTGACCTGGATCAGCGCGAGGACGAGGGTCGCGAAGAAGTAGAACAGGATCGATCGTGTGCGCTGAGGAAGCTGCATCAGGACGCCTTCTCCTTCATGATGAAGAGGTAGGTGATCGTATCGAAATCGACGAAGGGCTTGAGCGTCGCCGTCCGTTCTGCATCGTTCTGCCCATACGAAATCGAAGCGATGGTTCCGATGGGAATGCCTGCAGGATATAGCCCGCCTTCCCCAGAAGTCATCACCACATCACCCACTTCAAGAATCGCCTCGTCTGAAATCCGGTCCACGAAGCAGAGTCCTTCATCCCGAAGGAGGATATCGCCGCGAACCCGGACTGGATATCCGCCGGGTCTTTGAATCCGACCGTCGACGACGCTGCCCTGATGGACGACCGGCAGGATCTTCGCACTGACCAGATCGGAGGAATAGACCCTGCCGACGAGATGCATCGCAGGGTCGACGACAGGATACGAGTTCGTTTCGGTCACGGAAATCCCATCCCGGTCACCGACATCGACACGGAAGAGATCGAACCAGGATGCGGCCGACCGGGTCATGACCTGGCATCCAACGATTTCATAGTCGGAGAAGGTTTCCTTGATCTGGAAAGCGGACTTCAGGTCTTCCCATCGCCGACCGCTCTCCTGGAGCTGCTGCACTTGGTTCTGGAGCCTCGCGATCTCCTGCAGGAGAGCTTCGTTCTTCCTTCGGATGGCTTCCGCCTCGAAGACCGACTGGGAGAACCCGGACACCGCTCCCCAGGATGCCTGGAACGCTTTCTGGACGGGCTGCAGGAGCAACGAGACCGGAGACGTCACCTGGTACAGTGGGCTTCCGGGAATCGAAGTGAAGAGAACGAGCGATAGAAGCGCCATCGTCGCCAACAGGAGCAGCACCAATCGATTCCTGAAAAGACCGCGCATCGATTCTCCCTGATCTCGGACCTGCCGTGAGAACGACATCCGGGAATCATCATACCCGATATCACAGGTTCCTTCAAACCAATCCACGACGTTTCATGGAGACGCTTCCCCCCGAAGCCATCACGATGTGGTCGAGCAATCGGACTCCAATCAGGTCGCCGGCCTCACGAACCTGGCACGTGGCGTGGATGTCCTCCTCGCTTGGTTCAGGGTCGCCGCTGGGATGGTTGTGTGCAAGGACGAGAGACGAAGCGCCGCTTCGGATGGCATCCCGGAAGAGGTCGCGCGGCAGGAGCACCGATGCGGCCAGACCTCCGCCTGAAAAGCGGATCGTTCGGATCAGACGTCCGCGGACATCGAGGAGAATCGCCCATATCTCCTCCCTTTCCAGAAACCGCATTCCATCGAGAACCCCATCGACGAGGGTTTCAGGGTCCTGGATCCTTTCTCCGCCGCGTGTCGCGCCACCTCGTGTCGCCCTGCGCCCGAGCTCGACGGCGGCCTTGAGGCATATGGCCTTCACTCTGCCGATTCCGGGGACGTTTCGGAGTTCCTCGACCGTGGCGTCAGCGAAGAAGGAAATCCCTCTCCCCTCCCCTCCCTGAAGAATCAGGCGGGAGGCGACGACGAGGGAGTTCTCCGTGCGGGTCCCGCTCCGAATGAGGATGGCGACCAGTTCGGCGTCCGTCAGCGCAGGTGCCCCCAGGGCTTCGAGCTTTTCATAAGGTCGTTCGGTCTCCGGCAGACGGGTCGTGGTCAGATGGATCAAGTCCATGGCTGGGGCTCTCCCTCCGGACATCCTCGCATCCGGTGCGCATCGGGGAAAGATGGGAGACGAATCCAGAGAGCCCCGTGATATCTTCGATCTGTCCGAGCATCGTGGCCAGCCTTTGGATGGGAAGCCCCATGACATTGTAGTAGCAGCCCTCGATCCGCTCGACGAGTAGAGCGCCATGCCCCTGGATGCCATATGCGCCGGCCTTGTCCAAGGGTTCACCGGTCGCGACATACCAGTCCACCAGCGAGGACGGGAGGGGTGCGAATACGACGGCGGTATCTTCCACATGGCGAAGCAGGAAGAGCGCGGAGCCATCCTTGACCCACGCAAGGGAAAGGCCTGTCAGTACGTCGTGTCGTCTTCCCGAAAGGAGATGCAGCATTCTTCGGGCATCCTCTTCGTCCACGGGCTTCCCAAGGACCTTGCCGTCGAGGGTCACGATGGTGTCTGCCGCAAGTACGAGACAATCCGCGTAGGGGCCATGGGCGTTTTGTTCCGTCCAGCGCTCCCGCTTCCCGTCCGCGAAGCGCTGAACGAGTGCGCATGGGTCCAAAGCGTCCGCATCCCCCACCGTTTCGTCGAAATCGGTCGAGAACCAGTCGAATCCGTTCTCGCACAGGATGCGCGCGAGCAGCTCCCTTCTACGCGGGGAACCGGATGCGAGGATGAAAGGAGGCCGGACGGGCATGACCTCAGAACTCCGCGGAGCCGGTCGTCCGGGGGAAGGACTGGACATCGCGGATGTTCGAGACGCCGGTCAGATACATCAGGAGGCGTTCGAATCCAAGACCGAATCCGGCGTGCCGGGTCCCCCCGAAACGGCGGATATCCAGATACCAGGCATAGTCGTCTGGATCGAGGTCCAGCTCCCGCATGCGGAGTTCGAGCACGTCCACGCGCTCTTCCCGCTGGCTGCCGCCTATGATCTCTCCGATGCCGGGAACGAGGCAGTCCATGGCAGCGACGGTCCTTCCGTCTTCATTCACGCGCATATAGAAAGCCTTGATTCCCTTCGGATAATCCGTCACGAAGACCGGTCTGCGGAAGACCTCCTCCGTCAGGTAGCGTTCGTGTTCGGTCTGGAGGTCTGCTCCCCAGGCTACAGGGTACTGGAACCGCTCCTTGATCGTCTCGAGAAGGGCGACGGCCTCCGTATAGGTGATCGTCGCGAATTCATTCTGCAGTACGTTTTCCAGACGTTCCTTGAGTCCCTTGTCCACGAAGGAGCTGAAGAATTCCATCTCCTCGGGGCATTCCTCCATGACGGAACGGATGACGAACTTCAGCATCTCCTCCGCGAGAGCCATGTCATCCTTCAGATCCGCAAACGCGATTTCAGGTTCGATCATCCAGAATTCGGCTGCGTGCCTTGCGGTATTGGAATTCTCCGCACGGAAGGTAGGCCCGAACGTGTAGACGTCGCGGAACGCCATGCAATGACTTTCGACGTTCAGTTGTCCACTGACGGTGAGATGGGTGGGCTTTCCAAAGAAATCCTCCGTGAAGTCCACGTTCCCGTCAGGCTTCCTCGGTGGGTTTCCAATATCGAGCGTGGTCACCTTGAACATCTGTCCAGCGCCCTCGGCATCGCTGGTGGTGATGATGGGAGTGTGGACGTAGACGAAGCCGCGATCCTGGAAGAAGCGATGGATCGCGAATGCGGTGATGGATCGGACGCGGAAGACGGCCGAGAACAGGTTGGTTCGGGGGCGGAGGTGCGGAAGGGTCCTCAGGAACTCCACGCTATGGCGTTTCGGCTGCAGCGGGTAATCCGGTGGGCAGGGGCCTTCGACCTCGATTCTGTCGGCCTTGAGTTCGAAGGGTTGGCGGGCATCCGGAGTCGGGACGAGGCGGCCGGTCACGATGATCGCAGCGCCGGTGCCGAGAGAGGCAGCGGCCGCATAATCCTCGATGCCGCCTTCCTCGAATACGACCTGAAGGCTCTTGAAGAACGTGCCGTCGTTGAGTTCCATGAAGCCGAATCTCTTCTGGTCGCGTACGGTCCGAATCCAACCGCCGACCTTGATCGTACGACCTTCGAAATCCGTCGGATTGCGATACAGTTCCTTGACTCGAACCAGGTCCCTCGCCATGGGTGCCTCCTTCACGTCCCTCTTCAGGACTTCCCGCAGCAGACCTTGTACTTGCGTCCGCTGCCGCAGGGGCATGGATCGTTTCTGCCGACCTTGCTGCTGACGGCCATCTTCGATGTGCGGAAGCGCTTCACGATATCGTCGCGCTTCTCCACGGCCAGGACGCCGTCCCAGGAATCCAGCTCGTAAAGCCAATCCGCTTTCGCTTCGTGCATGTTCCAGAACAGCGATTCGTAGTCGATGACGAAGTCGAGAATGGAGGCGTCGTCCATCGTTTCGAGGGGAACGGGTGTGGCCAGGCTGGGGTTGAGGCCATCCACGAAACCCGCGAAGACGACCGGGTCGGTGAATCCGAGACGATCGCGGAGGTCCTTCGCGGTTCCCGAAAGCGTATCGGGGAATGCGGTTAGGATCCGGTCATAGGCCTCACGCTCTTCGGCGTAATAGTTCTTGATGAAGGCCTCGCGGATATTCGCATCGGCGTTTTCGTCGGTCTTCTTCTGCCATTCTTCGTAGTAGGACATCATCGAATCCTCCCGTGATCGTATGGAATCATTTCGTCGTAGGCGCGGAAAGCCGCTCCGCGATGGAGGTCAAGAATCCCTTCGTGTCCAGGACGGTCACGGAAGGGAGTTCGCACAACGGTGCCAGGTCACCGGTAACGGTTCCAGCGGATATCGTTTCCAAAGCGGCCTTTTCAAGTCGGTCGGAGAAATCGGAAAGGTCGGGAAGGCCGTCGAGTTCGGCACGCTTGCGCAACGCGCCGGTCCATGCGAAGAGCGTCGCCATGGGATTCGTCGACGTCCTCTCCCCCTTCAGGTGCTTGTAGTAGTGGCGCGTGACGGTTCCATGGGCGGCCTCGTACTCGAATTTCCCGTCCGGGGAGACGAGGACCGAAGTCATCATGGCGAGGCTGCCGAATGCGGAGGCGACCATATCGGACATCACGTCTCCATCGTAGTTCTTGCATGCCCAGATCAAGCCGCCATCGCAGCGCATGATGCGCGCGACCACATCGTCGATGAGCGTATAGAAATACTCGATTCCGGCAGAAAGGAAACGTTCCTGGAATTCCGCTTCGAAGACTTCGGCGAAGATGTCCTTGAATCGGTGGTCGTAGGTCTTTGAAATCGTATCCTTTGTTGCGAACCAGAGGTTCTCGTGGACGGATAGGGCATAGGTGAAGCAGGAGCGTGCGAAACTGCGGATGGAGCCGTCGAGGTTGTGCATCCCGAGGACGACTCCGGGACCCTCGAAGTCATGGATGCGGACCGTATCCGTCCGACCGTCCGGGTACGTGACGACCAGATCGGCCCTGGCCGGACCGGTCACGAGAGTCTCGACGTCGCGATAGACGTCGCCGTAGGCATGACGGGCGATGGTGATGGGCTTCTTCCAGGGCTTGACGAAGGGCTTGATGCAGTCGACGACGATGGGAGCGCGAAAGACGGTGCCATCGAGGATCGCGCGGATCGTGCCGTTCGGACTCTTCCACATCTTCTTGAGGTGGTATTCCTCGACGCGCTGGGCATTCGGAGTGATCGTGGCGCACTTCACGGCGACACCGAGCCGCTGCGTGGCCAAAGCCGCTTCGACGGTCACCCGATCGTCCGTGGCATCGCGATTCTCGAGCCCGAGATCGTAGTACTCGGTCTTCAAGTCCACAAAAGGGACCAGAAGGGTATCCTTGATCTGCTGCCAGATGATGCGGGTCATCTCGTCCCCATCCATCTCCACCAGCGGCGTTTTCATGGCGATTCTTTGCATCTATCCTACCTCCCGGTCGGTTGGTTCGACATATTATAGGGGGGCGTGGTGGCGGGCGTCAATCTCGCAGGTCCACGGGGCAGGACCTACGCACGCCGCGAGGAAGGCACTCGAACCGGAAAGGTCGCGAGGACCGCTTCGAGTGCCATGCGATCCGGGATCCGCCCCGACTTGGAGGCCGAGTCGGCTTCGAAGCAGCGTGTATGGAGGTCTTCCAGCGTCTCGAGGGAGAAGTTCTTCGCCTGGTCGGCATATCGTCCTGCGATGAAAGGCGGCACGCCGAGGACGGAGGGCAGACGATCGCGGTCCGGCGTCTCCTTGGTGCGGATGAGCAACCTCACATGGCGGGCAAGCATGAATAGTAGAAGCTGGACGGGTTCCTTGCGGGCGACGAGGGTGTCCAGGATGGAGAGTGCATCTCCAGGCCGTCCCTGGCCGAGGGCATCGGTCATGTCGAATACCTTGCCGGCCAGATCGGGTATCGAGATCTCCTCGACGAGCGCCGAGGTCACTCGCACGGTGCCGTTCCCCGCGCAATAGAGCCGGAGTTTCTCGACTTCGGAGACGACGGTCTGCATGGCGTTGCCGCACCGGACCAGCAAGGAGTCCACGGCTTCCGTATCGATGGCGATGCCGGCAGTGGAAAGTTCGCGGGCCACGAAGGTGCGCAGCGAACCAAGGTCCTGCAGGGAGAATTCGACGACCCGACCGCAGCGTTCGATCGCCTCCAGTGGTTTCTTCACGCGACGGTCGATCTTCTTCTCCATGAAGACGAGGCAGGCGCTGTCGGGAACCTGCTCGATCAGACGGACGAGGGTTTCGGAGCGCTCCTTCGCCGTGTCCTTGCCTGCAGTCGACTCGTCGTCCTCATCATCGTCCGTTTCATCGATCGGAGTCTCCTCCTTGCCGCTTCCCTTCTTATCCATGCTGAATAGACCGGAGTTGCGCACCAGCACGAACTTGCGCGTGGAAAGGAACGGGGGCGTGCCGACCTCGGCCGCAAGACGCCGCAAGTCGACCTTCGAGGGCTTTCCATCCCCATCCACGACAATCCGGTCGAGGCCCTCCGCACCGGGCGCAAGAATCTTCTTCGCGATGGCGGCCGAATAGACGCGCATCAGGTACTCCTCTTCTCCGAAGAAGAGATAGACGCGGCCAAGTGTTCCTTCCTTCAGGTCGAAGCGGATGGAGTCCAAGGGGTTCCCCGCAGGTTTCGGCGGTCTGTTCGCCATCCTATTCATTTCCTTTCCGATTCCATTCCAGTATCTTGGCGATGCTATTCCGGACCCGCACGACCACGGCGGCATCCAGGTCCGTCCGAAAGGTCCTGCATCCCGCCTGCGACAGCCGGTCCAGCGTCTTTGGAGAAGGATGCCCGTATAGGTTCGGACCTACGCTGACGACGGCGAACTTCGGAGCGAAGGCATCCAGGAACTCCTCCGTGGTCGAGTAGGCGGACCCGTGGTGCGAAATCCTGAGCAGGTCGACCGAGGAGACCGGCCCATCCGCGATGAGGCATTCTTCCGTTGTCGAGTCGGCGTCTCCGGCGACCAGAAAAGAGAATCCGCCGCACTCGATCCGCAGGACAAGGGATCTCGCATTGGCGTCCGTCGACGGAGCGTCGTCGGAAGGCACGGAGACCGGTGGAGGGTATAGAACCGCAATCGCCGCATACCGGCCGAGTTCCATTCTATCATTCGAACCCGACTCTTTCACGAAGATTCCAGCCTCGATCGCGGAGTCGAGGAGGAGACTTGACAATTGCGTGCCCTCCTTCGAACCCGGAAACCCTCCGCCGGAGTCCGACACCATCGAAGCATCGGCCGAGGCCTGCATTCCAAAGGGCACGACCAGAGTTCCACAACGGACATTCTGAAGCATCCAGAGGATTCCGCCGGCATGGTCCGCATGGCCATGGGTCACGAAGGCGAGGTCGACGCGGTCGATGCCGTATATGTCGAGCAACCCTCGCAATGCGGAGGGACCTTCCCCCGTTCCATCCTCCGATCCGGGTCCTCCGTCGATGATCGCACAATGGCCGTCACGGGTGACGATCAGGGTCAAGTCCCCTTGTCCTACATCCGCGAAGACGACCGTGACGTCCGGTGCGAACCATCTTGTCATGACCACCACGATCAGGGCCGCGGACACCATCGCCATGGAACTGTGGAGCAATGTCCTCCTGATTTCCCGCCGCGGTATGGAAACCGCGAGCAAACAGAGGAAAAGCGCCGGGAGAAAGAGGACGGCGGTCGCCACGGGGACGCGAAATCGAAGAAAATCGACGTCAGCGGCCCAACCGGCAACGTCGAGCACAAAGCGAAGCAACCCCTTCAAAGGTTCCGCGAAGAGGTGGACGATCGGGGACGACAGGGCCTGCGCTCCTCCTATGAAAGTGACTATCAGGCCGAGTAGGCCGGCAGCTCCGCCATAGAGCGTGATGAGACCTGCAAGTGGAACCACCGGCAGGTTGGATAGAAGGCCAATGGCGGAGAGACTTCCGGACATGGGGATGGACACGGGAAGAACCGCGGCCTGGGCGGCCAGGGTAACCGCTAGGAGCTCGACGGTTCCGGTTGCGATGCGCATGCCGCGTGAATCGGCGCGGAGGAGGATCCACGAGGACAGCCCCCTTCCAATCGGCTTCGACAGACCGACCAACCCGAGGGTAGCCAGTGCCGACAACCGGAATCCGTTGTCGAAGGCCGTCAACGGATCGACGAGAAGCATCGCGATGCAAGCCGAGGCGAGCGCACTCAACGCATCCGCTTTTCGCAGAAGCACGCTTCCGAGAAGGACGACCGCCGCCATGAGGATGGCGCGGGTAACGGACGCCTCCCATCCCGTAACATAGCCGAAGAAGCCAAGGTAAAGGCTCAGCGAGGCCGCCTTGGCGCGTCGCGTCATTCTCCCGCGGGAGGCGAGCAGCGCCGCAGGTGCCAGGATGAAGGCGACATTCGATCCGGAGACCGCGGTCAAGTGGGAAAGCCCTGCCAGGCGAAAGTCCGATTCGTCCTTCGGATCCATGCCGGATACATCACCGAGCAGCATGCCCGCCATGAGGGACGCCTCTCGGGCTGGGAGAATCTGCCGATAGACCTTCGAGATGCTGTCCCGGACGTCCGATCCGGCCACGACAAGGGGATCTGCGGTGTTCGCCCCATCCACGATGCGGTCGGGGCCTTGCGGAATGGCCTTCAGGAAGATGCCGTCCTTCGCGAGTCGCAGCCGTTCATCGTACCCTCCAGGATTCCGTTGCGACTGCGGCCGCTCGAATACCACGGGGATCTCGACCGTTTTTCCGTAGGGGATACCCTCCCCTGGCTGGACGAGGCGGACAAGACCGACTCCCTCCATCGAAACGAGGGAGCGACTGAATGGAACACCACTCGACATGTCGGTCTCGTTCTCCAGGCAGGCTCCGGTCAAGACTCCGGTCGTTCCATCCAGTCGATTCGCAGCCGAACGACTGGATTCCGTCGCAAGGAGGCAGCGGGCACCCCCGACGACGAATGCCACAATGCAAAGAAGCACCGGCCAGCGCAGCTCCTTCCTCATGCGACGGGTCATGAAAAGAGTCCCCCCTGCGACGACGGCACAAGGAGCGGCATACCGGAGATCCGCCTCGAAGCCGACGACGATTCCCAGGAACAGGCCACACGCGATCGGAATCATGGGCCGGAGACGCGACTCCAGAAGGATCCATTCCAAGAACGCCAAGACCCCACCCCCTTCCGCACTTCCATGCTAAGGGAACGGCTTGGGAGAATGACTGGAGAACCATCGACATGGAACGACGAATGAAGCTAAATGGACGTCAAATTCACCACTTTTTCGATGATACCGCGCAATTCCTCGACTCCGGTCCGATTCTCGGCTGAAAAGACGATGGTGCGGTCCTCCTCGCCAAGGGCAAAGAAGCTTCGGATGGCGGCATGCCGTTCCAGCACCTGCATGCGGGTCAGCTTGTCCGCCTTGGTCAGGACGGTGACGGTCCTGATTCCGCGGGAGAGGAGCCAACCCCGCATGAGCTGGTCTTCCGGAGAAGGTTCATGGCGGATGTCGACGATATGGATGGCCATACGAAGATCGCGGGTGGAATGAAGATACCCTTCCACGAGCTTGGAGAAGTCCTTCTTCTTTTCCTTGGCGACCTTGGCGTAGCCGTATCCGGGCAGGTCGACGAGGAAGAGCAGGCCGTCGACGTCGAAGATGATGACGAGACGCGTCTTGCCGGGCATCGAGCTGATCCGCGCCAAAGTCCGATTGTCGCCCAGTGCGTTGACGAGCGAGGATTTCCCGACGTTCGAGCGGCCCACCACGACGATTTCAGGACGTTCCGGAGGGGGGAGGCCGGCGAGGTCACCGGAGACCGAATGGAGTCGGGTCCTTCTGAAATCCACGAATTTCCTACCTTCCTGTTGACAATCGGACGCAAATCTCGCTTGATATAGTTGAAGGCACTCTTGCCTTGATGAGGATACGATAACCCAGGGGGTGCTTTGATGTCCACTTCGCCAAGAAACGAGTCCAACTACTACCTCTACAACCAGTACGGCGACAATGCCATGCAACCCGTCGGTCCGGTCGGAATCATCCCGCTGCGCGGCAGCGTCGAGTTCGCCGAGAGCGTCAACACCTATCTGCATCGGCGCCGCGTCGAGTATCGGGAGACGAACCCCAGGCATGCATCCGGGAGTCCCGGGTTCATGCGCTCGGACTATCGAATCTCCGTGGACACCCTTCGGTTCTCATCCGGCGAAGGGAAAGCGGTGATTACCCATACCGTCCGAGGCCACGATATCTTCATCCTCGCCGACGTGCTGAATTTCTCCTGCACCTATCAGATGTTCGGCTCCGAGAACCGCATGAGCCCCGATGACCACTACACGGACCTGAAGCGAACGATTCTCGCCATCAGCGGCAAGGCTCGGCGAGTGCACGTCATCATGCCTTTCCTGTACGAAAGCCGCCAGCACAAGAGGAATTCCCGTGAATCACTCGATTGCGCCTTCATGCTCGAGGAGCTGTACAACCTCGGCGTAGCCAACATCATCACCTTCGATGCCCACGACGCGAGAGTCGCGAACGCGATTCCGATCGGTGGTTTCGAGAACATCTCCTCGACGTACCAGATCATCAAGGCCATGATCCACAGGATTCCCGATCTTCTTCTCGGCGGCGAGGACCTCATGGTGGTCAGCCCGGACGAAGGCGGAATCTCCCGGGCGATGTACTATGCCTCGATGCTCGGCGTCCCCCTCGGCACCTTCTACAAGCGCCGCGACTACACGAAGGTCATCAACGGCCGGAATCCGATCGTCGCCCACGAATTCCTCGGCGAGTCCGTCGAAGGGATGGACATCCTCATCGTCGACGACATGATCTCCTCCGGTGAATCCATGCTCGACCTCGCCCGCGAGTTGAAGGCGCGCAAGGCTCGCCGCATCTATTGCGCCGCCACCTTCGGCCTCTTCACGGACGGAGTCGAGTCCTTCAATCAGGCATACGAAGACGGCATCATATCGCGCGTATTGTCGACCAACCTGATCTATCACCGACCCGAACTGCTCTCCGCGCCCTGGTTCATCGATGTCAACATGAGCAAGTTCGTGGCCCTCATCATCGACGCCATCAACCACGATGCCTCTCTGGCCGGTCTGATGGATCCCACGGAGAAGATCCGCAAGCTTCTCGAGAACCAGAAAAGAAGACCTGCCGGAGAGACCCCCGCTATGATTCTCTGACCTTTCGAACGATATAGACGACCCATATCGCGACGGCGAACAATAGGAATTCCAGTCCGACGAGCCAATAGAACCTTTCGTAGGCATTGCCCGCAGCCAGAAGGTCCAGCCCGCAGACGACCGCCGCCGCAACGAGGGTGAGCACCATGCGGCCCAGATATGTCTTCACGAGAAGGGCTCCGAGAACCGTGCCGAACCCCTTCTTCTTTGCGACCGATTTGCGCTCCGCCATGGTTCCTCCTTGGTTGCTTCCGTTCGCCGGGACCTGACCCGAGTGTAGTATACTGGGCTACGCAGTGCAAGGAGGACCCATGCCGCTCGACGGAATCACAGCCAAGTGCCTCGCCGCGGAACTGGACGCAGCCCTGTCCGGAGCCCGCATCGACAAGATATACCAGCCGGATCGCTTCGACGTCGTCCTGATGCTCCGCAAGGACTCGACGAACCTCCGACTCCTTCTTTCCGCCAACCCCTCCGCCCCCCGGATCCATTTCATCACCTCCTCGGCCGACAATCCGCCCGAGGCGCCGTCCTTCTGCATGCTCCTCCGCAAACACCTGTCCGGAGGCCGTGTGATCGATGTCACGACCCCTTTCTGGGAACGCGTATTCGTCATCCGCATCCAGACCGTCGACGAACTCGGAGACCACGTGGAGCGCAGTCTGATTGCTGAACTGATGGGCAAGCAGAGCAATCTCGTTCTTGTCGGCGCACACGACCGAATCCTGGATTGCATCCTCCATGTCGACCATTCCGTCAGCCGCGTCCGCGAAGTCATGCCGGGACGATTCTACGAACCGGTTCCCACGCAGGGGAAACCGGATGCCGCGGCCGTGCTCGCATCCCTCGAACGCGGAGGCGATCCCTTTGCAGGCTGCTTGCCGTCCTTGCCGCTCGAGAAGGCCCTCCTGGCATCCATCCAGGGCTTCTCCCCTCCTCTTTGCCGCGATGTCTGCCGCCGGGCTTCCCAGGACCCTTCCGCACGTCTCGATTCTCTCGAAGGGGAAGCACTGGAACGCATCCTTGGCACCCTCCGGTCGACGCTGGAACGGATTCTCTCCGGCCACTTCGAACCTTCGGTCTTCTTCCGCTTCGAGGAGGATCCGGTTCCCTACGACTTCCACTGCCTCCCACTATCGGATTCCGGTATCATACGCCGGGTCCATTCCGTTACGGAGGGAATGGAATCCCATTATGCTGGCCGAGCCTTGCGCAACGTATTCGATCAGTCCCGTGGCGATCTGCTGAAAACCGTCGACACCCGCCTGGAGAAGATGGTGAAGAAGCTGTCGATCCACGAATCGGACCGTGCGGCCTGCGCGGACCGTGATCGATGGAAACGATTCGGCGATCTGATTCTTGCATCCTTCACGGAGATCCCGGAAGGCGCTTCCATGGCATCCCTTCGCGACTTCTACCAGGAGGACGCCCCTCGAGTCGATGTGCCGCTCGATTCGACCCTCTCCCCTTCCCGAAACGCCCAGCGCTATTTCAAGAAGTTCACCAAGGAGCGGTTGAAGGAGGAAGCGAGTCTTCGCCTCGCCGAAGAGGACCGCCTGGAAATCGCCTATCTCGAAACACTTCGACAGGGCGTTCTCCACGCCGTCGACCTCATGGACCTGCAGGCGCTTCGCCTGGAAACCGCGCAACTCGATGGAAAGGCGGCTCCCACGAAGCCCGTTCCTCGCGGCAAGCCCCGCAAGGAGCCCAAGGCCTTGCCTCCACGTCACTTCATATCAACGGACGGTTTCGACATCCTGGTCGGGAGAAGCAACCTGCAGAACGATCAACTCACGCTGAAGAAAGCTTCCTCGAGCGATCTGTGGTTCCACGTCCAGAAGGCTCCCGGGACCCACGTGATCGTACGCAGGGAGGGTCGTGATGTCCCGGACGCCACGATGCTCGAAGCTGCATCGATTGCCGCGTGGTTCAGCCGTGCGACGCTCGCTGACCGTCGCAGCGATACCACGGAAGGGGCCAAGACCGCTGTCGACTTCTGTCCGGTGCGGAACGTTCGGAAACCCCCGGGAGCGAAGCCCGGCATGGTGGTCTACGACACCTACAAGACGCTGTTCGTGACGCCCAGGGCGCCGAAGGAGACGGCCGGAGCCCGTATCTGACCAGTGAGGATCCACCCCTGGCGAGGTACTATCGCACGGGCCCGCTCTGCGACAACGATGCGATGCAGCCACAATACTTCTGTCGATACAAACCGTCTTCTCGGGCCATCCTCTGCCCCTCCCGATAGCCGTCGCGAAAATCCGCCTCGAGGAAAAGGACGCCGTGGCGTCTGCCCGCCTCCCGCCCGATCTCGATGATGGCTTCGTGGTCCTGGTACGGACTGACGAGAAGTGACGTCGTGAAGGCGTCCGCGCCGATTTCGACGGCCTTGAGCGCGGTGGCTTCCATGCGCAGGGCATAGCACATGCGGCAGCGTGGGGAAGCCGTCCCGTCGCCATGGACGCACGGGTCCTCCATGCGCGCGCGAAAGGGAGATTCGTCGAAGAAAGGGTCGACCTCGAGCGGGAGTCCTCTCACCCCTGCAAGATGAACCGCATTCTCCAAGCGACGGGAGTGTTCGTCGGCTGGATGGATGTTGGGGTTGAAGAAGTAACCGACGAGCCCATCTCCCTGGAAGCCACCCCTGCCTTCGCGCAGGACGGTCACGGGCCACTCGGCACAGGGGCCGCAGCAAACATGGAGCAAGGTCTTCATGGGTGCTCCTCGGGCTCCTCTCCGAGATCGAGGTCGAGCCGCAGCTGTCGAAGATTGTTCCCGATGCCCTTCAAACGACGCTCGTAATCCTCGGGACAGGCGAGCCCGAGGTGTTCCCATCCCAGTCGGGTCAGGACCCGACCGCGTGGCGTCTTGGCCAGGAAGCCCAGCTGCATCAGGAACGGCTCGTAGACATCCTCGATCGTGACGGGGTCTTCGCCGGTGCAGGCCGATAAAGTGTCGAGTCCGACCGGACCGCCACCGAACATCGTCGCCATGCTCTCCATCATCCGTCGGTCCACGCGGTCGAGGCCCTTTTCGTCGATATCCAGAGCGGCCAGTCCGATGTGGACGACTTCCGCGTCGATGGTGCCGGTGCCTCGAACCTGAGCGAAATCGCGCATGCGCTTCAGAAGCCGGATCGCGATGCGGGGCGTGCCGCGCGAACGGGTCAAGATCATGGCCAGACCGCTTTCGTCGATGCCGATCTTCAGGATGGCCGCATCGCGCAACAGGATCTGGCGAAGGTCCTCGGGTGCATAGAGCTCCAGACGGTTCACCACCCCGAACCGGTCACGCAGCGGAGCGGTGAGCAATCCCACGCGGGTGGTCGCGCCGATGAGGGTGAACTTCGGAAGGTCGAGACGGATCGAGCGTGCGCTTGGTCCCTTGCCGATGATGATATCGAGCGCGTAGTCCTCCATGGCGGGATAGAGGATCTCCTCCACGCTGCGGTTGAGGCGGTGGATCTCGTCGATGAAGAGCACGTCTCTTTCAGCAAGGTTCGTCAGAATCGCCGCCAGATCACCCGGTTTCTCGATGGCGGGACCCGACGTGATGCGCAGGTTGACGCCCAGCTCGGCGGCTATGATTCCCGCGAGCGTGGTCTTCCCGAGTCCGGGAGGGCCATAGAGCAGGACGTGGTCCAGGGCTTCCTTGCGCTTCGCGGCGGCCTCGATGAAGACCCTGAGGTTGTCCTTGACCCGCGTCTGACCGAAGTATTCACCCCATCGGGTCGGCCGGAGACCTGCCTCCTCGGTATCCTCGCGGCGCCGTTCCATGCCGATGATGCGGTCGTCCTCTCGGAAATCCTCGAAATCCACGCTCATGGTCTACTTCACCCTTTCACGCAGCGCCGCGCGGATGATTTCCTCGGTTTCCATATCCGGGCGGTGGACAGCCGAAACGACGCGCGCCGCATCATTGGCAGTATATCCGAGCACGACGAGGGCTGCCATGGCCTCGGACTTGCGAACGCCATCGGGTCCACCGGTCGACGGCGGAATCTCCCCCGCACCTGCGGTCCCATTCGAAGTCGCCGAAACCCCCTTCAACTTGTCCTTGAGCTCGAGGATCAGCCTCTCCGCGCCCTTCTTGCCCAACCCGGAAGCCTGGGTGAGCGTCTTCGCATCGCCGGTCACGATGGCCATGGCGACGCGGCTGGGAGACGCGACGGCGAGGATGTTGCTTGCGACCTTCGGACCGATGCCCGATACCGTGAGGAGCATCTCGAACATCGACAGCTCCTCGCGTGTCGGAAAGCCATAGAGAGCCATGATATCCTCTCGGACATACAGGTGCGTATGGACCGTCGCCTCCTCGCCATCGCGACCGAATCGATCGATCAATCCAGGTGCGGACTGGATGCGATATCCGATTCCTCCCGCCTCGACGATCAGTGCATCGAGCTGTCGAAAGGCGATTCGTCCCTTGATATAGGCGTACATCCCCCTAGACCATCCTTCCGCTCGTCCAGCCCGTGCCCGCATGTGCATGGCAGATCGCGATCGCAAGGGCATCGGCTGCATCGTCCGGTTTTGGAATCGCATCGAGGGCCAGGAGGATCCGGACCATCTCCTGGACCTGCTTCTTGTCGGCTCGGCCATACCCGCTGACCGCCTGCTTGACCTGCATCGGCGTGTATTCGTATACCGGAATGCCGGCGCGGGCGGCCGTCACGATCGCGACGCCTCTCCCCTGGGCCGCTGCAATCGCCGTCGTCACATTCCTAGAAAAGAACAGCTCCTCTATGGCGACGGCATCGGGCTTCGCCGCGGCGATCAACTGCTCGAGCTCTTCGGATATCTGAAGGAGCCTTCGATCCATCGGGACGCCAGGTTTTGTGCTGACCACTCCGAAGTCGATCACTCGGAATCGGTTTCCCTTGTATTCGACGACCCCGTATCCGGTGAGAGCATAGCCAGGGTCGATGCCGAAGACGACCACGTCAGCGGACCAGGATCCGTTCGTAGGAGCGGCATCCAAGACCCTGGGCTGCCAGTTTATCGAGTTGCAGGAAGGGGTCCTTTCCGTGGATGCGCTCGAGCAGGTGCCCCTTCGTACCCATTTCGAAGCCGACCGGCACCGACTGGGGTAGAAAATCCTCCGTTCGCATGCAGTCGAGGCAGGCCTGTTCGACCGCGACGATATCATACGAGGAAGCGATTCCGATGTCGGGGACGATCGAAGGCGTAGTGAATCCCCAGCAGTCGCACATGGCGGTCATCTGCAGCATCACGTTGACGTAGAAGACCTTCTCCCGCGGCAGATGTTCGAGGGCGGCACGGGTGCAAAGCGCCATTCCCTGCTGGAAATCCTCGTAATTCGAGCCCGTAGGGGAAATCGCACCGGTCGGACAGACCTTCACGCAATGCTGGCACAGCGTGCAGTTGTGGAAGAACACTTCGTACTTTCCATCGACGAAGCTGTTGGCGTGGTGATTGCAGCTCGCGATGCAGTCCTCGCAGTGCGTGCACTTCGACTCGTCCCAGGTCAGTCCTGTTTCAAGTCCGTGGATGCAACCGCGCGTGTGGTCATCCACGCAGCCCATGGCGATGTTCTTGCAGGCGCCGCCATATCCACAGGCGCCGTGTCCCTTGATGTGGGAGAGAACGACGACGGCATCGGCATCATGGAAATTCCCGCCGATGTTCGCGTATTCGAAGGTCTTGAAGCCGATTTCCTTTCGATAGAGGTATTTCTCAGTCACAGAGCACGAAGTCGTGATCGGGCAACCGAAATAGCTTTCCGTATAACCGCGCGCCGGTGCCTCATCGACGGACTGGTCGATGAGATACGGATTCGCACCGAGTTTCTTCAGCCGGTCGACCAGGATCTTGACGAAGATGGGGGGAATGGTGGAGTACCCGGTGCCACGGCCGACGTGCATCTTGATGGCGGTCCTCGCACCCTTGAAACCTGCCTCGAGGCCGGCCTGGTCGAGCATGCGGCCGAACTTCGCGGTCAAGACGCTATCCTGGGCGTACTTCTCGAATGTCATGTCGGAAAACCAGACCTTGGCCATGTGTTGGGCTCCTTCCGTAAATGCGAAAATCAGGGATTCGGGGTCGGCGAAGCACTTGGCTCCGGAGTCGTCGATATCGCCGGCGTCAGCGCCAAAGTCGGCTCAAGAGTGGGGTCAAGGGTCGGTATCGGAGATAAGTCGGGATCCGGCGTCGGCACCGGACTGGGTTCGAGAGTCGGGTCGACGGTTGGCTCCAGAGTGGGGCTGGGCAGTTCAGGGGAAAGCAAGGGGGTCGGCGTATTCTTGGGGACGTCGGTCGGCACGACGGCACCGGTCACGCCGGGCGGAACCCCCGTGATTTCCGCGGAGGAGATGTTCGAGCGGTTGAAGACGATCCTGCGGATGAGCTTTGCATGGACAGCGACTCGACGATCGTGGCCGACATCGTTCTGGCACGTCGAAAGGGTCAGTATCCGATCGCGTGGTCCGACTTCGACCCCGAAGTCGTGAGCCGACCGGGCCTTGAGCATATCCACGTAACTGCCGAACCCCGCGTCATCGGCGAAATATGTCTGCCGGTAGTCGGCCGTACTGGTGGTGTAGTATGTGGAGAAGACCTCGTATTCGAGTCGCGTCCAGAGCAGGTCGATGTAGATGGTGTGGCTGGTCTCCCACCCGGTCTTGTTCTCCGGATAGTCCTCGATGTTGCCGAACATGGTCCTGGATCTCATGGCGTGCCCATAGAGCACGAGATTGCGTCCTATCGTGTGCGGATCATTGGCGCCGTCCATGAAGATGCACCCGGCGCTGGAGTGCTTCTTGGAGAAGTCCCGTCGGAGGTAGAAGTCGTTGTCGCCGGAGTACATGATCGGATAGTCGATCGGATACAACGGCCAACCCGGGAAACGGATCCATCCGGCGAGCTGCGGATTCTTCCTGTAGAGCTGGACATACTGGGGTTGAACGCCGTCCGAAGTGATCAGTATGTCGCTCGAAAGCAGCGTCTCATAGGTCTCGCCAGGTTCCGGAGTCACGACGACCGCGTCCGTGGGGTGATTGAACACCTCTTCGATCGATTCCGTCGGGAGAGTGTTCCGGATGACGTCGAAATCGCGTCTTGCCTGGTAGTACTGGTATTCCGTAATGGCGAGGCTGACGAGAGATCCGACCAGCACGACCAGCGCCACGACTCGGACGATCAACCGAATCGTGTTCCTGGCATTTCCGGGTTTTCGCGTCGGGTCGACCTTTCGAATCTGTATGGCCGGATCCGCGCCTGGATCATCGGGTGTGGTTGAATGCAGACGTTTCATGGGGCGGCGACCTCCTGTGGACAAGGGGATTATAGCACAGAGACGCCTTCGGGGAGCCTTCCCCTCGATGCCATCGGCACATTCACGTCTCTCGGCGCGGAAGGGGTACCGATGGGAATCCACCGAGATTCGACTCTTCCTGGACCGTGGGCGGTATGCCTCCCGCCTGGATGCCGAGCGATTCCCGAATGCGCAGAAGCTTGTCGACTTGCGCTGTACCGAGGACATTCGCACGTCCGATCAGGCTCAGCGTGTTCATCAGAACCGTCGCGTAGTATTCGACGGACTCCATCCTGCCATAGGCTTCCAATAGATCTGCGCCCCATGTCAGGGCACCGTGATTGGCAAGCAGGACGGCGTTGGACGTCCTGCAGTACGGTGCGATGGAGTCCGGGACCTCCTGAGACCCAGGCGTCGCATAGGGAGCTACGGGTACGATGCCAAGGGTCACCGTGGGCTCGGCGAGAATCGCACGGTCGAGTCGATAACCCGCTATGGCGTAGGAAGTCGCGACCGGGGGGTGGGCGTGGACCACGGCGAAGACAGCCGGATTCTCATGGTAAACGCGAAGGTGCATCTTCAGTTCCGAGGAAGGCGCCCTCCTTCCTGCGAGAATGTTGCCTTCGAGGTCGACGCAGACCAGCTCCCTCGGTTTGAGAAACCCCTTCGGCACACCTGTCGGGGTCGTCCACACGCGTCCATCGGGAGTCCTCACGCTGATGTTTCCATCGAAGGAAGCGACAAGTCCCCTCGCATACATTCTTCGACCGATTTCGACGATCTCCCTGCGGATCATGGCGTCTCTCAAAGCGCTTTCCCTCCCTCTCTTGAAAACAACCGGGCAATGGAAGGACCATAGGGGGGCCGCAGCACGCCACGTTCCGTGACGATCGCATCGATGCGGTCTGCCTCGGTGACATCGAATGCGGGGTTGTAGACCTTGACCTCCTCCGGAGCCATCCGGGTCCGGTACCACATCTCCGTCACCTCCGAGGCGCCACGGAACTCGATCGGGATGGAATCGCCATCCGGGCAGGCGATGTCCAGGGTCGAAACCGGTGCACAGACATAGAAGGGAATCCCGAAGTGGCGGGCGAGGATGGAGACGCCATTCGTGCCGATCTTGTTCGCAGCGTCGCCATTGGCCGCGATGCGGTCGCTGCCGACGATCACCGCGTCGATCCTGCCGGTCTTCATGAGGCTTGCGGCCATCCCGTCGCAGAGCAAGGTCGTGTCGACACCCTTCGCCATCAGTTCGTAGGCGGTCAGACGGGCTCCCTGGAGGAGCGGACGGGTTTCGTCGGCAAAGACGTGGAAGCCATATCCGCGCTCCTGTCCGAGGTGGATCGGCGCAAGAGCCGTTCCATACCGGGAGGTCGCGAGAGAGCCTGCATTGCAATGCGTCAGGATCCCCATGCCGGGACGGAGCAATGCAAGACCGTTCTCGCCGATGCGGAGGCACCCTTCCTCATCCTCTCGAAGGATTCCTTGAGCTTCCTGGAGAAGTTCAGCGCGAAGGGATTCGCCGGATTCCCCGTTGAATCGTGCGGCGCGTGACTTCATTCGGTTCAATGCCCAGAAAAGATTGACGGCCGTGGGTCTCGCAGTCGCGAGATAGGTACAGGTCTCGTCGATGTGTCGGCGTATATCGCGCAGGTCGTCGGTACGCAACGCGTTGACGGAGAGCAGGACCCCGAAGGCGGCGGCGATTCCAATCGCAGGAGCGCCGCGCACGCGAAGGCTGCGTATGGCTTCGAACACCTGCTCCGCAGAACGCAGGCGGATATGGACCACTTCTCCTGGAAGACGCGTCTGATCCAGCAGTACGAGTTCGTCGAGGGACGCATCGTAGCGGAGAGGAGTCGTCGGGTCCATTTTCGCTTCGTTCATCTCGAACCTCCCATTTTCATCATCGTACCATTCCCATGTCTGAAAATCCTTGTTGACACCGGGAATCCTGATTCGTATAATCCATCATGCATCAAGGCGTGCGCCTTTAGCTCAGTTGGTAGAGCAACTGACTCTTAATCAGTGGGTCCTGGGTTCGAATCCCCGAAGGCGCACCAGATGAAGACTCCCGGAATCGTAGGATCCCGGGAGTCTTTATGTTTCG
>CAZOHH010000003.1:0-20658 GCA_964579735.1 uncultured Oscillospiraceae bacterium | reverse complement strand
GAGTTGCGACCGAATCAGGTTCCCGTCGACTGGCTGATGAGGAGATAGAGCACGACGACAACCGCGACTACGGCGAGAATCGTGAGTAGGACCTTGGGAACGCTGACAGGGTAGGATCCAGTCACTTCCGCCGTGTGTCCGTTGACCAGGAACCGATAGGTCTTCTGGCCATAGCGGTAGGAAGATATCCAAAGCGGCAGCAGCAGGTGCTTGTAGGTGATGTTCTCGTAGCGCGTGTTGACGCTTGATATCCTCACCTCGTCCGCGACGATGCTGCGCGTGATGCCTTGACGGATCTGGGCGTCCATCTTCTGCTGCGCGCCCATGAACCCCTCCTTCAGGTCGACCCCATAGCGTTCGGCCGAGAATCCGGACAGGAAATCCGGCCGATAGGGCTGCAACGCCTCCATCGGGAACGGCTCGAGCTTGTCGAGCCATTTCCTTTCCACGGTCTTCGTTGCGGTGACGAGTACATCATCGAAACCCTGCGTGTAATGTCCGGAGACGAAGCGCCAACGGATCCTGCGCTCCTGGCGTTGGACGGAAACCGACTTCCCATTCTGCATTTCCTGTCGAGTCACCGTGACATAATAGTAGTCTCCGGCCTGAGCCGTATAATCCGACTCGGTACCGGCGTCATAGGTCCAGTATGGCAGGTACACTCCGGAAATCCGGTTCTGCAGATATTCCTTCTTTACAGCCGCAGGTGCGAAGAATCGTTTCGAAAGCCAGACGCGGAAGGATTCGTTCGCCTGTTTCCGGTCGACTTTGAAGGGAACGACGGATTCCGGCCGGATTCCGGGTACGGAGATGCCGTCGGCGACATGGGGCGACCCGCAGAATGCGCAGCGGCTCGACGTCTCCACCGCTCCAAGGAGGGTCTTCGCCCCGCATGAGGAGCAATGGAAGGTGTGGACCGAGGCGTTCCATTCTGGGTCGACGCGTTCCTGAGCCGTGGCGAAGTCATATTCGACGATGACTCCGGAGGTCGGTGTCGACATCTCCGTCACGGATCCGCACTGTTCGCACTTGAGTTTCTGCGTATCGGGGTCGAAGACGCGCTGTCCACCACAGGACTCGCACTTCCATTGCACTTCGGACTGCTTCAGGATCTTCTCGGGTTGCTCATCCATGGGAACCAATCCCCTTTCCTTTAGGCCTTGGCACCGCATTCGGGGCAGAACTTCGCTCCGCCGAGATCCGCACCGCAGGCTACGCACTTGCGCTCCAGCTTTCCACCGCACTCGGGGCAGAACTTCGGGGACCCGACGACAGGCTTTCCACAGGACGGGCATTGGGTGGACGGTGCTACGGCAGCGGGAACGGGGACGGCGGGTGCGGGTTGCGCAGAGGCGGCCGCGGCTGCGTTCAAGGACTGGCCCATCATCTGGCCGAGGGCGACACCGGCGCCGAGCCCGACGCCAGCCCCCGCGACGCCTCCATTCGGATTGTTGGCCGCCTCGCGGATGGCTTCGGCGGACTGGTACTGGGCAAACTTGCCCAGGTCGCCTATGACACCCATGGAGGTGCGCTTGTCGAGGACCTTCTCCACCTCTTCTGGGAGAGAGATGTTCTCGATGAAGAACGAGGAAAGAACGAGGCCGAAGCCGGACACGCGGGTCTGCATGCGGTCCTTGGCAAGTGCACTCAGCTCGTCGTACCGGGAGGCCAGGTCGAGTGCGGGGATATTCGCCTCGCCGAGAATGTCGCTCAGCCCGGAGACGATCGAGCGCTTGATCTGGCCTTCGATCGCATCTACCGTGAATTCGGCCGAAGTCCCGAAGACCTCCTTCAGGAAGATCTCGGGCTTTTCGACCTTGAAGGAGTAGATGCCGAAGGCGCGGAGCCGAAGGGGTCCGAACTCCTTGTCGCGCATCATGACGGGATTCGTGGTGCCCCACTTCCGGTCGGTGTACTGCCGCATGTTCACGAAGTAGACTTCGGCCTTGAAGGGAGAATTGAAGCCATACTTCCAGGATTTCAGCTTGGTCAGGATGGGCATGTTCTGTGTGGTCAGCTCATAGCGTCCCGGCCCGTACACATCGGCGATCGTGCCTTCGTTGACGAAAATGGCGGACTGGGACTCCCGCACGGTGAGCTGAGCCCCCATCTTGATTTCCTTCCCCTGGACCGGGAAGCGGTAGACCATCGTGTCCGCGGACGTCTCCGTCCACTCGATGACCTCGATGAACTGGGACTTGATGAAATCCATGATACCCATGAGTTTCTCCTCCATTCTGCCGGACGAATCCGGTCGACGAGACTATCTGGATTATATCAGAAGGTGCCCTATGCGGAGAGCCCCGAAGCACGCGCGACGGTGGAAATCGGGTTGCGCCGCATGGATGGGATTCCAGCAGAGATAATGCTCGATGTCGCATAGGTCCCCGCATTTCTGGAAGTTTCCCCGGAAGACATGTCCTGGCTTCATGCCGGGGACGCCGAAAAGGGTCTGCAGGAAGGTGAACGGAATATGGAAGCGGATGCCCCATGCCTTCCCTCCTTCCAACGTCACGGGTCGGATTTCGAAGAGGGACCCATCGGCTTCAGGTAGGCGGATGCGCTCGCCGTCCGGACCATCGAACCCCAGAAGGAGCGTTCCTCGTGAATTGAATTCGAAGTTCAGATAAGCGTTCGATGTATCTGGATACGGGGTCAGGAAGAATTCGAGGCAGCTGTCCTTGTACACGTCCGAGTTGGGCTCGCTTTCGGTCGTTCTCGGATTCACTTCCCAGCAGGCCAGCAGGACCTCGAGCCCATCGGGAAGCCAGCCGACGGCGGCTTCGCAGCGTGGACGATAGGTGCCTCCCCATGGTGCCTCCTCGATGAGGATGCGAGGAATCTCCATGACCTCGTCAGGCTGCGAAATGCATTGGATTTCATAGGACTTCAAGATCCAGCCTCCTCGTCTTCGGTCAGGCAGACTTCCCCGCAGAAATCGCGGTGCATCTGCAGGCGGACTTCATCGGGATCGGTCGTCCGTCCCAGAACCCACATGAGCTTGGTCACGGCTGCTTCAGTGGTCATGTCGAACGCCGGGATGATGCCACGGTCGAGAATCCTGCGTCCGACCTCGTAGATGCTGAGATCCGTGCGTTCGTAGAGGCACTGGCTCGTCACGACGACGGACATGCCTTCCGCGACGGCTTCTTCGACCGCCTTCGCCAGATTCCTCCGGATGAAGTGGAGTCCGCCGATGCCGAAGGCCTCGACGACGAGTCCGCGGTATCCCAGACGTACCAGTTCCTTGAAGAGTTCCGGTCGCGTGCCGGGAATCAGCTTCAAAAGAAACACATCGGGGCAGAACCGGTCGTCCAGGTGGAAAGGCCCTTGTGGAAGCGGCCATTCATAATGCATCACGGCACCGCGATCCCCAACGTGACCTGCCAAGGGGAAATTCACGCTCTCGAAGGCGTCGACGCCGGTCGTGCGGACCTTGACGGCCCGGCAGCCGTGGATCACCCGTCGATTGAATGCGAGGAACACGCCTCGAGGAGCCGTGGCGGCGACGGAGATGGCGGACAGAAGGTTGATGCGCGCATCCGTGAATGGCTCCCCAAGAGGCATCTGCGAACCTGTAAGGACGACGGGTCGGTCGAGATCGCGGAGCATGTAGGACAGCATCGCCGCGGTATAGGCCATGGTGTCCGTGCCGTGCGTGATGACGATGCCATCGTATTCACCCAATGCGACCTCGATGGCACGGGCGATCTCACGCCACTCCTCGGGCTGGATATTGGCGCTGTCGAGCAGGAACACGTCGCGGGTGTCGATTCCATCGACCCCAGGCACGTCGCTCGCTTCGGGAATCCGTGCGAGCAGTTCGGCGGCGCGATAGGCAGGATGCAGGCCATGGGTCGACTCCGCGGAGGCGATGGTGCCGCCGGTGCCGAGGATGAGGATCCGCTTGCCGCGCATCAAGCCGCCTCGAGCCGCAACGCGCCCTGGAAAGGCCCCAGACGGCCGAGGGCCTCCGCAGGTTCCACCGTATCTCCGATCCATGCCTGGAGGTCTTCCGGGGCGAGTATGCAGGGCATGCGGTCGTGGAATGGCGAAATCAATCCATTCGGCGTCGTCGTCAGCAGGACGAAGGCGTTCAATGTCGTGCCGTCCTCCTTGCGGAATCGGTTCCAGAGACAGGCCATGTAGAAGAACGGGTCGGATTCCAACCGAATCCGCATCCGCAGCGCTTTCCCGCTTCGGTGGTCCCACTCATAGAAGGACGTGGCCGGCACGGCGCAACGGCGTGAGGCACTGGCTCGGAACATCGGCTTCTCGAGGATCGTCTCGCTGCGCGCGTTGAACACGACACGGGACGAGGAGTTCCCGGGCAGTGGAAACCCCCATTGAAGCATTCCGATGCCGTCCTTCGAGACGATGGGCGCTTCCGAGCGGGGGAACAGATCGGTCCTTGCGAGTTCGGCCATTCGGTCGACCCCGTATTTCTCCTCGATCCGGCGGGCGATTTCCCGCAGGGTATCCGCGTCCTCCTCGAAATCGATCCGGAAGGTCGCGCACATGTCAGTTCAACCGCTTCAGGATGCTTCGGGCCGCAAGGACCCCGCTGGCTCCGGCCTGGGAGAGTCCACGGGTGATGCCTGCACCGTCTCCGGCCGCATAGAAACCCGAAAGCTGCGTCTCCAGATCATTCGTAAGGTTCAGGCGAGAGCTGTAGAACTTGACCTCGACGCCGTAGAGGAGGGTGTCGTGGTTTGCGGTGCCCGGGGCGAACCGGTCGAGCGCATAGATCATCTCGATGATGTTGTCCAGATGTCGTTTCGGCAGGACAAGGCTCAAATCCCCTGGTGTCGCATCCAGCGTGGGCCGTACGAAGCTCTGCTCCATTCGGTGGGCATTGGTGCGGTTGCCGCTGACAAGATCGCCGAAGCGCTGAAGAAGCACCCCGCCACCGAGCATGTTCGAGAGGGATGCGATCCGTTTTCCGTACTGGTAGGGCTCCCGGAAGGGAGAAGTGAAACGGTTGCTGACGAGAAGCGCGAAGTTCGTGTTCTCGCTCCGTAACGCCGGGTCGGTGTAGCTGTGCCCATTGACCGTGATGATGCCGTCGGTGTTCTCCGTGACGACGTATCCATACGGGTTCATGCAGAACGTACGGACGACGTCCTTGTACTGCTTGGTGCGGTACAGGAGCTTCGCCTCGTATACGGCATCCGTGACGGACTTGAAGACGGCTGCCGGGAGCTCGACGCGCACTCCCAGGTCGACCTGATTGTTGATCAGGTCGAGTCCGAGGCTTCGGCACTGCCCGGTGAACCACTCGGCGCCAGAACGCCCGGGCGCGGCGACGAGGTACCGGCAGCCGATGTGACCTTTCCCCGTCTCGAGATCATATCCCGAACCATCGATCTTCTTGTGGATTGCGTGGACCTGGGTTCCGCACATCAGGTCCAACCGTTCGTCGAGCCATTTGTACTGAAGGGCGAGGATCTCGCGGTTCTTCTCTGTGCCGAGGTGCTTGCAGCGGGCGTCGAGGAGGTGAAGGTCGCAACCCAGCGCCAGGCGGCGGATGCGGTCCGCCTCCTCGGTGAAGGTGGAGAAGGCGATCTCCGTCGCACCGAAGGTCTGGTTGACGGAGTCGACGTATTCGATGAGACCCATCACCTCGTCGGAGCTGATGTAATCGCCCAGCCAGCCGCCGAACTGCGTCGTGAAGTTGAATTTGCCATCCGAGAAGGCTCCGGCGCCTCCGAAGCCGCGCATGATGGCGCAGGTCTTGCAGTCGATGCAGGAATCGGAGCGCTTGTCGATGATGGGGCAGGCCCGTTTATCGATCTTGCCGCCCTGCTCGATCAGGGCGACCTTGAGACCGGGATTCCCCTTCGTCAGCTCATAGGCCGCGAAGATTCCTGCGATTCCAGCCCCGATGATCGCGACGTCGTATTCCCTGACATGCGGCGTCATGCCGTCGCATCTCCCGTGAATGCCGGCGTTTCGGTTATGAGCGAATAGCCGAACTCCTCCATGGTGCTCTCACCGCGCTGGATGCTGTCTTGCTTCAGGAGATGGTACAGCTCGCTGAAGGTAGCATTGACATATGGCGGGACGCCGAGCACGCCGACGCAGCAAAGCAGGAACCCCAGCAGGAACCACCCGATGAAGGAGAGGTCGAGGACGAACATATCGAGCTTCTGGTGGTCCGTCATGGCGATGCTGAGCTTCAGGGCTCTCTGGTAGCCGATCCGCGGGTTATCGGCGAGGATCCATGGATTCATGCGGTAGGCGTATCCTTTCACGATAGGAAGGAAAAGTGCCGCGAGTCCGAGCACCAAGCAGACGATACCGGGGGCGAGGAAGGCGACACCCGCAACCGCGACGGCGCCGGTGAATACCCCGGGAAGAGCGATGAGGGTCGTGCCGACAGCCAGAAGCGCGATGGAAGGCAACGACCACAGGAACAGCCACAGCTGCATCCAGAGGGAAGCGCCGATGGAAGGCAGGTAGGATTCCTTCTTGAACAGGCTGAACAGCAGTCCGATCTTCGAAGGGTCCCCACCTTCCCGCGTACGGGAGAACCAACGCATCATGCCGATGCCAACCGGAACACCGACGAAGATGTTGAAGAGAACCGAAAGAAGCGCAAGGAAGGCGGCCGCTCCTGTGAACAGAAGAAGAACCGTCGGATCGAGGGTTTCAAAGAACTCCTTCATGGATTCGGAATCGGTGTTGTTCCGGAAGGAGGTCGAGAAGCTGGAACCACCCCCGAGAAGTCCGCCGATGATGGTGACCAGCAGCGCATACCAATACCGCGTCTTCAGGAATTCCTTTGCACGGGTCTTCAGTTCGGATCTATTCCATTCCATGGCGATCTCCTCCATTGATGCGTATTGCAGTTCATCGATCCGCGATGGGGTCAGACCGGTGGACTCGTCTCGTCCGATATCGCCGCCTTCAGATATCCGAGCTCCTCCATCGAGCACTCGCCTCGTACGACCGAACCGTGCTTCAGGAATGCATAGAGTTCCGCCTGCGTCGCATAGAGATAGGGATTCAGGAACATGGGGCCCAGCGGGATGCAGCAGAACGCAGGCAGGACCGCGAGAAGGACCCAGCCGGTGAAGGACAGGTAGAGGACGAAGATATCGAGTTTCTGTCCCCGGGTCATGGCCATGCTGAGCCTGAGGGCGCGCCGAGCGCCGATGCGCGGGTTGTCGGCGAGGATCCAGGGAGCCATGGAATAGGATATGGTCTTGGCGATCATCGGAATCGCGGCAAGAAGGGAGAGAACGGAAAGAACGGCGAAAAGCCCAAGAAGAATCGAGGTATCAGGAAGCTGGATGCCGAAAGTCGAGGCGAAGTCCAAGCCTGCAAGGTCGACCTCCGCTCCCGAGCGGGACGCCATGGCGGAGAGGAAGGACATCCAGGAGTCCCAGGTGACGACATAGCCGATCAGAGCGGCCGGAACGACGAAGATCACATAGGGCACCGACCAGATCAACGACCAGAGCATCATCCACGCGTAGCCGCCGGTGGCGCCGCGGTAGGATCCCTTGCGGAACAGGGAGAAGAGGATGCCGATGCGGGATGCCACGCCGCCCTCCCGTGTGCGGTTGAACCAGCGGCGTGTGCCGATCTCGATCGGGCCGCCGACGAGGAGCAGGAAAGCATACGCCAGGACCGTGGAAAGGAGGGTCAGGATACCTATGAAGACGAAGTATCCGGGGGTCAGCATCGAACCCGGGTCTCCGGCCTGGAAGTCCATGAAGGCGGGGGTCAGGAAGGATCCGAAGGACATGATGATGCTGATCACGGAGCTTCCGGCCGAAACGATGGCGACGCTGATGAACAGAACGAGGAATGCATACCCATATCGGGTCTTCAGGAAACGCTTCGCGTTGGTCTTCAGTCCGGCTCTCGTCCATTCCATGCGGTGTTCCTCCCATGCGGTGCGGTGGCTTCCGAAGACATTATACCGCACGGAGGCGCATGAAATCACCTTGCGCATCGTCGGAACAGGTGATACCTTCAATGAAAGTCAGGAGGAGGAAACCATGAGGATCATAGAAGGAAGCATCGCCACTCCGACCGGATTCCGTGCCCAGGGCGTGGCCTGCGGACTCAAGAAGAACGGTGGACCCGACCTCGCCCTCGTCGTCTGCGACGTTCCCGCGACCGCCTGTGGCGTGTTCACGCGGAATCTCGTGAAAGGTCATTCCTTGCAGCGCACCCAGCGGCTTCTCCCCTCCTCCTCCGCACGAGCCGTCGTCGTGAACAGCGGGAATGCGAACGCCTGTGTCGGCGCACGGGGGGATTCGGATGCCGAAGAGATGGGATTCCTCGTCGCGAAAGCGCTGGGCTTCCCGCCGGCAGCCGTTTTGACCGGTTCGACCGGCGTGATCGGCATGGTACTGGACATGGGCAAGGTCGCCGCCGGAATATGTGCGGCGGCATCTTCGCTCGCGACCGGCACCGAGGCGGGACACCGCGCCGAAGCCGCCATCATGACCACCGACCTCGTTCCCAAGGAAGCCTGCGTGTCCTTCGAGGCCGGGGGTGCGACCGTCCTGCTGGCCGGGATGGCCAAAGGCTCCGGCATGATCCACCCCGACATGGCCACGATGATCTCCGTGGTCACCACGGACGCCCTGGTCTCCCCCGCCCTGCTTTCGGAAGCCCTCGGGTCCGTCACGGGCCGGACGTTCAACCGCGTCTCCGTCGACGGCGACACCAGCGTATGCGATATGGTCGTCGCGCTGGCCTCCGGGCTTGCCGGAAACCGCATCATCGACACCCTGGACAGCGAAGACGGCAAAGCGTTCCTCGAGGCGCTGGAGGCGGTATGCACGCACCTCGCGCGGGAGATCGCCCGGGACGGGGAAGGCGCGACGAAGCTCATCGAAGTCCGCTGCGAAGGGGCCGAAACGCCGGAGGACGCCTACAAGGTCGTCCTGGCCGTCGCGAAGTCTCCTCTGGTCAAGACCGCGTTCTTCGGTGAAGACGCCAACTGGGGGCGGATCCTGACGGCGGCAGGATACTCCGGGGCATCCTTCGACCCGGCGACCACCGACATCCATCTTGGCGGGTTGCAGGTCTGCGCGTCCGGCACCGCTCTTCCCTTCGACGAATCGGAGGCCAAGCGCATCCTATCCGAGCGTTCCGTGACCGTAACGCTCCGTCTGGGAGCTGGAGCCTTCTCGGACCGCATATGGACCTGCGACTTCACCTACGACTACGTGAAGATCAACGGCAGCTACCGGTCCTGAACTATTCGACGGATTCCGTTCCACTGCCAGACTGGAGCACGGTCTCGAAGGTGAGGGACGTGTTCGATTCGTCGGTTCCAACCCGGACGATGCCGAATCCAACGAACTTTCCCGTCAGCAGCATGTCGGCCAGAGGGTCCTCGACCAGACGCTGGATGGTCTTCCGCAGCGGCCGTGCGCCGTACTTCGGGTCATAGCCCTTTTCCGCGAGCAGGTCCTTCGCAGGTTCGGTGACCTCCAGAGCGAGACCCTTCTCCGCCAGATGCAGCTTCACTTCGGTCAGCATGAGGTCGACGATGCGTCGGATCTCGGACTTTTCGAGTTCATGGAAGACGATGGTCTCGTCGATGCGGTTGAGGAACTCGGGGCGGAACATGTCCTTCAGGACGGTCTGCACGCGGCTCTCCATGGCGACGTGCCCGGTGGCGCCGAAGCCGATTCCGTTCGCCTTCAGCGTTGTTCCCGCATTCGATGTCATGACGATCACGGCGTTCTCGAAGCTGACCACGCGTCCGTGGCTGTCCGTGAGGCGCCCATCGTCGAGGATCTGCAGGAGGATGTTGAACACGTCGGCGTGCGCCTTCTCGATCTCGTCGAGCAGCACGACGCTATAGGGCTTGCGGCGGATCTTCTCGGTCAGCTGGCCGCCGTCGTCGTATCCGACATAGCCCGGGGGCGAACCGATCAGCTTGCTGACGGTGTGCGGCTCCATGAACTCGGACATGTCGAGTCGGACCAGCGCTTCCTCGTTCTCGAAGAGGGCTTCCGCGAGGGCCTTCACGAGTTCTGTCTTTCCCACTCCGGTCGGACCGACGAACAGGAAGGAGGCAGGCTTTCGCTTCTTGCCGAAGCCGGCGCGGTTGCGTCGAATCGCGCGGGAGATGGAGGAGACCGCCTCGTTCTGCCCGATCACGCGCTTGTGGAGTCGTTCTTCGAGGTGCATCAGTTTTTCGGACTCGGCTTCCGTGATCCGCATCGCGGGGATGCCCGTCCACATCTCGACGACCCGGGCGATGTCCTCTTCCGTGATGGGAGTCGGCGACAATTCGTTCTCCAGAGAGGCGATGTCTTCCTCGAGTCGGAGGATATGGGACTTGACCTCCGCTTGCCGCTCGTAGAAAGCCAGATCCTGGGTCTCCTTGGGAGCTCCCTCGACAACAGGTGCTTCAGCGGCCTTCTCGATTTGAATCTCGAGAGCGGACTGTTCCGCCTTGGCGCCTTCCAGCTCCTGCTTCATGGCCTCGAACCGCGTGAGGCGGTCATCGGCGAGGTTCGCGCGCGAACCGGCTTCGTCGAGGAGGTCGATGGCCTTGTCTGGAAGGAAGCGCTCGGTGATGTAGCGTTCCGACAGGCGGACGGCGGCCTTGATCACATTGTCGCTGTACGTGACATGGTGGTGCTTCTCATAGTAGTCCTTGATCCCTTTCAGGATCTCTATGGTGTCCTCCACGGAAGGTTCGTTCACGATCACGGGCTGGAACCGACGTTCGAGCGCGGAGTCCTTCTCGATGAACCGTCGATACTCGTCCAGTGTCGTGGACCCTAGAACGCGGATTTCGCCCTTGGCCAGCGCGGGCTTCAGGATATTCGCGGCGTTCATGGCCCCTTCCGCATCCCCTGCTCCCATGATGTTGTGCAGCTCGTCGATCACGAGGATGATGTTGCCGGCGGCGCGGGCTTCGTCGACGACGCCCTTCATCCGGCTTTCGAACTGGCCGCGGAACTGCGTGCCGGCGACCATGGCGGTCATATCCAGCAGGTAGACCTCCTGCCGAAGGAGTTTCGACGGGACTTCGCCGGCGGCGATCTTGACGGCCAATCCCTCTGCGATCGCGGTCTTCCCGACGCCGGGTTCACCGAGAAGCACGGGGTTGTTCTTGTTTCTCCGATTGAGGATCTGGATCACACGCTGCAGTTCGGGGGCTCGCCCGATGACGCGGTCGATCTTGCCGATCCGCGCGCGGGATGTCAGGTTCGCGCCGAACTGGTCGAGGAACTTGCGCTTCGTCCTCTTCGGGGAGCCGTCCTCCGTTCGGACGTCTCCGGGCTCGCGGGCGGGGCGGTCCCCTGTCTCGCGCTCGTTCGAGGGGTTATCCGCGGGTTCACGTCCTGTCGCCGCCGGCAGCATGAAGCCGCTCCGACGCGGTTTGCCCTCGGAGGCATCGGAGGCATCGGAGGCATCGCGGTCACCGTCTTCGGAAACGACTTCATCGGTGTCCTCGACCATCCCGTCCATCAGGGACTCCAGGTTGCCGGACGCGGTGATCTCGCGGAGGAATTCCGCGGGATCGCGGTCTCCGAGCTTCTCCATGACGCGATTCATGTTGGACGTCATGTTGTCGATGTTCTCTTCGGTGATCCCCGCTTGCGTGAAGAACGAGTCCATCTGTCCGATACCGGTCTTCCGGGCGCACTTCAGGCACAGACCTTCATTCAGCCGCGACCCGCTTTCGAAACGGGTGATGAAAATCACGGCTGCGTTCACCTTGCAATTCGCACACTTGATCATGTCTTCTTCTTTCTACCTCGGGTTCTTGGAACTCGGAGCGGCGGGGACCACTCCCTGCGCGGGCTCCGTTCGAAGGACTCTCTTCAGATACGCTCCCGTGAAGGAGCCTGGGTTGTCGGCCACCTGTTCCGGTGTGCCTTCCGCAACGATCCATCCGCCGGCGTCTCCGCCTTCCGGACCGAGATCGATGATGTAGTCGGCGGATTTGATGACGTCCAGATTGTGCTCGATCACCAGGACGGTGTTCCCATTTTCTGTCAGGCGGTCGAGAATGTCAACCAAACGATGGACGTCGGCGGTGTGCAGACCCGTCGTCGGTTCGTCCAGGATATAGAGCGTGCTTCCCGTGCTGCGACGCGACAGTTCGGTCGCGAGTTTCACCCGCTGGGCCTCTCCGCCCGAAAGCTGGGTCGAGGGCTGTCCCAGGCGGATATATCCGAGTCCGACATCGAACAGCGTCTGCAGTTTCCTTCGGATGCGCGGGATGCTTTCGAAGAAGGCCAGCCCCTCCTCGACGTTCATGTCGAGGACGTCCGCGATGCTCTTCCCCTTGAACTTGACCTCCAGGGTCTCGCGGTTGTAGCGCTTGCCCTTGCAGACTTCGCAGGTGACGTAGATATCGGGTAGGAAATGCATCTCGATCTTGTTCATCCCGTCGCCGCTGCAGGCCTCGCACCGTCCGCCCCGGACATTGAAGCTGAAGCGGCCCTGCTTGTACCCGCGGGCGCGGGCGTCCTGCGTATGGGAGTACATATCGCGGATGAAGTCGAACATGCCCGTATAGGTCGCTGGGTTCGAGCGCGGCGTGCGGCCGATCGGAGACTGGTCGATGTCGATCACCTTGTCGAGATGCTCGATGCCCAGGAACGCATCGTGCTTCCCGGCGCGCATGCGCGCTCCATTCAGGTCCGCCGCGAGCTTGCGGTAGACGATCTCGTTGACGAGGGAACTCTTGCCCGAGCCGGAGACGCCTGTAATCGCGGTCATCAACCCGAGGGGGATCTGCACGTCGATGTTCTTCAGGTTGTTTTCACGGGCTCCCTTGACGATCAGCCAGCGCCCATCCGGTTTTCGGCGCCGCGTCGGAATCTCGATGCGCTTGCGGCCGCTCAGGTATTGTCCTGTAACGGAATCCGGACAAGCGAGGATGTCGTCCACGGTCCCTGCGCAGACGACCCAGCCGCCATGCTCGCCAGCGCCCGGACCCATGTCCACGATGTAGTCGGCGGCATGCATCGTCTCCTCATCGTGCTCGACGACCAGGACGGTGTTTCCGAGGTCGCGCAGTCTCTTCAAGGTCGCAAGGAGCCGTGCGTTGTCGCGCTGGTGGAGGCCGATGCTGGGTTCGTCGAGGATATACAGGACGCCGATCAGCCCTGAGCCGATCTGCGTGGCCAGGCGGATGCGCTGCGCTTCGCCGCCGGAAAGGGTGGATGCGTTGCGCTCGAGTGTGATGTAGTCGAGACCCACGTCGACGAGGAAGCCGAGCCGGGCGTCGAGCTCCTTCAGGATCCGCTCCCCGATCTTCGTCTGTCGCTCGGACAACGGCATGTGGGTGAGGAATTCACGCGAAGTGCTGATCTGGAGTCGGGACAGCGCATTGATGCTCAAGTCCCCCACCGTCACGGCGAGGCTCTCCTTCTTCAAACGGGCGCCATTGCACGCGGGACAGGGGTTGCTGGACATGAACTGCTCGTAATAGACCTTCATGTCGTCCGAAGTCGTTTCCTTGTACCGTCTTTCCAGGCTGTTGACGACGCCCTCGAAGTCCGTCGTGAAGGCATCCGTGCGGAAACGCGAACCGTCCGGCGGCCTGACCTTGATCCGCTCCCCCTTCGTGCCGTATAGGATGATGTCCACGATCCTGGGAGGGAGTTCCGTGAAAGGGGTGTCGAGGGAGAACCCGTAGTGGGTCGACAGCGCATCGACGTAGGTGCGCGCCCAGCTGTCCTCGTCGTCGAAGTTCCAGCCGCCGGCGCGCACGGCGCCCTGGTTGATGGAGAGCGAACGGTCGAGGACGACGAGGTCCGGGTCCATCTTCATGAGGGAACCGAGGCCGCTGCAGGTCGGGCAGGCGCCGTAGGGGTTGTTGAAGGAGAACATGCGGGGGGAGAGTTCCTCGAGACTCACGCCGCAGTCCGGGCAGGCGAAATTGGAGCTGAAGAGCAGTTCCTGGGAGGGTTCTCTGGAATCCTCCCCTTCCGGCAGGACGGAGACCTGGAGGATCCCTCCGGAAAGGCCAAGGGCCGTTTCTACGGAATCGGTCAAGCGTCCACGGACCGAAGGTTTCAGCTGGATCCGATCGACGACGACCTCTACCGTGTGCTTCTTGTTCTTGTCGAGGCGGATCTCCTCCTCGAGCTCGTACATCGACCCGTCGACCCGCACGCGCGCATACCCTGACTTGCGGGTCTCTTCGAAGAGCTTTCCATACTCTCCCTTGCGACCTCGGACGACGGGAGCGAGTATCAGCAGTTTCGACCCTTCGGGCAGGCGCTGGACCGTGTCGACCATCTGGTCGGTCGTCTGCTTCTCGATCACCCGGCCGCACTCCGGGCAATGGGGCGTTCCGATCCTGGCGTAGAGGAGTCGGAGATAGTCGTGGATCTCCGTGACCGTGCCGACCGTCGAGCGCGGGTTGCGGCTGGTCGTCTTCTGGTCGATGGAGATCGCGGGGGAAAGCCCTTCGATATAGTCGACGTCCGGTTTCTCCATCTGTCCGAGGAACTGTCGAGCGTAGGAGGAGAGGGACTCGACGTAGCGCCGCTGGCCCTCCGCATACAGCGTATCGAAGGCAAGCGATGATTTTCCCGACCCTGAAAGTCCCGTGATGACGATCAACCGGTCTCTGGGCAAGGTGACGTCGATGTTCTTGAGATTGTGCTCGCGGGCACCCTTGATATGGATCGTGTCGTGCATCTTCGTTCTCCGGGAGCCTTGGAGGCCTTCGCTCTTCGAATTCTTCTTGGTATTCCTCATCATAGCATCCACGAACATATGTTCGCAATAACGGTTGTGACGGTTCTTCTTACTGCGACCTTGA
The DNA here is from genome assembly GCA_964579735.1 of uncultured Oscillospiraceae bacterium. Classification (GTDB taxonomy): domain Bacteria; phylum Bacillota; class Clostridia; order Saccharofermentanales; family UBA5734; genus CAILLO01. The sequence continues at coordinate 5,885 of CAZOHH010000003.1, read as the reverse complement.
TTTTGTCGGAAAGCGCATGCTATAATCAGCACCGCGCACGAGGCCCATTGGTCAAGCGGCCAAGACGCCGCCCTCTCAAGGCGGAAACGGGAGTTCGATTCTCCCATGGGTCACCAGAACGAAGGAAGCCGGGTTATCCCGGCTTCCTTCATTCTTGTCTTTCGAAGCTCGTTTACTCCGCGGGAGAACGATTCTCGATGGAGGTGTACCTGCGGCGGGGCTGCACGCATTTGAAGGCCGGACGCATGATTCGGCCGCCACTGACGATCTCCTCGATGAGGTGGGCGCTCCAACCCGCGATTCGAGCCGCGGCGAAGATCGGGGTGAAGAGTTCGTCCGGTATGTTCAGCATGTTGTAGACGAAACCGGAGTAGAAGTCGACATTCGCGCACACGATCTTGTCGCTTTTCTTCACGGCGTGGAAGATTTCGGGGGCGAGCTTCTCCGTCGTCGTATAGAGCTCGAATTCCTCTTCCCTGCCCGCCTCGAAGGCGAGCGCTCTCGCATGGTCGCGGAGCAGCTTCGTGCGGGGGTCGGAAAGGGTGTAGACGGCGTGGCCGATGCCGTAGATCAGCCCGCTCTGGTCATAGGCCTCCTTGCGGAGGATCTTCGCGAGATAGTCTGCGATTTCGCCCTCGTTCCGCCAGTTCTTCACATGGGTCTTGATGTCCTGCATCATGTCGTATGCCTTGCCGCTGGCCCCGCCATGCTGGGGTCCCTTCAAGGAGCCGATGGCCGCGGCGATGACGGAATAGGCGTCGGAGCCCGATGAGGCGACGGCGTGGGTCACGAAGGAGGAATTGTTGCCGCCGCCGTGCTCGGCGTGGAGGACCAGCGCGAGATCGAGAACGCGGGCTTCGAGCTCGGTGAATCGGCCGTCTGGTCGAATGAGGTGCAGGATGTTCTGCGCCGTATTGAATTCCTCTTTCGGGGAATGGAGGAACAGGCTCTGCTTGTCGTAGTAGTGTCGTTTGGCCATGTATCCATGCGCGATCATGACGGGGAAGCGGGCGATCATCTCCACGCACTGGCGCAGGACGTTCTCGGCCGAAGTGTCTTCAGGGCAGTCGTCGTACGAATAGAGGACGAGGACCGCACGCGCGAGCTTGTTCATGATATCCGGGCTCGGAGCCTTGAGGATCATGTCCTCGGTGAAGTTGTGCGGCAGCGGACGGTGCATGGAGAGCAGCCGCTCGAATTCGCTCAGCTCTTCTGCCGTCGGAAGTTCACCGAAAAGGAGCAGGTAGGCGGTCTCCTCGAACCCGAACCGTCCGTCCGGGAAGAATCCGTTGACCAGATCGTTGATCTCGATGCCGCGGTAGAAGAGACGTCCCTCGATTGGAACCTTGTCGCCTTCGTCGACGATATAGGAGACGACGTCGCCGACCTCGGTCAGGCCTACGAGTACGCCGGAGCCATCGTCGTTGCGAAGTCCGCGCTTGACGCCGTACTTCGCGTAGAGCTCGGGGTCGATTCGTCCCTTGCGGTCTGCGAGTGCGGCCATCTTCTTGACGAGAGTGAGGTCGGTCGGGCTGAATTCACGGTTCGACATGGTTTCTACCTCCTGCTTCTGATCGCCTTTTCGTAGCTGCCGACGGCTTTGCGGATATGCTCGACCATGAGGATCTCCGCCTGTTCGGGATTTCTGGAAAGAATCGCATCCATGATCCTCCGGTGCTCGGCCAATGCCTCGACGGCACGGCCTTCGGAAGAAAGGGAACGTCGACGGGCGCTTCGGGTGTGGCTGTGCATCGTCCTCAGGATGTTCTGGAGGATGCGGCTATGGCTGCCCTTGAAGATGATCTCATGGAATCGGGAGTCGGAGGCCTGCAGCGAATCGAGGTCATCGCGCGTCGTATAGAATTCCTCGAGCGCAAGGGCTTCCATGAGTTCCTTGCGTTCCCGCTCATCCATCGAACGAGCGGCGCGTCGAGCGGCGATTCCCTCCACGTGGACCCGAACGTCGAACATGTCCTCCACATCCTGTTCATCGATGCCTTGGACCACGACGCCCTTATTGGGTATCGAAACGACGAGTCCGTCGAGTTCGAGCAAGCGGAACGCCTCCCGGACCGGTGTCCGGCTGACGCCGAGTTCCGTGGAGATCCGCAGTTCCGTCAAGGCCTCATCGGGTTCGTAGCGCCCGTCGAGGATATCCTCCTGCAGCCTCTGGTAGACCTGGTTCCTCAGGGAACCGAGAAGGTTGCCTTCGCGCAGTTCGCGGGACGTCATCTGTATCAGCCTTCCTTCCGGGTGAAATTCAGCAGACCGCCGGCAAGCAGGATATCGGCCTGTCGTGTGGAAATGGGGAGCCGCATGCGCATCAGGATTCCCTTCGTGACATTGCGCACGAGGACGTCCGCTCCACCGACCGCTTCGCGGATCTGGACCGGTGCTTCGTCCACGACCAGCTCATCCATGGCCTCGAGTTTTTCATAATCCGCCACGTCGGCGAAGGTGAGAGGCAGAATTCCGCTGTTGATCAGGTTGGCCATATGGATCCGAGCGAAGGAAACGGCGAGGACGACGCGGATGCCAAGCTCGAGCGGTGCGAGAGCCGCATGTTCTCGGCTGGAACCCTGGCCGTAGTTGGATCCGCCTACGATGAAACCGCCCCCATTCGTTCGCGCGCGCTGCGGGAAGTCCGGGTCGCAGGGGGTGAGGCAGAATCCGGCGAGATACGGGACGTTGGAACGGTACGGCAGGAGTTTCGCGTTCGACGGCATGATATGGTCGGTGGTGATGTTGTCTCCGAGGCGGATCAGCGCCTTCCCGGACAGAGCGGCCGCCATCGGCGTGTTGCGGGGGAAGGGCTTGATGTTGGGTCCACGGACGATTTCGACATTTTCCGCGTCCTTGGAAGGTAGGAGGACGAGGTTGTCGTTGACTTCGAAATGCGGTGGCAAGGAAACGGAAGGAGGAGCGCCGAGCGTGCGCGGATCCGTCAATACACCGGTCAATGCGCTGGCGGCGGCGGTCTCCGGACTGACGAGATAGACTTGAGCGGATGCGGTTCCGCTTCGTCCTTCGAAATTGCGATTGAACGTTCGCAGCGAAATCGCACCGGTACGGGGGGACTGGCCCATGCCGATGCAAGGCCCGCAGGCCGACTCGAGGATCCTGGCGCCGGCGGAGATCATATCGGCGAGAGCCCCGTTCGAAGCGAGCATGGACAGAACCTGCCGGGATCCTGGCGCGATGACCAGCGAGACGTCGGGGTGGACGGTATTGCCCTTGAGGACGGAAGCGACCTTCATCATGTCGAGGTATGACGAATTGGTGCAGCTCCCGATGCACACCTGGTCGATGGCGATCGGGCCGACCGACGAGACTTCCGCGACGTTGTCCGGGCTATGCGGCTTCGCGGTCAGCGGGACCAGTGCATCGAGGTCTATCACGGTTTCTTCGTCGTAGACGGCATCCTTGTCGGCTTCAAGGGACACGAAGTCCCCTGCGCGGTCCTGCGCCGTCAAGAATGCCAGCGTGACCGCATCGCTCGGGAAGATGGACGTCGTCGCTCCGAGCTCGGCTCCCATGTTCGCGATGGTCGCCCGTTCGGGTACCGTGAGACTTGCGATTCCCTCTCCGCCGTATTCGACGATGCGTCCGACACCCCCCTTGACGGTAAGCCGTCGCAGGACCTCGAGAATCACGTCCTTCGCGGAGACCCATGGCTTCAGGCGCCCCTTCAGCGTGATACGGTGGATTTTCGGGACGGTGATGAAGTAGGGTCCTCCCCCCATGGCCACGGCGACGTCGAGTCCGCCGGCGCCAATGGCCAGCATGCCGAGTCCCCCGCAGGTAGGGGTGTGGCTGTCGGAACCCAGAAGGGTCTGCCCAGGTACGCCGAAGCGTTCGATGTGCACCTGATGGCAGACGCCGTTTCCTGGTCGGGAATAGCGCACGCCGAAGCGAGAAGCGACGGATTGGAGGTATTTGTGGTCATCGGCGTTCTCGAAGCCGGACTGGATCGTGTTGTGGTCGACGTAGGCGACCGATAGCTTCGTGCGGACCCGTGGCAGGCCGATGGCCTCGAACTGGAGGTACGCCATGGTGCCTGTGGAATCCTGTGTCAATGTCTGATCGATTCGAATCGATATCTCGGAGCCGGGTGACATCGCCCCGTCGACAAGGTGGGCGGCGATGATCTTCTGTGCAACGGACCAACCCATGTGATACCTCCCTGTGTCCCATTGAATTGTATACAATTATCCACGTACACATTCCGATGTCAATTCCCATTCCATTCGTCCGATTCTCTCCTTGGCCAAGAGCCGTCCCACCCATGACATTGCAGCTCTCAGATGTGATAGAACCGCCCCTACGTGGGGTTGCGCATCGGTTGCCCTTTTTCGATGACGGGAGTATGATAGCGCTTATCGTCCGCGCGTAGGCGCGAAGACTTCACGAAAGCAGGACGCCGTCACCGTGAATACAACTCGAAAAATCAAATTTTCCGGTCGCTTGGTCCGTTGGGTCACGGCTCGACCCGCGAGACTCATCACCGCCGGTTTCCTGATCGTCATTCTCGTGGGCGCGACTCTCCTCTCTCTGCCAGCGGCCTCCATGGATGGACGGAGCGTCGGCATCCTCAGAGCCCTCTTCACGGCCACCTCCGCGACCTGCGTCACGGGCCTCGTCGTCGTCGACACCGCGACCTACTGGACGCTCTTCGGCCAGTTCGTGATTCTAGCGCTGATCCAGATCGGTGGCCTCAGCCTCGTCACGATCACGACCTTCTTCTTCGCCTTGATGCGCAGGAAGATGGGACTGAAGACACTGATCGTGATCCAGGAATCCACGGGAAGCTTCGATTTCGCCGACGTGCTCAAGCTCGTCCGCAAGATCGTCGCCATCACGTTCACCATCGAATTCATAGGCTTCCTGGTCCTCGCCACCCAGTATGTCCCCGTCTTCGGCTGGCTCTCGGGTTGCTACAAGGCCTTCTTCCAGGCAATCTCCTCCTTCTGCAACGCCGGTTTCGACTTGATGGGCAATACCGCCTCCGGTCCCTTCTCCAGCTTGACGGCGTGGAACGGATACCCTCTCGTCACCGTCACGACCGCGATTCTCCTGATCTTCGGGGGGTTGGGATTCGTCGTCTGGGCCGACCTGGTCTCCGCCGTCCGCAAGAAGTCCTCCCTGAACTATCATACGCGCATGGTGCTCTGGATCACCGGCATCCTGATCGTCGGAGGAACCCTCTTCTTCTATTTCGCGGAACGCAACAACGACGGGTATTTCGCCCTTGGCGCTCTGCCCCCCTGGCAGCAGCCCTTCGCCGCCTTCTTCCAGTCCGCCGTTCCGAGAACCGCCGGGTTCAACTCCATCGACCAGTTCTCGATGCGCCCTGGATCCAAGTTCGTCACCATCATCCTGATGTTCATCGGCGCGGCGCCGGGTGGAACAGGCGGCGGAATCAAGGTGACCACCTTCGGCGTCCTCCTGTTCGCCATCCTTTCGGAGCTTCACGGCAGCGAAGGAACCGTCATGCTGAAGCGCCGCATCTCCCAGGAAACCGTTGCCCGCTCGCTCACGATCGCCGGGCTCGCCTTGGCCCTCGTCATCACGGTCACCATGATCCTGACCTTCATCGAGGAGTCGCGACTTCTCTCCATGCAACTCGCACAGGTCCAGACATCTTCCACAAGATTGACCTTCATCGACCTTTTCTTCGAGGTGACCTCGGCCTTCGGCACCGTGGGTTTGTCCTCGGCCTCGACCCCGACGCTCCGACCCGCTTCCTGGGCGGCGCTGATCCCGGTGATGTTCATTGGCCGCGTCGGGCCGGCGTCCTTCGCTCTTGGTCTCGCGGTCCGTGCCCGACTCGGAAATGACAAGGTCCTTCCGGAAGGCAAGGTCCTCGTCGGGTAGAAGCGATTCGA
>CAZOHH010000002.1:0-118981 GCA_964579735.1 uncultured Oscillospiraceae bacterium | reverse complement strand
AGTCGTGCCGACACTCCTCTTTTCCTCGGTTCGGGCGTATAATGAAGTCAAGAAACGGGCAGGCAACTTTTCCAGACGGAGTGGTTGCGGCTAGAGCCTCCTCCGTTCGGGAACATCCCTGCAGGGACCCGGAGAGGAGGCTTTTGTATGGACGCCGTCGATACTCTGAACAAGGAAGTCCAGTTGGAGGAGCTTGCGATTCAGGCCATCGAAAAGGAACTGGCCATCATCCGCCGGACAGGGCGGCCGAATCTCGTCCGCCTGCATCAGGTGATCGATTTCGCTCGGAACTTCGAGGACCGCTGTCACAGGAAAAAGGAGGAGGAACACCTTTTCCGAATCCTCCGTCTCCATGGGAATGCGGCTGTCCGACAGCAACTCGACACGATGATAAGTGATTTGAATGAAGAGGCACGACTGATCCGCATCGTCTCGGAGGCGGCATCCGAATTCAGCCTGAGCGAGCCGACGACGACCGAAGCGATTCGCAAGGCCCTGCACGATTACCATGATTGCCTGAGGACTCGGGTCCACAAGGAGACGGCATACCTTATCCCACTCCTTCGGCGCACTCTGTCGGATGCGGAGAAGAACGTACTCGGAATCGAATTCAATGTGGTGGACCGGGAGACCGGCGGCGAAGAGGCAAGGATCCGCTATGAACGGCTGCTTCGGCAAGCCGCTGGTTAGGAGACGGTGGGGGCTTCCTTCCGCATCGGCCTGAAGGACGGTGCCCTCGCTGCATTGACGAAGGGCCGTTATCGCAAAGGTCTGGCGGCCGTGATCCACCAGCTGCTTGGCATCGGTGTACTCTTGGCGGTCCTGCTGTCCGTGGCGATGGTCCTCATCCGCCATCTTCCCTGGTTCCTGCCGTTCTCCGCGTGGACCGCGAGGTTCGCGAACCCGGGGTACGGGATTTTCACGTGGATTCCGGGTGATGCACCGATCGCACCCGTATTCTCCGGCGTACTGGTGTTGTTCGCCGTACAATGCTTTCTTTCCATACTTTTGGGCGGAAGCGTGGCAGCCGGACTCGTGCTGGTAATCCTTCCCGCGTCTGCAGGCCTGCATGACCTATTCAGAACGAATCGCGATGGACCAGCGGTTTCTCGATACGAGCCGTTTTCGAATTTCAGGAAGGGAAGATACCTTCGTTCCGTTCAGGCGAACTGCAGGCTTCTGTTCGCACTGGTCCCGTCCCTCGCTCCAGGGGCGATCCTCGCCGTGGCCGCCATGACTTTCGTCGCGATCCAATATGGCACCGATGCCGAATGGTATACGCCGCGAATCACGCTACGTGCGGATAGTTTCGCAGCACTCGTACTTCCCATACTCCTTGCCCTGGTCGTCGCCTCGATGGGCTTCATCCCTGCATTTCTCCGATCCATCGCCTATCGCCCGGTCAATTGGCTCCTGGGCGCCATGCCGAACCTGTCTCCGCGCGAAGTCGTCCGTCTGGCGGAGCGGATGACGCGTGGACATAGGATGGACCTTTTCATGATGGATCTATCGTTCCTGGGTTGGGGTCTCCTGGCGCTGTCCACGTGCGGACTTGGATTGCCGTTCCTTGTCCCATATTACGAAGCCGTGCAGGCAGAGGCCTTTGCACGGCTCGTAGCGGGATCGGAAGAGGCGGGTTTCCTGGTCAGACGGTCTCGATCCACCCGAATGGATCCGGTTGCGTCCCATACTGGATCCCGATGAGCGCATCGTAGAATCGCTGGCTCCACGGCCCGATCCGACCTTCATTGAGGCACATCCGCTTGTCGTTCCATACGAGGCAGCCGACCGGCGAGATCACCGCGGCGGTACCGGAGCCGAAGACTTCGGTCAATCGTCCGGCATCGTGCTGCTCCGCGACTTCGTCTATGGTGATGCGGCGTTCCGCAGCTTTCAGTCCCCAGCTCTTCGCGAGCGTGAGGACGGAGTCCCGGGTGATGCCGGGTAGAATGCTGCCCTCGAGGGCAGGTGTGACGAGTTCGTCGCCGAAGCGGAAGAAGACGTTCATCGCTCCGACCTCTTCGATATAGCGGCGCTCGATGCCATCGAGCCATAGGACCTGGACGAAGCCCTTCGCATAGGCCTCGGTCTGCGACTTGAGACTGGAGGCGTAGTTGCCCGCGGTCTTCGCGGATCCGGTCCCGCCTTTCACGGCGCGGACGTAGTGGTTTTCCACGAAGATGTCGACAGGGTCGAGTCCTTTAGGATAGTAAGCGCCTGAAGGGGAGAGGATCACGATGAATTTGTAGGTCTTCGAGGCTCGAACACCGAGGTAGGGGTCCGTCGCGAAGATGAAGGGACGGATATAGAGGGAGGTGCCGGGCGCCGATGGAACCCAGTCACGCTCGATATCGACGAGTTTCTTCACGGCTCCGACGGCGAATTCCTCGTCGATGACCGGGATGACCATACGATCGTTCGAGAGATTGATGCGCTTCATGTTGGCATGGGGACGGAAGAGCTGGATCGATCCATTCGCCGTCCGATAGGCCTTCAGGCCTTCGAAGATGGTCTGGCCGTAATGGAAGACCGAAGTGGCGGGATCCAGCGCAAGAGGGCCGTAAGGCACGATGCGGGGATCCATCCAGCCGTTTCCTTCGACATAGTCCATCACGAACATGTGGTCGGTGAAGATCTGCCCAAAGCCGAGCTTGGTCTGGTCGGTCGGCTTCGCCTTCGGATTCAGGTTCCTCTCGAATCGGATCTGCATCGTCATGATCAATTCCTCCCATCGGTTTCAATCATTATATTCCACGGCTGGACCGGCTAACAAGCCGACGATGCTCTGATATAATTCATATGGAGGAACGTAAATGGCTGAATTCCGAATCCACAGCGATATGACACCTCGCGGCGACCAGCCTGCGGCTATCGCGGCGCTCGTAGACGGTCTCGAACGGGGGTTGGACTGCCAGACTCTGCTCGGCGTCACGGGTTCCGGCAAGACCTTCACGATGGCCCACGTCATTGAGCGCGTCCAGAGGCCGACCCTGGTGATCGCCCACAACAAGACCCTTGCTGCCCAGCTCTGCGCCGAGTTCAAGGCGTTCTTCCCTGAGAACGCCGTCGAGTACTTCGTCAGCTATTACGACTATTACCAGCCAGAGGCGTATATCGCGTCGACAGACACCTACATCGAGAAGGACTCCGCCATCAACGAGGAAATCGACCGGCTGCGCCACTCGGCGACTTCTTCGATACTCGAACGCCGCGACACGATCATCGTCGCTTCGGTTTCCTGCATCTATGGCCTCGGGGACCCCGAGGACTACAAGCACCTGATGGTTCCGCTCCGCCCGGGGATGAAGAAGGACCGCGACGAGGTGATTCGGGACCTGATCCGTATCCAATACAATCGGAACGACTACGAGCTCAAGCGCAATTCCTTCCGGGTACGTGGAGACACGCTCGAGATCTTCCCGTCCGCGTCCGAGGACCATCTGCTCCGTCTATCCTTCTTCGGAGACACGATCGAGCGCATCGCGGAAGTCGACTGGCTGACCGGCAAGGTACGCGGCACCCGGACGTTCGTATCCGTCTTCCCGGCATCCCACTACGTGACGACCACGGAGAAGATGGCGAACGCGATCGTGAACATCGAAGCGGAGCTCGAGACCCGTCTGGCGGAACTCCGTGGAGCGGGAGCGCTCGTCGAGGCCTACCGGCTCGAGCAGCGCACGAGATACGACCTCGAGATGCTTCGCGAAACGGGCTTCTGCAAGGGCATAGAGAATTACTCCCGTCATATGGCAGGCCGAGCGCCCGGGTCCGCTCCCTATACGCTCATCGACTTCTTCCCCAAGGACTTCCTTCTGATCTGCGATGAGTCCCATGTTTCGATACCTCAGATCGGATCGATGTACAACGGCGATCGCTCCCGCAAGGAATCCCTGGTCCAGTTCGGATTCCGACTTCCCTCTGCCTTCGACAACCGCCCACTGACCTTCCCCGAGTTCGAGCAGCGCATGGGTCAGGCCCTGTTCGTCAGCGCGACACCTTCGAAATACGAGGCCGCGCACTCCAAGCGGGTCGTCGAACAGGTGATCCGTCCGACCGGTCTCATCGACCCGGAAATCCACGTGCGGCCCATCGAAGGTCAGATCGAGGACCTGATGCATGAGATCCGCACCACATTGGCAGGAGGCGAGCGCGTCCTGGTCCTGACATTGACCAAGCGAATGGCCGAGGACCTCACGGGATTCCTCAAGGAGGAGGGGCTTCGCGTCCGATACCTCCATTCCGACGTCAAGACGGTCGAACGAATGAGGATACTCCGGGACCTTCGCACCGGAGCCTTCGACGTTCTGATCGGAATCAACCTCCTTCGAGAAGGTCTCGACTTGCCGGAAGTGGCTACGATCGCCATCCTCGATGCCGACAAGGAAGGTTTCCTCCGTTCGACGACGTCACTCGTCCAGATCATCGGGCGCGCGGCCCGCAACCTCAAGGGGAAAGTCATCATGTACGCCGACAATGTGACCGACTCGATGTTCCGAGCCATCCAGGAGACCAATCGGCGGCGTACCATTCAGAGCGACTTCAATCAGGTCAACGGCATCGTGCCGATCAGCGTTCGCAAGGATGTCCGGGATGTGCTCGACACCATGGAGGAGGCTGCGGAGGCGGCTGGACTCGCAAGGGAAGAGGCGGACCGCATCCTCGAAAGCGGGAGAGTCCCGAACGAACTGGCGCGACTGCAACCGAAGGCTCTCGAGAAGATGGCGGCGAAACTGGACAAGTCGATGAAGGAAGCCGCCCGTAAACTCGAATTCGAGGAAGCCGCGAGGATTCGCGACTTGCTCGTGATCGTGCGCGGACACCTTCCCACTTGAAGGCTTCCGAACCCGAGAGCGCCCCGACCCTTGTGTTATAATTCGCTCAGGTCGTCCTTCCGGGCCGGAACGGGTCCTGGGACGTCCCGTACGAGGAGGAAACGACATGTTGCCCGCCACGCGATCGAATTACCAATTGTGGTCCACCGACCCCTATTTCGACGAAGCTACCCGAAGGGAGCTCCTGTCCATAGCGAACGACCCCAATGACGTCGAGGAACGATTCTACAAGGATCTCGAGTTCGGTACCGGAGGCCTTCGCGGCCTGATCGGCGCCGGGTTGAACCGAATGAACGTCTACACCGTCGCGAAGGCCAGCGAGGGCTTCGCACGCTATCTTCTCGGCGAAGGGGAGGACTTCTACAAACGAGGCGTCGTGATTTCCTACGATTCCCGCCTATACTCCGATCTTTTCGCACAGGTTACCGCGCTAGTCTTCGCAACCCATGGAATTCCCGCATATCTATCGGACGAACTACGTCCCACCCCCATGCTCTCCTTTGCCGTACGACGCTTCGGGGCCGTTGGCGGCGTCATGGTCACGGCCAGCCACAACCCGGCGAAATACAATGGATACAAAGCCTACGGAGAGGACGGTGGCCAGTTGCCACCCGAAGCGGCCGACAAGGTCCTCGCCGCGATCCGCTCCATCGACGACATCCGGACCGTCCGATGGATCGGCCTTCAGGAGGCGGAGTCCCAGGGACTGGTGCGCCGATTCGGCAAGGAGATCGACGAAGCCTACATGGCGGCCTTGAAGCCGCTCTCCATCGATCCGGGCGCCATTTCACGACAGGCCGGCATGAAGATCGTCTACACGCCGCTTCATGGAGCAGGAAACAAACCCGTACGCAGGATCCTCTCCGAACTGGGTTTCCATGAGGTGGTCGTCGTCCCCGAACAGGAGATGCCGGACTCCGCTTTCCCGACGGTCGCCTTCCCGAATCCCGAGGAGCGAACGGCCCTCCAGATGGCGATAGACCTCGCCGGCCGAGAGAACGCCGACCTGGTGATCGCGACGGATCCGGATGGGGACCGCATGGGAATCGCCGTTCGAGACGAGGACGATTCCTTTTCGGTGCTGACAGGCAACCAGATCGGTCTCCTTTTGATGGAGTACGTCCTATCGGCGAAGAAAGCGGCAGGAACGCTTCCTCCCGGTTCCTTCGCCGTCACCACGATCGTGTCGACGCAACTTGCGGAACCCGTCGGCGAAGCCTTCGGCGTCGAAGTGATCCGCACGCTGACCGGGTTCAAGTTCATCGGCGAGAAGATCCGAGATCTCGACGAGAACGGCACCGGGCACTTCCAGTTCGGCTTCGAGGAAAGTTTCGGCTATCTCTGCGGCACGGAAGTCCGGGACAAGGACGCCGTGGTGGCCTCCATGCTCTTCGCGGAAATGGCAGCAGTCTGCCGGGATACCGGAACCACGATTCGGGGGCGGCTAAAGTCCATTTTCCATCGCTTCGGATATGCAGCGGAAGACACCGTTTCGATCACCCTCGAGGGCAAGGAAGGAATTACGCGGATAGCAGGAGCCATGAGCCGTCTCCGGTCCGAGAAAGACCAGGACCTCCGGGGAATCCCCGTGCTCTCCATAGATGATTATGGAACGCTGACCCGCACGGTCTGTTCAATGCAGACCACCCCCATCGAAGGCTTCACGAGCTCCGATGTCCTGCGATACACGTTGGCTGGCCTCGACTGGTTCTGCGTCCGCCCGTCGGGCACGGAACCCAAGCTGAAGATATACTTTGGCTGCTACGACCCGGACGAGACCGCTGCACGTTCCAGACTCGCATCGCTTTCGGACTCGGTCGTGGCCCATATCCGCGAACGGCTCCAGTAGAGAGCGATGGGATTCGTTCATCTCCACCTCCATACGGAATACAGCCTTCTGGACGGCGCCATCCGCATCGCGGACCTGCCGGACCGATTGCGCGCGCTGGACATGGATGCCTGCGCCATCACCGACCATGGCGCGATGTACGGCATCATCGACTTCTACCTGGCATGTCGGAAGAAGGGCGTGAAGCCCATCATCGGTTGCGAATGCTATGTCGCGCCTCGTGGGCGTACCGACCGCGTCCCCGGCATCGACAAGGAACCGGCGCATCTCGTTCTGCTGGCAAAGGACGCGACAGGACTGCGCAATCTGATGAAGATCGTCTCGGCTGGATTCGTCGAAGGCTTCTACTACCGTCCACGAATCGACCTGGAGATCCTTGCGAGCCACTCCGAAGGACTGGTCGCCTTGAGCGCATGCCTGAGCGGCGAAGTCGCCTCCGCGATCCTCTCCCGTGACTTCGATAGGGCTCGCGCGGCAGCTCTCCGCTTCGACACGCTCTTCGGACGCGGAAACTTCTTCCTCGAGGTCCAGAGCAACGGTATCCCGGAGCAGAATTTCGTAAACGCCGCGCTCATCGAACTATCCCGAGAGACCGGCATCCCTCTGGTTGCGACGAATGATTGCCATTATCTCCTCAAGGAGGACGCGAAGGCACAGGAAATCCTCCTCTGCATGCAGACGGGTAAGCGAATGAGTGACCCGGACCGGATGCGGATGCCCACGGAGGAGTTCTACGTGAAGTCCCCCGAGGAGATGGAGAAGGCGTTCGAGGCGATTCCGGAAGCCGTCGCGAATACTTCGGTCATCGCAGGGATGTGCAATGTCGAACTGGATTTCGACAAGACCTACCTGCCGGAGTTTTCGGTTCCCGACGGACGCGACAACGTCACGTATCTTCGCGACTTGTGCGAAGCCGGACTGAAGGAGCGACTCTCCGCATCGGGAATCGTCGACGAGGTCACGACGGCCGAGTACCACCGGCGCCTCGACTACGAACTGTCGGTGATCGAGCGCATGGACTTCATCGACTACTATCTCGTCGTGTGGGACTTCATCCGCTTCGCACGGGAGCAAGGCATCATGGTCGGACCCGGACGCGGTTCCGGAGCGGGTTCCCTTGCCGCGTACAGCTTGCGAATCACCAACATCGACCCCATGCGGTTCTCTCTGATCTTCGAGAGGTTCCTCAACGAAGACCGCGTCAGCATGCCCGACTTCGACATCGATTTCTGCTACGAGCGCAGACAGGAGGTCATCGATTACGTCACGCGGAAGTACGGCAAGGACCGGGTCGCGCAGGTGATCACCTTCGGCACCCTCGGCGCGAAACAGGTGATCCGCGATGTCGCGCGTGCCCTTGACGTCTCCTATGCCGAATCCGATCGAATCGCCAAGATGATACCCTTCGGCCCCAAAGTCACGTTGTCGAAGGCTCTCGAGTCCACCGACCTCAAGGCCGAGTACGAAGCGAACGTGCTGACGCGGCAAGTCATCGACATGGCCCTTCGACTCGAAGGCCTCCCGCGTCACGCGTCGACGCATGCGGCCGGCGTCGTGATTTCGAGAGGTCCCTTGACCGATATCGCTCCGCTTTCCCGCAACGAGGACTCCATCGTCGTCCAGTTCGACAAGAACAACGTCGAGCGGATCGGACTTCTCAAATTCGATTTCCTCGGTCTCCGGACCTTGACCGTGATGCGGGATGCTTCGGCGTTCGTGGAGGCGTCCGGCGCTGCGCCGATCGACTACGACGCCCTTTCGATGGACGACCCCGCGGTGTTCACGATGATCGGAGAGGGGAGAACGGAAGCGGTCTTCCAACTGGAAAGCCGTGGGATGACCTCCTTCATGAAGGAACTTCAACCGGAATGCCTGGAGGACCTGATCGCCGGAGTCTCGCTGTATCGCCCCGGACCCATGGAGCAGATTCCAAGGTACGTGGATGCCAAGCACCACCCGGAACGGATCCGATACGACACCCCGCTGCTCGAGCCGATTCTCGACGTCACCTACGGGTGTATCGTCTATCAGGAGCAGGTCATGCGCATCGTGAGGGATCTCGGCGGTCTGTCGATGGGCCAGTCGGACAATGTGCGCAGGGCGATGTCCAAGAAGAAACCCGAAGAGATCGCGAAATACAAAGGACTCTTCATCCACGGCGGGAAAGACGAGAAGGGGAACATCGTCGACGGAGCGGCCGCGCGAGGCGTCGATCTGGCGACGGCGGAGAGGATATTCGACGAGCTCATGTCGTTCGGCGGATATGCTTTCAACAAGTCCCATGCCGCCGCCTACGCGGTCGTGGCCTACTATACCGCTTGGCTCAAGATCCACCACCCCGTCGAATTCATGGCCGCGATGCTCAACAGCTTCATGGGGAATCTGGAACAGGCCGCCTGGTATGTGGGAGTATGCAAGCGGTTGGGCATACAGGTCCTGCCTCCCGATGTGAATCGAAGCTTCACGAAGTTCGTCCCCGAGGGTCAGAAGATCCGCTTCGCCCTCGCCGGCGTCCGGAACGTCGGCGCTTCGGCGGTCGACGGCATGATCCGCGAGCGGACGGAGAATGGACTTTTCAAGGGCTTCGGGGATTTCCTCGCACGGATGTCCTCGGGAGACATGAACCGCAAGGTCTTCGAGTCCTTGATCCGCAGCGGCGCCATGGATTCTTTCGGTGTCGCGAGATCTCGTATGCTGCTGGTTCTCGATGGGACTCTCGACCGGCTCGCGTCGGAGCGAAAGCGCAATCTCGAAGGGCAGCTGTCCCTGTTCGACATGCCCGGCACGACTCCCGCGCAGGGGGGAGCTTTCACGGAACCGGAGTATCCGGATCAACCCGAATTCTCCACGACGGAAAGACTCGGGATGGAGAAGGAGATGCTCGGCCTCTACCTGTCCGGCCACCCGCTGGATGATTACGCGGAACCCATCCGCCGTCTGGCCAACTGCGACAGCACCGATTTCGCGGTTCGGACCGGCGAGGGTGCGGAGCTGGATCCTGCAGATTCCATCGGTGTCTCGCATCGCGTGTCCGACGGCTCGCGCGTCTCCTTCGCTGGAATGATCGTCGCGCGCAAGAACAAGACGACCCGTTCGAACGAGATGATGTCCTTCGTGACGCTGGAGGACCTCTTCGGTCAGATCGAAGTCCTCGTCTTTCCCAAGGTTCTTCAACGCTGCGCCGCCTTCCTTATCGAGGGAACACCCGTTCAGGTCCTGGGCCGGGCCAGCATTCGCGAGGAAGAGGAACCCAAACTCATCGCCGAAGACATACGACTTCTCGAAAAGTCCTTCGAACCGGCTGTACCCGCGCCTGCACCCTCTGAAACACCCAGGACCCTCTGCATCCGCTATTTCGGCGAAGAGGGCGACACCGGCTTTCGAAGGATGACGGCGACGCTCCGTTACTTCACCGGCGAGACCCCCTGCCTGGTCCGTCTGGAACCCGCAGGGCGCACCGTCGATCCAGGCGTCGAGTGCAGAGTCCGCACGGATGACGCGACTCTTTCGGAACTGGCCCGCATCTACGGCATCGACAACCTCGGCTTTATATGAGAACCTCAAGCGAAGGACGTTGAAGGAGAGCGAAATGGACGAGAAGACCACTCCAGGGATCCAGAGCATCGGCGTACTCACCAGCGGGGGAGATGCCCCGGGCATGAACGCCGCCATCCGTGCCGTGGTGCGCACGGGAAATTTCTACGGGCTCAAGGTCTATGGAATCCGAAAGGGATACCAGGGTCTGATCCGAGGCGAGATGGAGCTCCTCAACAACCGGTCGGTCTCCGAGACGCTGCAACGCGGCGGAACGATTCTCCAGACCGCGCGCTCCAAGGAGTTCCAGACGGAAGAGGGCATGGAGAAGGCGATATCGATGGCTCGCGTCTTCAGCGTGGATGCGGTCGTCGTCATCGGAGGGGATGGTTCCTACCGTGGCGCCCTCGACCTCTCCCGCCGCGGGCTGCCCGTGATCGGCCTGCCCGGAACCATCGACAACGACATCGGATGCACGGAGTATACGATCGGTTATGATACGGCCATGAATACGGCCATGCAGGCCATCGACAAGCTTCGCGACACGGCGTCCTCCCACGAGCGCTGCAGCGTCATCGAGGTCATGGGACGCGGAGCCGGCTACATCGCGCTCAATGTCGGCATGGCCAACGGCGCGGAAATCGTCCTGATCCCTGAACAGGAAGTCGAATTCGACCGGGATGTCCTCAAGGTGATGCTCGAGGCCCGAAACCGTGGAAAGAAACACTTCATCGTCATCGTCGCGGAGGGGAAGGGCGATTCGATCGAGATCGCGGCGAAGATCGAGGCTGCGACGGGCATCGAATCCCGCGCCACGATCCTCGGCCATATCCAGCGGGGCGGCAGCCCGACGGAGCGGGACCGCGTGATGGCGAGCCTCATGGGCGTGCGTGGGGTCGAAGCGCTCGTGCAGGGCCGACTCAATCGGATCGTCTCCCTGCAGTGCGGCAAGGTCGTCGACATCGATATCGAAGAAGCCATGGCCATGAAGAAGGAAATCGACCCGGAGCAGCTGCGCGCGGCACACATCCTGTCCCTTTAGGGCAACATATCGGAGGATCTCACGGCATGGACGAACGGACGAAGAAGTGGCTCTATCCGACGGCGATAACAATCATCGTCTCAGTCATGGGCGTGGCGGCCTATTTCCTCATGCCGTGGATGATTCGGATCGCGTCGGATCCAGCGGCTCGCACGGAATTCCTCGACGGAATCCGCCGCTCCGGCTTCGGTGGCATCGCCACGATGGTGGGTCTCCTCTGTCTCCAGGTCATCGTTCCGGTCCTTCCGGCCGAAGCTCTCCAGCTCGGTGCGGGAATCCTGTACGGGACCTTCGGAGGCGCTTTCGTATGTCTCTTCGGCCTGACGGTTGGAACCATGGTCAACCATATGCTCGGTCGATTCCTCGGCGCGGAGACCCTATCCCTTTTCGTGAAGCCGGACAAGGTCGCGAAGGTGCGCTCTCTCGTTCAGGGCGGCAAAGCCGACAAGGTCGTCTTCCTGCTGTATTTCATCCCGGGTATTCCCAAGGACGTCGTCGCCTATGCCGCCGGACTGTCCCGATACCCGGCGCTCCGATTCCTCGTCGTTTCCCTCATCGCACGATTTCCCTCCCTGCTCAGTTCGACCTATATCGGTGCCAGCCTTGCGATGGGCGATACCGGAAGAGCCGTTATCGTCTTCATCGCCCTCGGCGTCGTCGCCGTCCCCGCCTTCTTCTTCAGCGAGCGCATCATGTCCTGGATTTCACGGAAAAGGAAGGACCCCCCGACGTCTTTGGAGGGACAACCATGATCAGCCCGCATCCAGAGCGAGAACCGACCCTCTTCGAGAAATACCATGTCCTCACCATTCCCAATGGAATCACGCTGCTCCGCTTCCTCGCGCTGCCCGTTCTCGGAGGGTACCTCATGGCGGGCGAAGCCGGTCGTATCGTCTCCCTCGTCCTTTTCGTCATCCTCGCCTTCCTCGACATGGTCGATGGTTATGTCGCGCGTCACTTCGATCAGGTCTCGGAATTCGGAAAGCTCTTCGATCCCTTCGTAGACAAGCTCTTCCACTTCATGACCGCGACTCTCCTATGCCTTTCGCTCCGGCTTCCGGTATGGATTCCGCTCTTCATCCTCGTCAAGGAGGCGCTCATGATCGTCGGAGGAGTCTTCCTTCTTCGACGGTACAAACTTGTCGTCTATGCGAAGTGGTACGGAAAGGTCGCGACCTTTCTCTTCGCCGTAGCGTTCGCGTTGACGATCCTCGTGGTCCAACCGGGCCAGCAGCGGCTTGCCGGTTTCTTCTTCCTGATTCCGATTCTTCTCTCCTTCGTCTCCTATGTGCAGTATGGCCGCGAGAACCTGATTCCCACCCTCAGAGGCACGAAGAATGGATCCTCGGACACTTAGGGTCCTTGAATACGACAAGATCGTCGTCGAGCTGGCGAAACTGGCCTTCTCCGAAGGAGGGCGGTCGCTCTGCGCCGCCTTGACCCCGAGTCCGTCCGCCGAAGCCGTTGTCGAGATGCTCGCGGAGACGACGGATGCCGTTGCGGTGATTCTGGAAAAAGGGGAGCCCCCCCTTTCCGGCATCACGGAGATCGGCCCTTCCGTGGACCGTTCGTCGGCCGGTGCCACGCTGACATGCGGGGAACTTCTCCGTATCGGCACGTTTCTGCGCACCGTGGACCGCATGTTGGGAATGCTTCCGGAACGGCCGTCTTCGAGTTTCCCAGCGGATAACCGCATCTATGCTGCGATCGGCAGGCTGAAGCCCGACCGCAATCTGGAAAAGACCCTGTCCGGCGCCATAGCGGGCGAGGACGAACTCTTCGACAACGCAAGTCCCGAACTGGCAGTGATCCGCCGCCGCATCCGGGATTCCCAGGCCGAGGTGAAGGAAAGCCTCGGACGAATCGTCCGGTCTCCGCAATACGCCCGTGCTCTCCAGGAGTCTCTGGTCACGATGCGTGGCGACCGATACGTCGTCCCCGTGAAGTCCGAACACCGAGGAGAGGTGCCCGGCATCGTCCACGACGCATCCTCGAGCGGCGCAACGCTCTTCGTCGAGCCCATGGCCGTGGTCGAAGCCAACAACCGCATCCGCGAACTCATGGTCAAGGAACGCGACGAGGTGGACCGAATCCTCCGACGTCTGTCCGGCCTCGTTGCGGGCTCCGCGGACCTGCTCTCCCACGATGCGCTCCTGATGGCCCGGATCGACTTCCTGACGGCAAAGGGGCGCTTGTCCCTCCTGCAGGATGCAGCCCCTCCGGAAATCAACTCCCGCGGCCGCATCCGCCTCAAATCCGCCCGCCACCCGCTGATACCGAAGGAACGCGTCGTCCCCATCGACTTCGCCATTGGCGACGGCTACGACACACTCGTCGTCACAGGCCCGAACACAGGAGGGAAGACCGTTTCCCTCAAAACGTGCGGACTGTTCACCCTCATGGCCATGTCTGGACTCCATGTCCCCGCCCGGCACGGCTCGGAGATCTCCGTGTTCGGGAAGGTTCTTGCGGACATCGGCGACGAGCAGAGCATCGAGCAGGACCTGAGCACGTTCTCGTCCCATATGAGGACATTGGTCCGCATCACCGAGTCCGCCGGTCCAGGCTGCCTCGTCCTCGTCGACGAGCTTGGTTCAGGCACGGACCCATCCGAGGGCGCCGCCCTTGCCATGGCCGTTCTCGACCACCTCCGAGCCAAAGGATGCACGACCGTCGCAACCACCCATTACAAGGAGCTGAAAGGCTACGCACTGCGAACCGACGGGGTCGAAAACGCCTGCTGCGAGTTCGACACGGAAACTCTTCGACCGACCTACCGGATTCTCATCGGCGTTCCCGGTGTCAGCAACGCCTTCATCATTTCCAGCCGTCTGGGCCTTTCCGCGGAGATCATCGCGAAGGCACGAACCCTTTTGAGCGAAGAGGGAATCGCCTTCGAAGAGCTGGTCGAACGACTCGAGCGCAGCCGTGTCGCGGCGGACCGCGCCCTGCAGGAAGCCGAATCGTTGAACGTCCAGGCGCGAACGGATAAGGAGATGGCAGCTGGTCTTCGTCGTCAGCTCGAGGAAAAAAGAAACACCATCCTCTCGAAGGCGAGGGATGAAGCGCGCGAATGGCTTGCCGATGCGGTCGGAGAAGTCGATGCCGTTCTTGTATCCCTCAAGGAGGCCATCCAGACAGAAGACGCGCGAGAGGCCAAGATGCTGGCCGATGGAATGAGGCGCAACCTTCGCGCCCGACTCAGCGGCATCGAGGAGGAAATCGGTCGCGCCACCCTCGACAACGCACCCGGTGAAGGAGTTCCCGACCGCCTGGTCGTCGGACAGGATTACTACGCGCCTGCGCTTGACATGACGGGGCGATTGGCGTCGTCACCGGATGCACGCGGAAACTGCATCCTGACGAACGGAGCCATGCGCGTCAATGTGCCGGCAGCCTCCCTTCGATTGCCAGGACAGCGACAGGCGAAACCCCAGAAGGGTGGTAGGGCCGCCGGAGTCTCGGCCCGAAGCGGGTCGGGGGACCTCACGATGTCGCGGCGAATGACGATGAACAACGAGATCCAGCTCCTCGGAATGACCGTAGACGAGGCCACGCAGACCCTGGACCGCTATCTGGACGACGCAGTGCTCGCCAATATCGCGACGGTCCGGATCGTGCACGGGAAGGGCACTGGAGCCTTGCGATCCGCAGTCCAGTCCATGTTGAAGAGCGACAGGCGGGTACGGAAATTCCGTGCAGGGGCTTATGGAGAAGGGGATAGCGGGGTCACGATCGCTGAGTTGTAGCTCCATTCGGGCTGCTAGAACGTTCCTTTCACGAACGAGTCGAACAAACCGTGACCCTGGTCGACATGATATCCGGTTCCGGAACAAGACATCTCGTCATAACGTCCTGCCGTCCTTGACTCTTCCGTTCGGTCGCTTGAATACAATAGAAAAGGCACGGGGTCCCCCGTGTGTGTTCTCAACGACAGAGGAGTCGGGTGGTCGGGGAGTACGAGGACGCGGTAGTCCTCGCCAGTGCGCTCGCGATTGGTTTCGAGCCAGGCAAGAAGTGGAGAGGCTATTTCGGCATCGATGCGCTCGATCGAGTGGACCTTCCCATCGACTTCATGGCGATGACCGCATTCATCCGGTGCCTCGACATGGAGATAAACGTAGTCCTGCCCGGATGCGAACTCCTTCATGGCCGCCGCCGCCTTGCCTGCGAAGTCCGTTTCGAGGGTTCCCGTAGCTCCGGGAACCTCGACGATTCGAAGTCCGGCACAGATACCCAGACCTTTCACGAGATCCACGGCGGAGATGACCGAGCCTCGTATGGGATACCGGTCCGAAAGCGGAGGCATTCGTGGTCGGGTTCCCTGACCCCAGATCCAGATGGAATTGGCGGATCGTTTTCCAGCGGAAACTCGGGCACGGTTGACGGCGTGCTCCGGGAGAAGGGCGGCGGAATCTTCCATGAACGAGAGTAGAAGTTCGGAACCCGGACCGCTGGGCAGATGGGGTCCGATGATCTTCGTGAGGATGTCATGGGGCGGCGTCAAGAGGGAATCGAGCGGACCGCCTTTCCATACCATGCAGTGCCGATAGCTTTTACCAGGGTAGAAACGGATGGATTCGCTGCCGAAAATGCTGTCGATTGCGCGGATCAGGACCGAAGCATCCTGCGTGGAGATCTCATCCGAAGAGTAGTCGACCATGACGCGGTCCTGATAGGAGACCCCGTCCCCGAGGGTGACGAGATTGCATCGGAAGGCGACATCCCCATCCAGGAGCGGAACGCCCATGCTGACGGCCTCGATGGGGGAGCGTCCGGAATAGTACCTGGCAGGATCATATCCCATGACCGCCATGTTGGCCGTATCGCTTCCAGGCGGCATGCCTTCCGGAACCGTTCGAACGGTTCCGCACAGGGACCGTTGGGCGAGAGAGTCCAAAGACGGCTTTCGAGCGACCTGAAGAGGCGTGCGCCCTGCGAGTTCCGGCACGGGAAGGTCGGCCATGCCGTCGCCGAGGAGTACGAGGTATTTCATGAGGTGGACCTCCTGTGGGACGTCTGGTCGGATTCACGTCCTTCTCACTTGTAGCATACGAGAGCACGAATGGGCAAGGAAGCCTGACTCAAGAAGCGACATGATATAATCGGGACATGAGGGATGGAATCTCCCCAGAAGAACGATCCGAAGGACCAGGCGCTCCATGGCGGGCCGCACGGGTCCTTGTCGTCCTTGGAGCATATGGCAGCGGAAAATCGGAGGTAGCGGTCAATCTCGCTCTCCTCCTGCGGCGGGAGCGCAACGAGGTCACGCTCGTGGACCTCGACACCATCAACCCCTATTTCCGCTCTTCCGATGCCAGGCGAGTACTCGATGACGCCGGAGTCCGAACCATCGCGCCTTCCACGGCGGGAACCAATGTCGATGTACCTGCCGTCCCAGCAGAAGTCCTGTCGGTCTTCGAAGGGTCGGGAACCGCTGTTCTCGACATCGGAGGGGAGGACATGGGCGCTCGGATCGTGTCCTCGTTCCGAAGGAAGTTGACAAGTCCGGACGTTTTCGTCCTGATGGTCGTCAACATCAACCGACCTTTCACGTCCGATGCGGCTCGAGTCGCCTCCATGGCTTCTGCGCTCTCTGCAGCCGCGGGATTGCCCATCGACGCCTACGTCGACAACTCGAATCTTCTGGAAGCCACCGATGGCGGGATGCTGCTCGATTCGACCCCGATCCTCAGGGAAGCCGTTCTTCGAAGCGGGATTCCACTCGCATTCGCCTGCGGACTCGACGAGCTGCTGCCGAAGGAATGGGTCGATGGACTTCCGGACGGCACTCCACTGATTCGCATGAAGAGGGTGCTCCGGTATCCTTATGAAGATTCGGAAGGGGTTCGATGATTCCCGCCGCACCGGCTGGCAAACGGACGAACGATGGGTATAATGGTACGGGACAAGGCGAACGGATCGAGTCGTCGGTCCGCCGGTCCTGATTCACAGGAGGTTCCCGAATGGCCAAGGTCGAATTCCGCGAGGATCGCTGCAAAGGTTGCGAGCTCTGCATTTCAGTCTGTCCGAAGAAGATCGTCCTGCTCCGGTGTGACCGATTGAATTCAAAAGGGTTCCATCCAGCCGGCGTGGATGCGATGGACCAGTGCACGGGGTGCACTTTCTGCGCGCAGATATGCCCCGATGGCGTCATCGAAGTCGAACGATAGAGAGGGGATGGACCACATGTCGGAAAGGGTCCTGATGAAAGGCAACGAGGCGATCGCAGAGGCCGCGATCCGTGCCGGCTGCCGCCACTATTTCGGATACCCCATCACGCCGCAGACGGAAATCGCCCACTACATGGCGAAAAGAATGGCAGCCGTCGGTGGAGTGTTCCTCCAGGCCGAGAGTGAAATCGCCGCGATCAACATGGTATACGGGGCGTCCGGTGCAGGTGCCCGGGTGATGACCTCCTCCTCGAGCCCCGGCATCAGTCTCAAGATGGAGGGATTCTCCTACATCGCCGGCGCCGAACTTCCCTGCGTCGTCGTCAACGTCGCGCGCTGCGGTCCTGGCCTTGGCGGAATCCTGCCTGCCCAGGGGGATTACTTCCAGGCAACCAAGGGCGGCGGTCATGGCGACTACCGAAACGTCGTGCTTGCTCCCGCTTCCGTGCAGGAACTCTACGAACTCACGGTGGATGCCTTCGACATAGCCGACCGCTATCGCGTCCTCTGTCTGATTCTTGCCGACGGAACGCTCGGACAGATGATGGAACCCGTGAGGTTCCGCGACGAGGAAATGGGCGGAGCGGAAGGGAAGCCCTGGGCCACGACCGGAACTCATGGAACGAGGGCGCACAACACGATCACATCGATCTACATTGAACCCGATGTGCTGGAGCGCCACAACCTCAAGCTGCAGGCCAAGTACGCGGAGATCTCCGCTCGAGAGGTACGTTGCGAGTCGGTAGGCTGCGAGGATGCGGAAATCGTCGTCACGGCCTTCGGAACATGTGCCCGCATCGTGAAGAACGTCGTGCGCATGGCCGCCGCGGAAGGCATCAAGGTCGGACTGATCCGCCCGATCACGCTCTGGCCGTTCCCGACGGAATCCATCGCCGCCGTTTCCCGGATGGACAACGTGAAGGCATTCCTTTCCGTGGAACTGAACGCGGGCCAGATGGTCGAGGATGTCCGACTCGCCGTCGATGGCCGGAAACCCGTGCATTTCCATGGCCGCATGGGAGGCAACCTGCCGTCGCAGCGCGAGATCCTGGACGCGATCCGCGCCATCCTGCGGAAGTAGGGGGAGGATACATGGCACTCGTATATCAGAGAACCAAGGGGCTCCTCGATACCCCGTTCCACTATTGCCCGGGCTGCACGCATGGAATCGTCCACAAGCTGGTCGCCGAGGTCCTTTGCGAGCTCGACCTGCTCGAGGACACGATCGGCGTCTCGCCGGTCGGATGCACGTACAACAACTACGAGTACTTCGCCTGCGACATGCAGCAGGCGGCGCACGGCCGTGCGCCGGCGGTTGCGACGGGCATCAAGCGCGTGCTGCCCGATTGCACCGTTTTCACCTATCAGGGTGACGGTGACCTGGCTGCCATCGGCACCGCTGAAATCGTACATGCCGCGGCCCGAGGCGAGCGGATCACGACCATTTTCGTGAACAACGCGATCTACGGCATGACATCGGGCCAGATGGCCCCGACGACGCTCCTCGGACAGGTCACGACGACGTCTCCATATGGTCGCGATGCGACCACGCAGGGTTTTCCGATCAACGTTTGCGAGATGCTCGCGACCCTTCGTGGAGCCGTCTATATCGAACGCGTATCCGTGACCTCGATCAAGGGGATCAAAGCTGCGAAGAAAGCGATCCGCAAGGCCTTTCTTGTACAGAAGAAAGGGCTGGGCTTCTCCCTCGTCGAGGTTCTTTCGACTTGCCCGACCAACTGGGGGCTTTCTCCAGTTGAATCCTTGAAGTGGGTCGATACGGCGATGGTCGAACAGTATCCGCTGGGAGTGTTCAAGGGCGCAGACCTGGAGGTGGAGCCGTGAAGTCGCTGGAGATCGTCATCGCCGGATTCGGAGGACAGGGCATCCTGTCCGCGGGGCGTCTCGTGGCAGCCGCCGGCTTGATTGAAGGCAACGAGGTCTCGTGGCTTCCTTCCTACGGTCCGGAGATGCGCGGAGGCACCGCGAACTGCTCTGTCATTCTCTCCGATGAACCGATCGGCTCCCCTGTGCTGAATGAGTGCGACTGCCTGATCGCCCTGAATGTCCCTTCCCTCGAGAAATTCGAGCCGATGGTACGTCCGGGTGGATGGGTGATTCTCGATCGGACCCTCGTGCCCGAAGGCCCAACCCGTACCGACGTCCACTTGATCGCGATCGAGGCTTCGCGAACCGCTTCGGAAATGGGCAACATGACCTTTGCGGGAGTCATCCTCCTCGGCGCCTTGTGCGCCGCGACGAACGGATTCGGCAGACCCAGCTTCGAGAAGGCCCTCGTCGAGATCCTGCCGAAGTCGAAGCATTTCCTGATTCCAGAGGAGATGGAGGCCTTCGACCTTGGACGAAAGTTCCTGGACCTCTGACCTGATCTCGAAGATCATGCGCGTGGGGGTCATTATCGTTATAATGTAGGAAAACGCCGTCGCGGCGAGGAGGGGGGCAATCCGTGCAGGATGAAAGGATCAGCCAGGCCTACCTCTTCAATCGCGGAACGGATTGCATGTGCTACCGCCTGCTAGGTTCACGAAGAGCGGGAACGGAGCCTGAAGATGGTTATTCCTTCGCTGTCTGGGCGCCTCGCGCCCGGTCGGTGTCCGTCATCGGGGATTGGAATGCCTGGAGTCCTGACATCGACCGACTCGAACCCCTGGGTACGACGGGAATCTGGACAGGGACCCTGCGCGCCGCACGGACCTGGAACCGCTATCGGTATCATGTCCTCGGAATCGATGGAGCATCCATCGAGAAGACGGACCCGATGGCGGTCCACTGCGAGACGCGGCCTTCCAATGCCTCCGTGCTGTATGATTTCCCAGAGTGGAACTGGAACGACCAGGAACACATCCGCAACCGAGAGACTTCCAGATCCGCGCCGCTCCTGATCTACGAGGTCCACCTCGGTTCCTGGCGTCGGAACGAGGATGGTTCCGTCCTCGATTATCGGAAACTTGCGCACCTGCTGGGGGAGTACGTCGTCGACATGGGATTCACCCACGTCGAACTGATGCCCATCATGGAGCATCCTCTGGATGATTCCTGGGGCTACCAGGTCACCGGTTTCTTCAGCGTGACAAGCCGATTCGGTACGCCGGACGATTTCCGATACTTCGTCGACCACCTCCATTCCCTCGGCATCGGCGTGATCCTGGACTGGGTGCCGGGCCATTTCCCTCGCGACACGCATGGACTGGCCCGCTTCGACGGGACATGCACCTACGAATACGAGGATCCTCGTCTCGGCGAGCACAAGGAATGGGGGACGCTGGTCTTCGACTTCGGTCGTGCCGAGGTCCGGTCCTTCCTGCTTTCCAGCGCCGTGTTCTGGATGGATGTCTTCCATGTCGATGGACTCCGCGTCGATGCCGTGTCCAGCATGATCTACCGCAACTACGGCCGCAACGAATTCTCTCCGAACCAGTACGGGGGCGTCGAGAACCTCGAGGCGGTCGCCTTCCTGCAGGAGTTCAACCGCGTCGTCGACGAACGATTCCCCGGGGTGCTGCGCATAGCCGAGGAATCCACCTCCTGGCCAAAAGTCACGCACCCTCCCGAATACGGGGGACTTGGGTTCACGCATAAATGGAACATGGGCTGGATGCACGACTCGCTGGACTACCACTCGCGCGACTACCCGTTTCGGCGCTGGCATCACGATCGGATGACCTTCTCCATGGTCTATGCTTTTTCCGAGCGATTCGTTCTCCCTTTATCGCATGACGAGGTCGTCCATGGAAAGCTCTCGCTGATCGGGCGCATGCCCGGCGACGCATGGCGGAAGGCAGCAGCTCTACGCGCGATGTACTTGTCGATGTATGCCCATCCAGGTGCGAAGCTTCTCTTCATGGGAGATGAGTTCGGACAGTATGTGGAGTGGCGGTTCTTCGAGTCCTTGGAATGGTTCCTTCTCGGATTCGAGACTCATTCGGGAATCCAGCGTTTCGTCCGCGATCTCAATCACACCTATCGGAACGAACCGTCCCTGTACGAAGTCGACGATTCCTGGGACGGATTCTCCTGGCTATCCGTGGACGATGCGGAACATTCCATCGTCGTCTATCTCCGCAAGGCGAAGGCTCCTTCCGTCTTCACCATCGCCGCTTTGAACCTTCAACCTGTACCTGCCGATTCCTATCGGATCGGCGTACCGTCCCAAGGCACCTATCGCGTTCTCCTCGATTCAGACGATTCCGTGTATGGCGGCAGCGGCTACCTTCGATCCAGGAATCCAGAGAGGACCTTCGAATCCACTTCTACTCCCGCCAATGGTCACCCATACAGCATCGAAGCCGTCCTTCCACCTCTGTCCGGTCTCCTGATCCGCCTTGCGGATGGAGTGCAGGACTCCGGTGGGCAGAATCCGCCACCTCCAAGGAGGTAAGACATGGCAAGGAGAGAAATCATCGCGATGATTCTGGCCGGTGGTCAGGGCAGCCGTCTCGGCGCCCTCACGAAGCACCTGGCGAAACCTGCCGTCCCATTCGGTGGTCGATACCGCATCATCGACTTCACATTGAGCAATTGTGCGAATTCCGGCATCGGCACGGTCGGCGTTCTGACGCAGTACCAGCCACTGGTCCTGAACACCTACATCGGCAATGGACAGCCCTGGGACCTCGACCGCAACGACGGAGGCGCCTTCATCCTTCCCCCTTACCAGAAGTCGAGCCGAAGCGATTGGTACAAGGGCACCGCGAATGCGATTCATCAGAACGCGGAGTTCATCGACAGCTACGACCCGAAGAATCTTCTCGTGCTTTCAGGCGACCACATCTACAAGATGGACTATGCCAAGATGCTCAGAACCCATATCGATAATGGCGCGGATGCTACGATCGCCGTCATCGAGGTCCCCTGGAACGAGGCTTCCCGATTCGGCATCATGGAAGCGGATGAGACGGGTCGCGTCGTGGAATTCTACGAGAAGCCTTCGAAACCGAAGAGCAATCTCGCCTCGATGGGCATCTACATCTTCACATGGGACTTCCTCAAGAAGGCTCTCATCGACGACGAAGCCGACGATAATTCCACCAACGACTTCGGCAAGGACGTGATCCCTCGTCTTCTCGCCGAGGGAGCGAACCTTCAGACCTATCGATTCAGCGGATACTGGAAGGACGTAGGAACGGTCGAAAGCCTCTGGCAAGCCAACATGGACATTCTCGATCGTCCTGACGATTTGAATCTGTATGACCGGAATTGGCGCATCTATAGCCGGAATCCGGTCAAGCCCGCCCATTATATCGCGCGAGGAGCGCGCCTTCAGAACAGTTGCCTGACCGACGGCTGCATCATCGAAGGCGACGTGGACCACTCCGTGCTCTTCCACAGCGTCGTGGTCGAGGCCGGTGCCATCGTCAAGGACTCCGTGCTCATGCCGGGAGTCGTGGTGGAATCCGGCGCCTATGTGCAGAAGGCCATCATCGGCACCAATACGATCATCTCCCGCGGATCGAGGATCGGCTACTCTTCGGTCGGCACGAGTCCATATCTCAGTCGGATATGCAGTGACGACATCACGGTGGTGGAGCGCGGACTTCGCTTGCGCGAAGGTGCCGACATTCCCGGGAACTGCATGGTGGAGTTCCGCGACGATGTGACCTTGGACAGCGTCATCGAACGCCGGACCACGGTCAGATAGGAGGAGGCGCATATGTTCATCGACGCAATGGGGCTCATCCTTGCGGAGAACCGCAAACTCAGTCTCGGAGAACTTACACAGCGGCGTGCACTTGCGGCGTTGCCCTTCGCCGGACGTTATCGCCTGATCGACTTCATGCTGTCGAATCTCGTGAACTCCGGCGTATCGAGCGTCGGAGTCGTGACCTTCAACAAGTACCGCTCCCTGATGGACCACCTCGGATCCGGCAAGGCCTGGGACTTGAGCCGGAAGGACAAGGGACTGTTCATTCTTCCGCCGAATGTATTGAACGAGAGCATCGCGAGTGGGGGTGACATCGGCGACATGACCGCCGTCCTGGACCTTCTCCGCTCGAGCCATCTGACCCACGTGATCCTCTGCAGCGCCAACAACGTCTTCACGACCACCTTCGACGACTTCTACAAGAAACATGTGGAATCGGGTGCCGACGTGTCGATGCTATACAACGAGGATGGCCCCGAGACAAGCCGAGTCGCCACGGTCCTACAGACCGACGAGAACAACTGGGTGAAGGAGATTCTCATCGGGCCCGAGAGCCGGACCCATGTGAAGTTCGCTCTGGGTGTCATCATGATGCGGCGGCAGCTTCTCGTGGAACTCCTTTCGGAGTCCATCGCCCGTGGAGAGCATGATTTCTCCATGGATTCGATACTGCGACGCCATACCCACCTTGGAATCCTCGCACAACCCTTCGATGGAATCTGTCTCAAGATCCACTCCATCGAAAGCTACTTTTCCGCCACGATGCAGGTCCTCGAGAAATCCGTACGCAAGTCCCTTTTCTGGTCCGACCTGCCGGTATACACGAAGGTCAAGGACGAAGCGCCTTCCCACTATTGCTGCGGTTGTGAAGTCTCGAACAGCATGATATCCGACGGTTGCCGCATCTACGGCAAGGTCGAGGACAGCATGGTATTCCGTGCCGTGACGGTGAGTGCGCGAACGAGCATCAAGAACTGCATCATCATGCAGGACTCCTTCATCTCGGAGGGCTGCGAACTCGAGAACGTGATCCTCGACAAGGCGTGTTTCCTTCGCCCAGGCGTGAAACTGGTCGGGCAGGCGGCATATCCTGTCGTGATCGGCAAGGGCGCCGTCGTATGAAACGCCCCAAGGTCCTGTTCCTTGCGTCCGAGATGACTCCGTTCGCAAAGGTCGGCGGTCTCGCCGATGTCGTTGGGACGCTCCCAGCCGCCCTGCAGGCTCTCGGTGTCGACGCCAGGGTCGTGATGCCGCTGTATGCGCCGATCAAGCGACGCTTCATCGACCGGATGACCCTCCTGGACGAGAGGACCATCCGACTTGGTTGGAGATCCCAGTTCAGTGCCCTCTACGTCATGAATCACGAAGGCGTACCGGTCTACTTCGTGGATAATGAGTTCTATTTCGGACATGATCGCGTCTATGTCGAATACGGCTTCGACATCGAGCGCTTCGCCTTCTTTCAACGTGCGGTGCTCGATGCTCTTGGCGACCCCATGAGCTTCCTTCCGGATGTTCTTCACTGCAACGACTGGCAGTCCGCGATGGTGCCATTCCTTCTGGAGTCCCACTATCGACCGTCGGGCTACCATGTAGGGCTCAAGACCGTCTTCACGATCCACAATCTCATGTATCAGGGACTCTGCGCCAAGGAAACCGCAGCCGACCTCTTCGATATTCCAGCCCCCTATCTTCGGGAGGACGGCATCCTTTCAGGAACGGCAGCCAATCCGATGAAGGCTGGCATCCGCTATTCGGATGCCGTCACGACGGTCAGCCCCACTTACGCCCGCGAAATCCTGACTCTCGAGTTCGGAGAGGGTCTGGATGGGCTTCTTCGCGCTCGGGGAAACGTCCTTTCGGGAATCCTGAATGGAATCGATGAAAAGGACTTCGACCCCTCCACGGACTTCTTTCTGGATTCGCATTTCGGACCCGCAGACGTATTCACCGGAAAACCAGCTTGCCGCAGGGCCCTCCGCAAGGAACTCGGGCTCAGGGACGACGCCTCCATCGTGGCTGGAATGGTGACGCGGCTCTACGAGCAGAAGGGAATCGACCTCGTTCTCGAAATTCTGGAAGCCGTCGTCGCCGAGGGAATACAGCTTGCGATCCTCGGAACGGGGGACTCCCGATTCGAGAACGCGTTGCGTGAGGCGGCCGAGCGACATCCAGGAAGAATGGCCTTCGTTTCCGCGTTCGATGAAGGCCTTGCACACCGCATCTACGCGGGAGCCGACCTCTTCCTGATGCCTTCCCGATTCGAGCCATGCGGTCTTTCCCAGATGATTGCCATGCGTTACGGAACCCTGCCCGTCGTGAGAGAGACCGGAGGGCTCAAGGATACCGTGATTCCCTACAATGAGCATACGGGCGAGGGAACGGGATTTTCATTCCGCAATGCCGTCTCCTCCGAATTGCTCGCCGTCCTGCGCAACGCCGTGGAAGTCCATCGTACCCGCCCTGCCGCCTTCGAACGACTTATGATGGCCGCGATGGCTCAGGATTTCTCCTTCCGAAGGTCTGCGGAAAGATTCGAATCCGTATATCTTTCACTCATGGCGGAATCCGCAACGGACCCTTCGGAGAGCTGGCATTGAAATCACGCCACAACAGCCGGGAGCTTCGATTCCGGAATCCATTCGGTGCCGTGCCGGCGGGAGCTGTCGTCGAACTATCCTGCGAGGTCATGCTGGAGACTCGTTCCACGAAGCCACCACTGGAAGTGCTCCTGCATTATGCCTATGGCCTGGAGCGCTTCGTCGAGAGCGTCCAGCGAACGGATCCATCCTATGTCAATGGAACGAATCCGATCTATTCCACGCATCTCCGCATGCCCGGTGAACCGTGTCTCCTCTTCTACTGGTTCGAGATCCGATTCGACCGCGAGGATGCCGAGGCTCCCGGCCCCCATTATCTTGTGGGTCCAACCGACCGGCTCGGAGGGGAGGGAAGAACCTCCAACCTGCCTCCTGAATACGTCTCGGATTCATCAAGCGATAGAACCCCTTTCCAGATCACCGTCTTCGATCCGTCGTTCCGTGTACCGGATTGGATCAAGGGGGCTGTCGTCTACCAGATCTTCCCGGACCGGTTCTCCCGTGGTCTTGGGTTCTCCATGGATGAGGCGATGAAGGCGCGACCGGACGATTCGCGGATGTTCCATGCCTCCTGGAATGAAGATGTCGACTTCAAAGGTCTCTCGGGACATGGCTATACGGCATCCGACTTTTTCGGGGGAACACTGTCCGGAATCCGCGAGAATCTCGACCGGCTCGTCTCACTCGGTGTGGGTGTCCTCTATCTGAACCCGATCTTTGAAAGTCGCTCGAACCACCGCTATGACACCGCGGACTATCGCCGGATCGACCCCCTTCTCGGCGACGAGTCCGAGTTCCGAGCGCTGTGCGCCGCTGCGGAGCAGATGGGGATCCGAGTCATCCTGGACGGCGTTTTCAGTCACACCGGCGACGACAGTCGATACTTCAATCGTCTGGGCCGCTACGATGAAGTCGGTGCATTTCAGGAGGCTGAAGGGAAGGGACTTTCCCCTTATCGTTCCTGGTATGGAATCCGAAAGGGAGAAGACGGCATTCTCCGATACGACAGTTGGTGGGGATTCGAGAACCTTCCTGCCGTCCACGAAAACGATCTGTCCTTCAAGGAGTTCCTCTTCGGGGCGGACGGGGTTCTCCGTTTCTGGCTGGAACGGGGTGCTTCCGGTTTTCGTCTCGACGTCTCCGACGAGCTACCCGATGGGTTCCTGAGGGAGTTCCGCGGTTGCGCACGGGCGATTCGAGCCGATGCCTTCACTCTGGGTGAAGTGTGGGAGGATGCGAGCCGCAAGGTCAGCTATGGGGCCTACAGGGATTTCCTCCTGGGCCGCACCCATGATGCCGTGATGGGCTATCCGTTCCGGGAGGCTCTCCTGGGCTGGCTGACCGACGTCTTCGATGCGTCCGTCCTGGACCGACGCCTCGAATCCATCCGGGAGAACTACCCTTCCGAGAGCTTCCATGGTGCCATGACCCTGCTCGGAAGCCACGACGTCGTTCGAGTCCTGACCGCTCTTTCCGGTGTTCCCGATCCAGGCGATCGCAATGCTCAGGCCACCATCCATCTGGACGAAGGGCAAATCGAATCGGCAAGCGAACGCCTTCTCGTCGCGGTCGCGTTCCAGATGACCTATCCCGGTGCGCCATCCATCTATTACGGGGACGAGGCTGGAATGGAGGGCTTCCGTGATCCGTTCAACCGTCGCACCTATCCGTGGGGGAGGGAAGACCAGCGTCTCCTTGCGGCTTTCCAGGATCTGGGCAGGTTGCGCAAGTCTACGCCGGTCCTTCGAACCGGACACTACGAAACGCTTGAAGCCAAAGGGGACCGCATCTCATTCCGTCGCTACCTCATGGGAGGGATGGATGCGTTCGGAGAGTCAGTCCCTGGACCCAGGGAAATCGTGTGCAGGTTCGATCGTACGTTGCGCCATGCGAGAATAGAGGTCGACGGGGAAACCCTCCGAATGATCTCCCCATGAACACCATGGGTCGAGAGTCCTTGAAAATGAAGAAGACCCGTCGTTTCCGACGGGTCTTCTTCATGGTGCGGTCGACGGGACTCGAACCCGTACGGGGTTACCCACACGCCCCTCAAACGTGCGCGTCTGCCAGTTCCGCCACGACCGCACGTGGCCTTTGCCAGAGGATTACCCCCAAGGCACGTCTGATTATATCCATGGACTCAAGGAGTGTCAACTTGAATGGACGGTGGTGTATAATATTTGCGGACGCGGGCTGATGGCCTGAATGCGGACCAGAGCGGAGACAGGATCATGCGAAGCATCATGCTCGGCAATGAAGCAATCGCCAGAGGCGCCTACGAGGCTGGAACGCGCGTCGTTTCCTCGTATCCAGGAACTCCCAGCACGGAAATCACGGAGAATACGGCCCAATACTCTGAAATCCATTCAGAATGGGCTCCCAATGAGAAGGTAGCCCTCGAGGTGGCGATCGGCGCTTCGATTGCCGGCGGCCGTGCCATGAGTGCCATGAAGCACGTCGGATTGAACGTCGCGGCGGATCCTCTTTTCACAGTCAGCTATACGGGAGTGAACGCTGGCCTCGTCGTCGTGGTCGCCGATGACCCCGGCATGCACAGTTCGCAGAACGAACAGGACAGCCGTCGCTATGCGGTGGCCTCGAAAGTTCCCATGCTCGAGCCTTCGGACAGTGGGGATTGCCTTGAATTCGTGAAGCGCTCCTACGAAATATCCGAACGTTTCGACACGCCGGTCCTGCTTCGGCTCACGACGCGGGTGGCCCATTCGCGCTCCACCGTGGAAACCGCCGAGCGCGTCGCTGCTCCCCTTCGGGAATACGCTCGAGATCCCGGCAAGTATGTCATGATGCCCTCCAATGCTCGACTTCGCCGCACGGTCGTGGAGGAGAGGACGCACCGCCTCGAGGAATTCTCCTCCTTCGAAGCCGAGTCCCTGGGGATCCAGAAATGGATTCGGAAAGGGACAGGACTTGGTGTCATCACCTCCGGGATCACCTACCCATATGTCCTCGACGCCCTGCCCGATGCCTCGGTGCTCAAACTCGGCATGGTTTGGCCTTTTCCCATCGACTTGATCCGGCGGTTCTCCGCTTCGGTCGATCGACTGGTCGTCATCGAAGAACTCGATCCCGTCCTCGAGGAGGCTATCCGGGGGGCTGGCATCTCCGTAGAAGGCAAGGAACTCTTTTCGATGATCGGTGAGTACAGTACAGGGATGATACGTCATGCCCTCGGCGGGCACCCCGACCCCATCCCGGCTTTCCATGCGGAAGACCTGCCCTCTGCGCCCGTGCGTCCACCGGTTCTTTGCGCCGGTTGTCCACACAAAGGGCTCTTCATGGCGCTGGCCAGACTCAAGGTAGTCGTCAGTGGTGATATCGGTTGTTATACGCTCGGTGCGCTGCCTCCGACGAAAGCGATGGACACCTGCATCTGCATGGGAGCCTCGATCAGCATGGCACATGGTATGGAGATGGCCGCCGGAAGATCCTTCGCATCGCGGATGGTCGCTGTGATCGGAGATTCGACTTTCCTTCATTCCGGGATGACGGGACTTCTCAATACGGTGTATAACCATGGCACGACGACGACGGTGATACTCGACAATTCCATCACGGGTATGACGGGCCACCAGCAGAACCCCTCGACCGGGAAGGACCTCCAGGGAAACCCGGCGCCCGCCATCGATTTCGAGGCGTTGTGCAGTGCTCTGGGCGTGAAGAGGGTCCGTGTCGTCGACCCCAATGATACGTTCGAGGCGGAAAAGGTGCTCAAGGAAGAATTGGCAGCCGAAGAGCCTTCGGTCGTGATTGCTCGAAGACCTTGCATTCTACTGCCAGGCGTGCGAAGAAAGGGGCGTTACCGCGTGGACCCCGCGACCTGCACCCGATGCCGTGCCTGTCTCAGGGCCATGTGCCCGGCGATGTCCGGGGGATATGACGACTCCGTCGTGATCGACCCGGAGGCCTGCACGGGGTGTGGGCTCTGCGCCCGGTTGTGCAAGTTCGGATCGATTGCCAAGGAGGATGCGACATGAGCGGCCCGGTGCAGAAACTCGACATTCTCCTCGCCGGTGTTGGAGGACAGGGCACCCTCGTGGCGGGTCGGGTACTCGGAGAGGTCGCCTTGGCGCTCGGAATGGATGTCAAGGTGTCCGAAGTCCATGGCATGTCCCAGCGTGGCGGCAGCGTCGTGACCTATGTACGCATGGGGAAGTGCGTACATTCCCCCCTGATCGAACCGGGAGAGGCCGACTTCCTGCTTGCGTTCGAACAGCTCGAAGCGTTGCGGTGGGCTCCCTATCTCGCCATGCACGGGACGCTGGTGGTGAATCGGCTCTCCATCCAGCCGTTGACCGTCTCCATCGGTGCGGCGACATATCCACAGGGAATCTCTGAGACGCTATCCCGCGTGGCAGGGGAGAGCGCTCGGATACTGTCCATGGATGCCAGCGGCATGGCGAAAACGGCTGGCAGCGTGAAATCACTGAATGTCGCCATGCTTGGCGCCATGGCGGCATGCAGCGGAATCGAGCGGAAGGTCTTCGAGGACGCTCTCGACCGAGTCTTCGCAGAAAAGTTCCGTGCAACGAACCGACTGGCGTTCACCGCTGGATTCGAGGCCGCCTGCACATGATGAGGGAGACGTATCTCCGCCTCGGTATCCCTGAAAGCGCACTTGAAAGGGCGGAGCGCGTCCAGACGCGAATCGAACCCGTCTTCACTCGGATCGAGACCGTACGGGAGCACAATCAACTTCGCGTACTCGAGGCGATGCGCAACGCGCGTGTCAGTGAAAGCGCCTTTGGAGGAAGTACGGGGTACGGATACGACGATCGTGGTCGGGAGGCATTGGAATCCGCCTTCGCCGAGGTCTTCGGCACCGAGTCCGCACTGGTCCGCCCCCAGATCGCAGCAGGCACGCAAGCAATCGCCATGTGTCTTTTCGGCGTATTGCGTCCTGGAGACCTCCTCCTTTCGGTGACTGGAAAACCATACGATACCCTGGACGCGGTCATAGCTCCTTCATCGGGTGGGCTTGCGGGGTCTCTGGCAGACTTCGGCGTGCGCTATGCCCAAGTCGATCTCCTTACCGATGGTTCATTGGACCTCGACGCCATCGTGGGCGCGCTCGGCGACCACCCGGCCATGGTCTACATTCAGAAATCTCGTGGATACACAGGTAGGCGATCCCTCCGGACGCGAGAAATCGGGGAGTTGGTTTCGCGGATCCGCACATCCGGATCCAATGCGGTCGTGCTCGTGGACAATTGCTATGGGGAGTTCGTCGAAGAGATGGAACCCGGATCGGCAGGCGCAGACCTTCTGGCCGGATCCCTGATCAAGAACCCGGGAGGTGGCCTGTGCCCGACCGGTGGCTACGTCGCAGGCCGAAGGGATCTTGTCGAACGCGCGGCGTCCAGGTTGACGGCTCCGGGAATCGGCAGCCATATCGGACCCACGCTCGGTCTGTCCCGACTGATGGCACAGGGATTCTTCCTTGCGCCGCATGTCGTCGCCGAGTGCTTGAAGGGTGCGGCTTTCGCTGCAGCCTACTTCGAGGATTGCGGACTCGCCGCTGACCCTGGACCCTTCGAGGAGCGCGGAGACATCATCCAGTCTCTCGTGCTCGGCAACGAGAAGGCGATGGTAGGTTTCTGCCGCGCCATCCAATCGATGTCCCCGGTCGACTCCTTTGTCTCTCCGGAACCCTGGGCCATGCCTGGTTACGCCGATCCCGTCATCATGGCGGCAGGCACCTTCGTCCAGGGCGCCTCCCTGGAGCTATCCGCGGATGGTCCCGTGCGTCCTCCATACCGTGTCTTCATGCAGGGGGGCCTGGTCTATGAGCAGGTCAAGGCAGCGGTCATGCTCGCCACCCCGGTCTCAAGGAGGTAGAAAATGGCAATTAACGGACCTGGAAAGCCCATTGGCTCCGATGGTTCCGGACAATCGCATAGAATCATGGAACGACATCCTCGCCGTGTACCCCCCACGACGACAAGTCCAGGACCGCATGCGCACATGGGCGAGAACCTGAAACGCATCGATGCCCGGAAAGCCCGTTTCAAGGCATTCCTGACGCTTGTATCCGTGATTCTCCTTCTCGGTACGGCGATCTTCGTTGCCATCGTCCTCATCCGCGGGGCAGCGCCAAGGCCTCGACTCGAATTCATTCGCACCGGCTCCCTGGAGAAGACCTATTCGGCGACGGCCTTGATCGTCCGAGAGGAAACGGTATACGTATCGAACGCCAAGGGCTTCTTCCGACCTATGGCGACCGAAGGAGCACGTGTCCCCGCGAGAGGCCTTTTGGCATATGTGACGCCTCAAGACGGAATCAAGACGCTGAAGGACCTGCAGCAGATCGAGCAGCAGATCGCCGACCTCCAGCGCGATCTGTTGCTCCGTGGAAAAGGGCAGGCAGCTCGAGCCATCTTCGACGAGACGGACCAGGACCTATCGACCCTCGCAGACCGCATCCGCAGGGCCACGGACAGGTCAGACCTGAACGGCGTCGCACGGGTTTCCGCTTCCATCGGCATTCTCATCGGACTCCGCAACAACGACCTTTCTACGATCGATTTCAACGACTCGCGTCTCGATCAGCTGCAGGCGGAGAAGAGTTCTCTGGAAACGTCCCTCGGGCTGGAGTCTGCCGCGCTGACCGCATCCAAACCCGGCATCGTCGCATACGAAACGGATGGTCTGGAAGGCATTCTGGATTCCAGCTCAGTCGATTCCATCCGTGCGGAGGAAGTCCTGTCCCATATCGACATCATCTCACGTCGGGTCGATACGATGAAGGAGCTGGAATCGGGGACCCCTGTATTGAAGACCATCGAAGGTCCATACCAGCATTTCGTCCTTCTCGCCACGGGTGTTGATGCCTCCGCGTTCCTTAAAGGAAGCTTCCAGACTCTCCAATTCCCATCGGACGGTACAGGATCCATCCGCGCGCAAGTCAAGCGGTCGGAGAATACCGAATCCGGAGTTCTCCTGGTGTTCCGCACCGACCTGCTGCTCGAACGATTCTCGGACCGGCGCACGCAAGATCTCGTCGTGGTCCGCGAAACCGATCAGGGGCTCAAGGTTTCCGTTTCCTCCTTCGTGGCGTTCGACCGGAATCTGCGTACCGCATCTCTCAAGATGGTCACGGGAGGATATGTTCGTACGGCATATGTCCGGGTTCTGGCATACGACCGCGATGAAGCCATCATCGAACCGCTCCCCGATTCACTCTACAAGGTCGTTGAAAACGGCATTCTCGTCGTGGATCCCGCCTCCATTGAAGAAGGGGAGGTAATCGGATGAATTCGATGCCTGCCTTCGGCAAGATCTCCGAACATCATGCGGACGTTTGCGCGCGAATCGGCGAAGTCGCGGCATCTTGCGGACGTGCGCCCGAATCGGTCACGTTGATCGCGGTTACGAAGGGATTCCCCGTGGAAGATGCCATGGAGGCCTTTCGTGCCGGTGCACACGACCTTGGAGAGAATCGAGTCCAGGAACTCGTGGCCAAGGCCGACGCATTCCATGCGGCGGGTCTCGAGCCTCGATGGCATCTGATCGGGTCCTTGCAGAAGAACAAGGTCAAATACGTGGTCGGACGTGTCGCGATGATCCATTCGGTCGACGGACTCGACCTCCTCAAGGAGATTTCCGACCGGTCGGTGTCCCGGAATGTCGTGACCGACATCCTGCTTCAGGTCAATCTTTCTCATGAGCTCACCAAGCATGGCTTCGACGAGACCGATTTCCCCCGGTCGTTCGATATCGCCTCCGCCATGCCCGGCATACGCGTTCGAGGCCTCATGACGATGGCGCAACCGGTCGATGATCCTGAACACGTGCGTCCTGTCTTTGCAGGACTTGCAGATCTCCATGAACGGCTACGGACCCGAATGGCTACCGATGCCGCGGAGACCTTCGATGTCCTTTCGATGGGAATGAGCCACGATTATCCTGTCGCCATCGCTTGCGGTGCAACGCACGTCAGGATCGGCACGGCCATATTCGGTGGCCGTTCTCCCAACGTCTGAACCGACTTGTTTCCGCGCGGTTACATGTGGCTTACATCTTCCCCGAGGCGTTGTTTCCCACCCTCATGCCTCCTATAATCACGTATGGGACGACTTCGTCTCCAGAGGAGGAAGCGAAATGGCTGAATTCATCAAGAACATCTTCAACCGGGTGACCGGATGGGATTCTCAGGACCCATACCAGGACGACGAGTTCTCAGCGGAGGAAACGATGGAGCCCACCCCGGAGATTTCCATACCCAACGAAACTTCCCGGGATCGCGGCGGACTTTTCCGCCGTCCAGGAAAAGTGGTCGATATGCGTATCCCGACAGGACCTCAAGTCATCATCATGCAGCCTGGTGCCATAGACACCGCTCAGGAAGCCTGCAACCATCTTCGAGCAGGGCGAACCGTGATCTGCAATTTCGAGCGAATCGACCAGAAGGTCGCACAACGCGTCATCGATTTCATCACAGGCGCGACATTCGCACTCGAAGGCTCCGTCCACAAGGTCTCCCCTGTGATATTCGTCGCAGTTCCTCGCAACACGGCGCTCGTCGACGACAATGGAGCCGATGCCACCGAATACGTTCGCAGTCAAGGTATTCCCGCCGCCTATTGACTTGACTGGACATACGTTCCTACCTATCCATCTCATCGCACATACAGGGACGGAGGCCTCTCGGGACCTCCGTCCTTCCGTTTCCCTATGTTATAATCATCTGACTCGGAGGTGCCTGCATGCAGCCTGGCGGTTCCACTCCCATATTGACCGTCGTCGTACCGCTCAACAACAGGCAGGGGCAAGTGACCCGCTGCCTGGATTCCCTGACAGACTCCAGGGAATCGGTGCCCGATCGTGACCTCGAGATCCTGGTCATCGACGACGGATCCATCGAAACGGATTCCTTGTTGGCCAATGACTACGCGATGCGTCGCAACTCGCTTCTTATCCTTTGCAAGACGGATGAAGACCACAACTCCTCGATAGACTTCGCCATGAATCGGGCCACGGGAACCTATATGTTCGTCCTCGAAAGCTACGATGAGGTCGTTCCATCCACTCTCCGAAAAGTCACCGCGCTTCTGCGCTGGCTCGAAGACCATGGCATCGCGCTGGATGTGCTCGTGCTGGATCGTATCCTGCACGACGAACGAAATGGGCGGGATTATCCCAGGACTTTCGGAACAGCGCTACCCGTAGAACGGACCTTTTCGTGGGACGAGACCTCTCGATCCCTTCAGACCGCATCTTTGGCGAAGGCGTCGCTTGTATTCCGCAGAAGCTTGATCATCCGGCCCGGTCTTCACCTTCCGGCACGGATATTCCATGTCGGAAGTCTCTATGCGTTTCTTCCTTTGGCATATTCTAAGCTTCTCTACCATCTCGCCGAACCGCTCAACATCCACCATATCGACCGCACCGCCCCGTCCGACTCCTACGACGAGGCCCTCCTTCGAACGGAAGACCGCTTGCGTGTGACACGTTATCTGGTATCCGCATTCGAGCATTTCCCTCAGGGGATTCCCCATCTGCTCGAGTCCTACCTCGAGAGAACGCTAGCAGCCTTCCTTTCGACGACCCTCGGTACCCTCACCCTCAGTGCACGGGACGACAGGGAGCGGAAAAAGGTCGAATTGATTCAATGGATCCATCGGAACCACCCCATCACCCACCGCAAGATCTCCAGCCGGATGCCCGTTCGCATTGCTCGAATCGGTGGAGGCATCGGCAAGGTAATTGCATCAGCCATTTATCGTCACTTCGATGCGCGTCACCGGTTCGAATGATCGAACGGTGGAATGAGGGAGGTCCCCCATGGGAATGGTAATCGGTCTCGATATCGGTGGCAGCACGACCAAAATCGTCGGTCTGAGGAAAGACGAAATCGTTGCCCCTATCCTTGTCAAGGCCACGGACCCCGTCGCGTCGGCTTTCGGTGCTTTGGGCAAGTTCCTCAGCGTCAATCGCCTTGAGCTCGGCATGCTCGACCGCGTCATGGTGACAGGCGTGGGCTCCTCGTTCCTTAGAGGAGAACTTCTTGGGTTGCGCACCATCCGTGTGCCCGAATTCCTCGCGATCGGCCTCGGTGGTCTTCGACTCTCCGGACAAAAGGAAGCCGTCGTCGTCAGCATGGGTACGGGAACTGCCTTCGTGAAAGCTGATTCCGCCGGTATACGCCATATCGGTGGAACCGGCGTCGGTGGCGGAACGCTGCTGGGTTTGGCGAACCGCATGCTGAACGTCCGTGATTTCGACATGCTCGTCGAGCTGGCCGCATCGGGCGACATTTCCCAGGTCGATTTGATGATAGGGGACATCACGAAGGACGAGATTCCTGGTTTGACCTCGAATGCGACCGCATCCAATTTCGGCCGCATCTCCGATGGCGCGAGTCGAGAAGATGTCGCGCTGGGAATCGTCAACCTCGTTTTCCAGACAATAGGCGTGATGGCCGTGATGGTGGCACGCGAACGCACACCGTTGAAGGTCGTCCTCACAGGAAACCTGACCATCGTCCCCCAGGCCCGCAAGATCTTCGACGGCCTTGCAGAGCTCTTCTCCACGGAATTCCTCATCCCTCGCGATGCGGAGTACGCAACCGCCATAGGTGCAGCT
Source organism: uncultured Oscillospiraceae bacterium (assembly GCA_964579735.1). Lineage (GTDB taxonomy): Bacteria > Bacillota > Clostridia > Saccharofermentanales > UBA5734 > CAILLO01. The sequence goes on along the minus strand of CAZOHH010000002.1, from coordinate 82,687 downwards.
CTCTGCTCTCCAGAGCAGGGAATCGCAACGCTCGTCGACTGATCGCCAAGGAGGAACCCCATGAAGACCGCCTTCTCCACTTTGGGTTGCCCGGACTGGTCCTGGGACGAAATCGTAACCATGGCGAAGGACCTCGCGTTCGATGGAATCGAAATCCGCGGCGTAGGCCAGGAACTCATCGCCTCCCGCACCGCACCCTTCCGCCCGACTGAGAAGCAGGCGACGCTGCATCGCCTTTCCTCCCTCGGCATCGGAATCTCCTGCATTTCCTCCTCGTGCTGCCTGACGGAAGCGACGACGTCCCCAGCTTGTCTCGAAGAAGGTTTCGATTCCATCGACCTCGCCGCAAGCATCGGTTGTCGTTTCGTCCGCATCCTTGCCGATCGGAATCCGCAACCCACGGCTGCCGTCGACGACATCGCGATCACCACTCCGATGGTATCGCTCGCGGCCCACGCCCTGCTGAAAGGCGTCGTGCTTCTCGTGGAGACCAACGGAGCATTCGGGGATTCCATGCGCCTCCGCCGGCTGATCGACCGTGTCGCGTCTCCGGCTGTCGCGGTCCTCTGGGACATCCACCACACCTTCCGCTTTTTCGGGGAGTCTCCGGAGATGACCCTCCACAATCTCGGTGATCTTGTCCGTTATGTGCACGTCAAGGACTCCGTCCTCGAAAATGGACGGATCCGCTATCGGATGACCGGCTATGGAGATGTACCCATCGCCGACGCCCTTTCCCGATTGATCGTCCGAGGTTTCGAAGGCACCGTCTCCTTCGAATGGGTCAAGCGCTGGAGCCGGGACCTCGAGGATGCCGCCGTGGTGTTTCCCCACTTCGCGGAGTACATGCGAAGGACCCTTGCCGGCACGACTCCAGCGCCTTCCTTGGCGAATGGCCCTGGAGACATCGCCCTTGGTCAGGAATCCACTCGATTTCTGGACCTCACCGTGGGAGGTCTGCTTGAAGACATCGCCACCCGTTTCCCCGACCAACCTGCCGTGGTCTACACCGATAGACCCTACCGCAGAAGCTATTCGGAGTTTCTGGAAGAAGTCGACGCCACGGCCCGTGGACTGCTCTCCATAGGCATCCGCACCGGTGACCACGTCGCGATCTGGGCCACGAACCGACCCGAGTGGCTGCTCGTCCTTTTCGCCACGGCGCGCATCGGCGCGATTCTCGTTACGGTCAACACCAGCTACAAGGTCTTCGAACTCGAATACCTCCTTCGTCAGTCCGACTCCTCGACGTTGATCCTGATGGAAGGCTTCAAGGGCACGAACTACCTGGGTACGCTTGCTGAAATATGTCCTGAACTTCAACATTCCACGCCTGGGCGACTTGAAAGCTCGCGACTTCCCCTGCTGCGCCGCGTCGTCTGCATCGACCCGGTTCCGTACGCAGGTTCTTATTCCTGGCAGGAGGTTCTTTCCCTCGGGTCTTCGACGGATCCTGGAGAAGTCGCACGCATCGGTCGCACCCTCTCCCCGCATGATGTCATCAACATGCAGTACACGTCCGGAACGACCGGCTTTCCCAAGGGCGTCATGCTGACTCACTTCAACATCGTGAACAACGCGGCCTCGATCGGAGACTGCATGCGTCTTTCGACCGATGACAGGCTTCTGATCCCTGTCCCATTCTTCCATTGCTTCGGTCTCGTCCTCAGCATCCTCGCCTGCGTCACACATGGCGCCACGATGGTCCCTCTCGATTTCTTCCAACCTCTCAAGTGCCTCCAGGCCATCAACGCCGAGCGTTGCACGGGCATGCAGGGAGTTCCCACGATGTTCATCGCGGTCCTGGATCACCCCGACTTCTCCCTCTATGACCTTACCTCGCTCCGCACCGGCATCATGGCGGGTTCACCATGTCCGATCGAAGTCATGAAGCAGGTCATCTCCCGCATGCATGCAAGCGAAATCACCATCGCCTTCGGACAGACCGAATCCTCTCCCGTCTGCACGCAGACGCGCACCGATGACACCCTGGAGCGTCGTGTCTCCACCGTGGGTCGAGTCCTGCCCGGCATGGAGTGCCGCATCGTCGACCCAGCCACGAATCTCCCGGTGCCTCCCGGAACAAACGGAGAATTCGTCGTGCGGGGATACAATGTCATGAAGGGATACTATCGCATGCCGGAAGCCACTTCCTCCGCAATCGATGCGGAAGGCTGGCTTCACACCGGCGATCTCTCCATGATGGACGAGCAGGGGTATTTCAAGATCACCGGCCGCATGAAGGACATGATCATACGGGGAGGGGAGAACCTCTATCCGAAGGAAATCGAAGAGTTCCTTTACTCGCACCCCGCTGTCAAGGATGTCCAATGCGTCGGAGTGCCCGACCATCGATATGGGGAAGAGGTCCTTGCTGCCATCGTCCTCAAGGACGGTGCGTCACTTACGGAAGATGAAGTCAAGGAATACGTTCGGTCGCACATGGCCCGGCACAAGACACCGCGCTACGTTCGCTTCGTCGACTCCTTCCCCATGACGGCCAGCGGCAAGGTCCAGAAATTCAAGATCAGGGAGTGGGCCATCGAGGTGCTCGACCTCAAGGAGGAGGCTGCCATTGAAACGGCCTGAACGTGTGTTCGAACTCGACCTGCTTCGCGGCTTCGCCGTATTCATGATGATGCTGCACCATCTGATCTACGACCTGCGGTACATCTTCGAATTGCCGGTCTTCGCCTTCCAGACGGAACTGTGGTTCGTCGATTGGGTCCGCGCGCCCTTCGTGATGATCTTCCTCGGGGTGTCCGGCATCTGCGGGACTTTCACCCGAAGCAACTCGAAGCGCGGGCTCCGCCTTGCCGTCGTCGCCATTCTCTTTTCCGTCGTCACTACGGTGGCCTCCATCGTCACAGGGACGGACGAATACATCCTCTTCAACGTCCTTCACCTGCTGGCGGTCGGAACGCTCCTCTACGCAGGCTTCGAGAAACTGGAACAGCGAAGGGAACCCTCTTCGGGTCCGACACACGGTGGGGATGCGATTCTCCTGATCGTCGCTTCCTTCATCCTCTGGGCGGGAGAACCCCTCCTTCGCGCCGTCCTTCCCCCGAGTCTCCTTCTCCTGCCGATCGGTCGTCCAGAGGCCTTCCTTCACGGAATGGGAGACTACATGCCGCTCGTCCCCTGGTTGGGATTCTTTCTGGTCGGTACCGTCATCGGCCGCACCCTTTATGTGAACCGCACTTCAGCTTTCCCGAGGGCCGCGGCGAACGCGACCGTGCAGAGGACGACTGCGCCGCTTCGGTTCATCGGCCGCCATGCGTTGGGATTCTACGTACTTCACCAACCCGTACTGCTCGGCGTCCTGTTCCTTTGCCGTGCCCTTCGGCTATTCTGATGGAAAGGAATCGCCGCCTCGCACCGGTCCTACGCGCGGCCCTGTTCGATCTCGACGGGACGTTACTCGATACGCTTCAGGATCTTTCCGACTCCATGAACACCGCTCTGGCCTTCCAGGGTCTTCCCGCCGTCTCCCCGTCGGACTACCGTCTGCTCGTCGGCACCGGAGCATCCGAACTGTCCAGACTGGCCTCGCGCATGTCCCTCGTCGCGACCGGTGTCGGCACGGTCGAAGCCGAAGCCCGTTCCAAAGAACTTGCTCCCATCGTCCTGAAGGACTTCCGAGACGCCTATGGATCCTTCTGGGCGAATGCCACCAGACCCTACGATGGAGTCCCGGAGGCGCTCTCCAGGCTCCGTCGGGAGAATGTCCCCCTTGCGGTCCTCTCGAACAAGCCAGACCCTTTCACGAAGCGTCTGGTTTCCCATTTCTTTCCTGATATCCAGTTCGCCTGCGTTCGTGGAGAACTTGCCGGGGAACCCAGAAAACCCGACCCGGAATCCGCTCGCGAAATCCTTGCCACCCTGGGTATCCCACCACGTGAAATCGCCTATTTCGGAGACTCCGGCATCGATATGCAATTCGCCGTGGCGTCTGGTTTCATAGCAGTCGGCGTCCTCTGGGGCTTTCGCAGCCGTGCAGAGCTTTCCGGCGCAGGTGCGGATGAACTTCTGACCGACCCGTCTGAAATTCCTGGATTACTTGGATTTCCCTTGGAGGAGTGATGACAATGAAACGTCGCATGCCCTATCCATTGAAGCTCATTCTATTCATCCTGCCTGGCTTGCTGGCATTCCTCCTGCGTCTTATTCTGGCAGGTTCGCCTTCCTTTACGGAGACCTGGATCTCGCGTCGTATCTTCGCTGCCGTCGCCAAGGGAATCTCCTTCGTGACAGGCCTTCTCCCATTCTCCCTCACCGAGGTCGTCGTCGTGCTCTCGGTTCCCCTTGGAGTGGCCTTCCTGGTCTGGATGGTCGTCCATCTTATCCGTTCGAAGGGAAGAAGAGCCGCGTTCCTCCGCACGATATCCCTTGTCCTTGTCCTGGCTGTCTCCCTCGGTTATTCAGGTTTCCTCCTTCTTCACGGCTACAACTATCTGCGTGAGCCCTTCGCCGTATCCGCTGGACGACTCATCGACGGGGAAAGAAGTCTCATCGTCAGGGAAAGAAGTACGGCTGAGCTCGAGTGGACGACTTCATATCTTCTGGAGGCTTGCATAGAGGCCCGGAAACAGTCCATGGAAGACGCGGACGGTGTGCTTCGACTTCCGGAGGGTAGATCCGGAACACTGACGCACATATGGAAAGGCTTTGCTGCGGTAGAGGATGACTTTCCAACTCTTTCGGGTCCATGGGTCCGTCCGAAGCCCGTCCTCCTCTCCCATGCCTGGTCGTATACGGGCATCGTCGGGATGTATTTTCCCTTCTTCGTCGAGGCGAACGTCAACGTCGATGTGCCGGATTTCTCCATCCCTGCTTCCGCGGCGCACGAGGCGGCCCATGCCTTGGGATTCGCACGTGAAGACGAAGCCAACTTCATCTCGGTACTCGCCTGCACGCACCACCCCGATCCCGAAGTCCGGTATTCCGGGTTCCAGCTCGCATTCGGCAGCTGCTACTCCGCATTGGCGGGGCGTGATGCCGATGCGGCTGCTCGTATTTCGAAACTCGTACCGGATTCGATGCGTCGGGATTACACGGCCGCCGCCGTATATTGGAAGCAGTTCGAAGGACCCGTGCGAGAGGTCTCGACCCGAACCAACGATGCCTATCTGAAAGCCAACGACCAGAAGGACGGCGTCTACAGCTACGGTCGCATGGTCGATCTCGTTCTGGCCTACTATGACTCCTTGGCAAGGGTCGGTACGTGATCCTGATTCATCTCCACGGTCACTCCCTGGCCGGATCCGTCATGGAAATATTGCGTCCTTTTTCGCAGAACGTCCCAAAGGCGCGACTCCTTTCCAATGGAAGTTCCGTCGTCGAGGGCGATGGTGCGGATCTCGTCTTCACGAGCACCGTGACGAGCCATGGAACGACATGGACCGTCGAGACGAGGGATGACGGGAACGGCTTTATGTCACGCTCTATGAGCGTCAACACATCCACGGCCACCATAATGGATCCATCCGTTCCGGTTCCTGTCCGCAGGGAAGTGAAGCGTCAACTCTATTTCCTCCTTGCCGATCGAATGGGAGTTCACCCGCCCTGGGGCGCGTTGACCGGCGTCAGACCGACCGTGCTTGCCATGGAGGCGCTCGACGCAGGAATGGATCCTTCGAGCGCCGCGCGAAGTCTCCACGAAAGCTTCGGCGTTTCGATTTCAAAAGCGGCACTCGCCGTCCAGACCGCACAGGCGGAAGCGCGGATCCTCTCCTCCATGCCTGCTAGAGAAGAAGCATGCATCTACGTTTCCGTGCCATTCTGCTCCTCACGATGCAGCTACTGTTCCTTTCCTTCGAGCACGATCGACAAGGTGCGGGAGCGCATGCCGGCCTATGTCGATGCGGTTCTTCAAGAGGCGGCTCTTGTCGGTGAAACCCTGCGCTCGGAGAATCGAAGAGCTTCCTGCTTCTATATCGGGGGAGGGTCCCCGGCTGTTCTCACGGCTGAACTGATCGACCGGCTTCTACGAGGCCTACGAAACGCGATCCCCTTTACAGGCAACCCGGAATCGACTTTCGAAGCAGGGCGATGCGATGACCTCGACGAGGAGCGTCTCGCTGCAATCGCCGAGAATGCGATTGGCCGCATCTGCCTCAATCCGCAGTCGACGGACCCGACGACCCTTGCCCGGATCGGACGACCGGACCCCGGCGACGGATTGGCATACTGGGTCTCGGAAGTGCGGCGTGTCGGCATTCCGGTCCTCAACATGGATCTGATCGCAGGGCTGCCCGGGGAACGGGAAGAATCCTTCCGCAGATCCCTCGAGGACGTGTTGTCCTTTACCCCTGAAAATGTCACGATCCATACTCTGGCTCGCAAGAGGGGCTCAAGGCTATCCTTCGAGCCCCGCCTTCCGGCTTTGGGCGACGGCATCTCGACATCGATGGTCGACTTCGCCTACGAACGACTTGCAATGGAAGGATACGCACCTTACTACCTGTATAGACAGAAGGACACGGTCGATGGGCTCGAGAACACCGGATTCTCATTGCCGGGCACTTCCTGCAGATACAACGTCGCCATGATGAGCGACCGCAGAGAAGTTTTCGGGTTGGGAGCCGGCGCTTCGACGAAGAGGATCTCCATAGGGACTTCGCGGATCGACCGAAAGGTCAACACGCTGGACCTGACCGGATATCTCGAGAAGATTGAACGCCAGAGCCCGCATCATATGCCGTTGAAAAAATGAAACATTTCCCACGAAGAAGGGAACACGGGATACCAGGAGATGGACGGTCAACGGGACAGCGTCGCCACCACGATTTCAGGTCGACAGAAGAAGCGTGCACGGAATCCCCATGTACCGACCCCACGTGTCACGAACAGCGTCGTCGCACCGGACTCATAGCGCCCATGGACATACCCGCCGCACATCGCTTCCACGAATGGGAAAGGCGCACCGAAGAAGGTGACCTGGCCACCATGGGTATGACCGCTGAAGATGAGGTCCGGAGCTTCGGATAATACCTCCGACGACATCCCGACTCTCGGTTGGTGGACTAGAAGAACTCGGAAGAGTCCTTCCGGCGCATCGAGGAAAGTCTTCGCGGCATCGGGTCGTGTGGGGAATTCTTCTGCAAGCCCTCCAAGGTACAATCCGTCGATTTCGACGGAGCGATTCTCGAGAATCTCGAAACCAGCGCGTTGCATGATCATCTCGAAAGCCTGTCGATTCCCTTTCGATTGGGAATCGTGATTTCCATAGATGGCGAATTTGCCCAACGGTGCCTCGAGCGCCGCAAGAGAGGAGCCGATGGTCGTCAGTGAATCCGGATCCCTGGGGGTCGACCAATCGATGGCGTCACCAAGGAACAGTACCACGTCTGGATGCTCGGCCTGCATTGCGGCAACTGACTTCACTACGTCCGCTGGCCGAAGTCCACCCCCGAAATGGGCGTCGCTGAAGAAAACCAGCTTGCGGCCAACCCATGATTCCGGGGTCCGCGAGGAGGCGAACGTGACTCGAGTGGCAACGAAGGCAGTCGGCTCGTAGAGGAAGGCGTCCGCGACCGCAGCGGCGATGCTTAAGCCGAGTACAGAGAGAATCACGACGAGAGTCAGGTTACGGGTTCGTCTGGTCATGAAAGGGACTCCTTTCGAGGGGCTTGTTGCGACTTTCCGTTCATTCTACTACATTGGAGGCAGTGAATACCCGAAGGAGGAACCGAGATGCATATCGTCGTCCTCGATGCCGATACTCTGGGAAGGGATCTCGACCTGTCCGTCTTCGAGAAGTTCGGCGAGGCGACCCTTTACGGGTATTCGCCGCCCGATCGGATCGAGGAGCGCGTGCAGGTCGCCGATGTCGTCGTCACGAACAAGATGAGGCTCCATGCAGGGAATCTAGCCTCGGCAGCACATCTCAAACTGATCTGCGTGACGGGAACGGGGACCGATGGAATCGACAAGGCCTGGTGCCGCGAACGCGGAATCGGCGTCTGCAACATCAAGGGCTACTCGACGGACAGCGTCGTCCAGCATACCTTCGCCATGTTGTTCGAGATGATGGAGCGGACCGGGCGACTTCGCGAATACACGCGTTCCGGCGCCTACGTCGGGGATACCTCCTTCCGATATCTCGAATGGTACTTCCACGAAGTCTCGGGCATGCGGTGGGGAATCCTCGGGATGGGAGCCATTGGAAGCCGCGTCGCACACGCAGCCGAAGCCTTCGGCGCCTCGATAGTCTACTGGTCCTCGACCGGAACGGATCGCATCCCTGACGTTCCGCGACTTGAACTGGAAGAGCTGCTTCGGACCTGCGACGTCGTCTCGGTTCACTCGCCATTGACGGAGCGCACCCGCGGTCTTCTCGGCGCCCGTGAACTCTCCTGGATGAAACCGGCAGCCTATCTCCTGAATCTCGGACGAGGAGGAATCATCGACGAAGGGGCTCTTGCCATGTCCCTGAAGGAAGGACACCTTGGCGGATGCGCTCTGGATGTGCTCGAAGCCGAACCTATGAACACAGACTCGCCCCTTTGCGAAGTCCTCGATTGCGAACGCCTCCTGATCACGCCGCACGTGGCCTGGGCCAGCATCGAAGCTCGGCGCCGCTGCATCGACGAAGTCGTAAGGAACATCGTGGATTTCCTGGCGGGAGGGAAGAGGAACCGCTGCGAATAGGGCACCCCGATGCAGTCGCATCGGCCGCTTTGAGCGCGCCGTAAGAGCTTGGCGGTGGCGAGTTGCAAGACCGCCGAAGTGCGCCTATAATTCCATACAGCCTATATGCACAGGCTTCGACCGGAAGAGTAGGCGGATTCGCCCTTTCCAGAGAGCGCGGGACGGTGGGAGCCGCGCGAGGGGGACCGACCGAAGATCGTCCGCGAGCCGTCCGACGAAGACCGAAAGTCCTCTTGCAGGATTCACGGCGGTAGGAAGGACCGGTAACCCCCGGAAGGGGCTGCACCGTTATCACTGACGAGGAGGGCGCTTCCCGGAGCCGTAGGGTGGGAGTCGCCGTCGAACCGGGTGGCACCGCGCGGAACCCCGCGCCCCGTTCTACGGGGCGTTTTTGTTTATCCGGGGACATACGAGGAGGACCAGAAGAATGATCAGGAAGATGCCGACCGACATGCACTTCGTAGCGAGGGAGAAGGATGTGCTCGCGTTCTGGAAGGAGAACCGCATCTTCGAGAAGTCCGTATCGCAGCGCAAGGGCGCCTCGACGTTCACCTTCTACGATGGTCCGCCCACGGCCAACGGGAAACCCCACATCGGCCATCTCCTCACGCGTGCCATCAAGGACATCATCCCGCGCTACCAGACCATGAAGGGCCACCATGTCCTGCGGAAGGCCGGTTGGGATACGCATGGGCTTCCGGTCGAGCTCGAGGTCGAGAAGGCTCTGGGTATCAACGGAAAGCCTGAAATCGAGGCGTACGGCGTTGAACCCTTCATCCAGAAGTGCAAGGAGAGCGTCTGGAAGTACAAGACCGAGTGGGAGACCATGTCGGACCGCGTCGGCTTCTGGGCGGACATGGAACACCCGTACATCACCTATGAGAACGACTACATCGAATCCGTATGGTGGGCGCTGCGACGCATCTGGGATCAGGATCTGCTCTACAAGGGCTACAAGGTCGTGCCGTATTGCCCACGTTGCGGAACATCCCTGTCGAGCCATGAGGTCGCCCAGGGGTACAAGGACGTCAAGGAGAACTCCATCTTCGTGCGCTTCAAGGTCGTCGACGAGGATGCATGGTTCGCCGTCTGGACCACGACGCCATGGACTCTGCCATCCAACGTCGCCCTCTGCGTGAACCCCAAGGAGGAATACATCCTCGCCGAAGTGGACCGGGACCTCGACGGGACGGAGCGCCCTACGCGCTACTTCATTGCCGGCACCCTCGCTGCGCAGGTGCTCGACCAGGACTTCAGAGTGATCGCCCGATTCCTTGGAAACGACCTTGTCGGCAAGAAATATGAACCGATCTTCCCCTATGCGGACCGCACCGTCGCCGAGTCGAAGAAGAAGGCGTTCTTCGTGACGGCTGACGGTTATGTGACCTTGTCCGAAGGAACCGGAATCGTCCATATCGCCCCGGCCTTCGGCGAGGACGATGCTCGCGTCGGTCGTACCTACGACCTGCCCTTCGTCCAGCTCGTCCGCGAAGATGGTACGTTGCCGGAAGATGTCGTCGACTTCGCCGGAGTCTTCGTCAAGGACGCCGATGCCGGTCTCACGAAGCGTCTCGCCAGGGAGGGCCACCTCATCAAGAAGGTCCCCCATGAACACAGCTACCCGTTCTGCTGGCGCTGCGACACGCCTTTGATCTATTACGCGAGACACTCCTGGTTCATCCGGATGACAGCTGTGCGCGACCGTCTCGTGGCGAACAACCAGACCGTGAACTGGTACCCGGAGACCATCCGCGATGGTCGTTTCGGCAATTTCCTCGAAAACGTCATCGACTATGCGATCTCCCGTGAACGGTATTGGGGGACGCCGCTCCCGATCTGGGTCTGCGAGTGCGGCCATCGCCACCTGGTCGGCAGCATCGAAGAACTGAAGAGGATGTCCACGGATTGCCCCATGGAGATCGAGCTTCACAAGCCGTACATCGACGCAGTGCACCTTGTATGCGAGAAGTGCGGCGGCACCATGACCCGTGTCTCCGAGGTCATCGACTGCTGGTTCGACTCCGGGTCCATGCCCTTCGCACAATGGCACTATCCCTTCGAAAACAAGGAGCAGTTCGACCGGAGCTTCCCAGCCGACTTCATTTCCGAGGCCATCGACCAGACCCGCGGATGGTTCTATACGCTCATGGCCATCTCGACGTTGCTTTTCGACCAGACCTCCTTCAAGAACTGCGTCGTGATGGGGCTTGTCCTCGACAAGGAAGGCATCAAGATGTCCAAGCACAAGGGGAATTCCGTGGACCCCTGGACCGTGCTGGACAAGCAGGGTGCCGATGCCGTGCGTTGGTACTTCTACACGTCCAGTGCACCCTGGCTGCCCAGCCGATTCAGCGACGAGGCCGTCAGCGAAGGTCAGCGCCGTTTCATCGGAACATTGTGGAATACCTGCGCGTTCTTCTCGCTCTATGCGAGTCTGGACGGCTTCGACCCGACGGCGCATCGTCTGGAGCGCGAGAAGCTCCCCGCCATCGACCGTTGGATCCTCAGCCGACTGCACAGCCTCGTGGCGAAGGTAGGCAAGGGTCTCGATGAATACGACATCACGGGTGCGGCTCGCGCCATCTCCGACTTCACGGACGAACTGTCGAACTGGTACGTCCGCCGCAACCGCGAACGCTTCTGGGGAAAGGGGATGGAGGCCGACAAGGTCAATGCCTTCATGACCTTGTACACCACACTGGAGACGCTGAACCGTCTTGCGGCTCCTTTCGTCCCGTTCCTTGCGGAATCGATCCATCAGCAGCTGGTCGTGCCTGTGGATTCGAAGGCGCCCGAAAGCGTCCACCTGTGCGATTACCCGGTTTCCGACCCCGAATTCGTCGATGAAGTTCTGGAGCGTGTGATGGAGGACGTCCTCAAGATCGTCGTCCTGGGCCGATCCGCGCGAAATGCGGCCGTGCTCAAGAACCGTCAGCCTCTCAGCGAAATGCACGTCGTCGCACCCCGCAGGCTTCCCGACGAGTACGTGGAACTGGTCCTCGACGAGTTGAACGTGAAGAAGCTGACCTACGAGAAGGATGCCTCCGCATACATCGGCTATCGCTTCAAACCCCAGCTCAAGACTCTCGGACCGCGCCTCGGCAAGCTGGTCTCCCAACTTGGACCCGTCCTGGCCGCTCTCGACGGGCGCCACGCCATGCATCGATTGAAGACAGAAGGGCATCTGGATGTCAGCCTGTCTGGACAGGACATTCAACTTACGCTGGAAGACTTGCTCGTGGAGACCATCCAGCCGGAAGGACTCTCCACGGAGACGGACCGGGATTTCACGGTCTCCCTCGAGACGACGCTGACTCCCGACTTGATCGAAGAAGGATTCGTTCGAGAGATCGTCAGCAAGGTCCAGACCATGCGCAAGGAAGCTGGTTTCGACGTACAGGATCGGATCGTCCTGCGTCATTCGGGAAACTCCGTCATCGAAGGAGTCCTCGGGCGGAACGGAGACGCGGTCGCCGACGAAGTCCTCGCGATCCGTATCGAGACGGGGACTGCCGGATATGTCAAGGAGTGGGACCTGAACGGCGAGACCTGCACGCTGTCTGTCGAAAAGGCTTAGAAAGGAGGAGGGGAATGGGAGATTTCGTCTGCAAGAACCTGGAAGTGAACCCGAAAGGGAACCTCTCCATCGGAGGCTGCGATTGCATCGAGCTTGCGAAGGAATTCGGTACACCCCTCTATGTGATGGATGAACGGACGATGCGGGAGAATTGCCGCACCTACGTCGACGCGATCCAGCGCCATTACGATGGAAACGGCCTGGCCCTCTATGCATCGAAGGCTCTCTGCACGACCGCGATGCTCAGACTTGCGGCGTCGGAGGGAATGGGCGTCGACGTCGTCTCCGGCGGAGAATTGTTCACGGCGCTGAAGGCCGGCGTCGACCCATCCCGGATTTATTTCCACGGGAACAACAAGTCCCTCGAGGAACTTCAATCCGCCCTCGACGTAGGCGTTTGTCGGATCGTCGCGGACAACACTCTCGAGGTCGAACGCATATCCACGCTCGCGACCGCCGCGGGGCGGGTCGCCGACATATCCCTGCGCATCAAGCCGGGCATCGAAGCACACACGCACGATTTCGTCCGCACTGGGCAGATCGACTCGAAGTTCGGCGTCGCCATCGAGACCGGAGAAGCCCTCGAGCTCGCCAAGAAGGCCGTCGGTATGCCGGGCATCCGCCTGGTCGGTGTCCACTGCCACATCGGCTCCCAGATCTTCGACGTGGACCCTTTTCTCGAGACCGCGCGTGTCATGATGGACTTCATCGCCGCCGTTCGCTCGGAAACCGGCACGACGATCCACGAACTCAACCTTGGCGGTGGGTTCGGCATCCGATACATCGAGGAGCACGACCCCGTCGACTTCGACCGATATATCGAAGCCGTCGCTACCGTGGTGCGCGGCAAGTGCTCTGAACATGGATTGCCCATCCCTTTCATCTGCATGGAGCCTGGACGCTCCATCGTCGCCTCCGCCGGCATCACGCTATACACCGTCGGCGCGGTGAAGACCATCCCCGACATCCGTACCTATGTGGCCATCGACGGGGGAATGTACGAGAACCCACGGTACGCCCTCTATGGCTCGCCTTACGACGCGCTGCTCGCGGATCGACCGACCGCCCCACGCACGGCTCCCATCACCCTCGCCGGCAAGTGCTGCGAATCCGGCGACCTCATCCAGGAGAACCTGATGATGCCCGAAGTCCGCACCGGCGACATTCTTGCCGTCCTTGCGACGGGGGCGTACAATTATTCGATGGCCGGCAACTATAATCGGAACCCGAGACCCGCCATGGTGCTGTGCAGGGAAGGCAGGGCACGGCTGATTCTGCGACGCGAGACCTTCGAGGACCTCCTCCGTTGCGACCTCGTTCCGGACGACCTCTGATTCGATGAGGAATCGCTGCAGTATCCTACAGGAGAAACGATGAATATTCTCAGACTCCTCCAATTCAACGACCCGAACTATCTCCAGAACGTGGTGTATTTCCTCATCCTCGTGATGGTCTTCATCCTGTCGATCTCCTTCCACGAGCGGTCCCACGCATGGGCCGCCTGGAAGCTGGGCGACGACACGGCCTATCTCGCCGGACGGCTGACCATGAATCCGCTGGCGCATCTCGACCCCTTCGGCTTCCTGATGGTCCTCTTCGTCGGCATCGGCTGGGCGAAACCCGTCCCCATCAACCCCGTCCGCTTCCGCGGCCCCATGAAGCGAGGCATCGTGCTCGTCAGCGTGGCCGGACCCGTTTCCAACCTCATCCTGGCCTTCCTGTCCTCCTTCTTCTATGTCGGAACGGCGGCAATCATCGGGACCGGAACGACTGGAGACCTCCTGATGACGTTCTTCGGCACCATGGTCTACCTGAACATCTCTCTCGCCGTCTTCAACTTCCTGCCCGTTCCGCCGCTCGACGGGTACAAGGTGCTTGGCGCAGTCCTTCCCAACCGTATCTATTACACCTTGATGCATTACGAGCGCTATATCGGAATCGGATTCCTCGTAGTCGCCTACATGGCTTCCGGCATCCTCTCGGGCATCATTTCCTTTTTCGCGATACCGATCCAGGCCGTGATCATGTTTCCCGCCACCCAGTTGTTCACCCTTCTCGGCTTTTTCGGCTGATCCACCCAACGATACCAATGGAGGACCCCATGACGAAGAAGATCGTACTGAGCGGCACGCGTTCGACCGGAAACATCCACCTCGGCAACTATTTCGGAGCGCTCGGAAACTGGGTGCGCCTCCAGGACGAATACGACTGCCATTTCTTCATCGCGGACTGGCACGCACTGACGACGGGCTATGCCGACACGGCCGGCATCAAGGACAACATCTACGGCATCTACGCGGACTACCTGGCCTGCGGACTCGACCCGGAGCGCAGCGTCCTGTTCCTCCAGTCCGCCGTCAAGGAACATGCCGAACTGCACCTCCTCCTTTCCATGAATACGCCGCTCTCCTGGCTTCTGCGCTGCCCGACCTACAAGGACTACGTCGCGAAGAACGAAGACGAAGGCTCGGCGACCTACGGATTCCTGGGTTATCCCAATCTCCAGGCCGCGGATATCCTCATGTACCGCGCCGACTTCGTGCCCGTAGGGGAGGACCAGCTGCCCCACCTCGAACTGACGCGCGAGATCGCCCGCCGTTTCAATCACTTCTACGGGGACGTCCTGCCCGAGCCGCAGCCCCTGCTGACCCAATCCAAGGTGCTTCCCGGCATCGACGGTCGCAAGATGTCCAAGAGCTACGGGAATACCATCGCCTTCGCCGACGACCCGGAGACCGTTCGCAAGAAGACGATGTCCATGGTCACCGATCCCGCCCGAATCCGAAAGGATGACCCGGGACACCCTGAAGTGTGTTCGGTGTTCGCCTTCCACAAGGTGTTCAGCGAAGGGGAGACCGAACCCATCGCCGAAGCCTGCCGCGCCGGCACCGTCGGCTGCGTCCAGTGCAAGAAAGACCTCGCGGCGAAGATCGCGGCCTTCCATACCCCGATCCACGAAAAGCGCACGGCGCTCCTCCAGAACCGCCCGCGGCTCCGCGAAATGCTCATGGAAGGCTCCCGAAAGGCCTCCCGGCAGGCCGGTGAAACCATGGGTCTCGTCCGGAGTGCGATGAAAGTGGACTTCTGATGCCGACGGAGTCGACAGCGGCGCCTTCCTACCATCTGGACCACTTCGAGGGCCCTCTGGACCTCCTGTTCCACCTCATCGAGAAGAACCGCGTCAGCGTCTACGACATCCCGATCGGATCCATCGCCGACCAGTATATCTCCTACCTTGCCGGACTCGACAAGATGGACCTTGAGATCGCGAGTGAATTCCTCGTCATGGCGGCGACGCTCCTTCAGATCAAGTCGCGCATGCTCCTTCCTTCGCGCAATGCATCGAGCGAGGACGACGGGGACGACCCGCGCGACGAACTGGTCATGAAACTGCTTGAATACCGCCGGTGCAAGGCGCTGGCCGCAGACCTCCGTGGTCGTCAGGAAATCTGGGGCTCATGTGTCCGTCGCCTGCCGGAGACGTCCGAGCGGCTCGGGCTGCTTCTCGACAAAGGCAACGGACCACCGATTCGACGCGAAGCATTCTACGAAGCCTGTGCCACCATTTCAGAACGCAACGGCAGCCGATTCAACGACTTGAGCGAGAAAGTCTCTCATCTGCTGAAAAGAGAGCGGATATCCATCCGAGATAAGATGCGAGCCCTGTGGAAGGCGCTTCTTGGTCGGACAAAAGCCTTGTTCTCCGAGTTGTTCCCGCTCTCGTCTCCTCGACCCGACCGGGTCGCCGGCTTTCTCGCCGTCCTGGAGTTGCTCAAGCTAGGGCGCATAGAGGCTGAACAGGATGCGCCGTTCTCTCCCATACGCCTCGAAGCGATCACATTGGACGGACCCGTTCACGATTGGTTCGACGCCCCTGAAGAAAAGGAATCCGATTCATGGAAGGAGTATCGATGATGATCCAGGACCAGGACGAGCCCGTCGTGTCCATCGAGTCCGAGGAGCACGTCGACCCGGTCGCGCTGGCCGGCATGGAGTACCAGGACGTCGGGTCTCTTCTTCTGGAGATTCCGTTGGTACTCGATTCCGATACGTTCCGTGTCGCTCAGGAGGACCTTCACGCCGTCCTGGAAGCCCTGCTTTTCGCCTCTGGCGAGCCCATCGGGATAGACCGCCTGGTGGACGCTACCGGAATCGAAAAGGAGCGGCTGCGGAAAACACTTCAGGAGATGGAGGAGAAGTCGGCTTCCGACCCACGACGCGGACTCATGGTCCGCGAAGCCGACGGAGCTTGGTTCCTTACCACGAAGCCCACCACGATCGAATCGCTACGAAGACTATACCAGCCTCGCAGTCGCCCTCCATTGACCCAGGCGGCCTATGAAACACTCGCCATCATCGCATACAATCAGCCTGCGACCCGCTCCCAGATCGAGAGCATCCGCGGAGTCGGCAGCGACAGCATCGTCTCCCGCCTGATCGAACGGGGGCTTGTCCGTGAAGCGGGTACGCTGGATGCCCCGGGTCGTCCGACACTGTTCGAGACGACGGAGGACTTCCTCCAGGAATTCGGCCTCCGCAGCGTCCACGACCTCCCATCCATGGAGATGATGATGTACGGAACTCTCCGCGAGATTGAAATCCAATTGGAAGAGGCCGCAGGAAATCGGAAAGACAACCAGATCACCATCGATCAGATCGTGATTCCTTCCGGTATCCAGGAAGAAGTCGACGAACCCCTGACCCCATCGGACCCGAAGGAGATCCTCGAGCTTTCGCAAGCTTTCTTCGGTTCGGGAAAGGATGAAGAATGAGACTCCAGAAGTATCTCGCACATGCCGGCGTCGCATCCCGCAGGGCATCCGAGGAGCTCGTGGCCTCCGGAGCGGTCACGGTCAATGGCGAGGTCGTCCGGGATCCCGCTCGAGATGTAACCGAATCGGACGATGTCCGCTTCGAGGGAAAGCCCGTGCACCCCGTCGTACGGCCTGTCCACATTCTCCTCCATAAACCCATCGGCGTCATGTCGACCGTCCACGACCCCCAGGGCCGGACCTGCGTCCTGGATCTCATCGATACCGAGGGAAGACGGCTCTATCCCGTGGGCCGCCTCGACTTCGATACATCCGGACTGCTTCTGCTCACCGACGACGGCGCTTTCGCACATCGGATGACCCACCCGTCCAGTGAGGTCGTGAAGACCTACGAAGCCCGTGTGCAGGGAATCCCGGACGAAGGCGCGCTTCGCCGTCTCCGCGAGGGCATCCTCATCGACGGCCGTCCCACCGCTCCTGCCGTCGTCACGATCCTGATGGCGGGTGAAACGAACGCCGTCCTCGAGTTCCGCATCCACGAAGGAAGGAACCGTCAAGTCCGTCGGATGCTCGATGCCGTTGGACTGCCTGCCCTGTCCCTTTGCCGCACCGGATATGGACCCCTTCGACTCGGTGACCTCGCGCCCGGCCGAAGCCGTTCGCTCTCGCCCCGCGAAGTGGAAGCGCTCATGGCCGCAAGCCCTGTCGCGCTTCCGATAGTTCCATAGGCGAACCGCGACCCTGGTGGTTTCCTCGAATCCCGCTTTCCGATATAATCATCCTCGCGCAAGCTATCCCTTCCGATCCGGAGGAAAGATGGACAGGACGAATACGAACCTGATCGGCACGATCGGAGCCGCGATGCCCGGCATGAGCAAGGGTCATCGTGCGATCGCCCGATATATCGTGGAACACTACGAACATGCCGCCTATATGACGGCCGCGCGCATCGGCGACGAGGCAGGCGTAAGCGAATCCACGGTCGTGCGCTTCGCCATGGAGCTTGGATTCGACGGGTATCCGCACTTCCAGCGAACGCTGCAGGAAGACCTGAAGGGTCGACTGACCGCCGTCCAGCGCCTCAACTCCTCCGTCATGGTCTCGGATGAAAGGGATGTCCTCCACAGTGTCATCCAGTCCGATCTCGACAAGCTGAGGACCTTCCACGAGACCGTCGATGGGATCGCGTTCGACCGCGCTGTCGGAATGGTCCTCGAAGCCCGCCGCATCTATATCCTCGGCGTGCGGAGTTCGGCTCCTCTGGCGGCATTCCTCGGATTCTACTTCAACCTGATCTTCGAGAACATACGCCTAGTACATACCACCAGCGTCAGCGAAATGTTCGAACAGATCCTGCCCGCTGGACCTGGTGACGTCGTGATCGCCATCAGCTTTCCACGCTATTCTAAGCGTACCATCAAGGCCATGACCTATGCCCGGACGAGCGGAGCTGCCGTTGTCGCCATCACGGATAAACCCGATACTCCGGTCTCCCGCAACGCCGATTGCTGCCTTCTCGCCCCCAGCGACATGGCTTCCTTCGTCGACTCCCTCGTCGCTCCACTGAGCCTTATCAATGCCCTCATCGTGGCCGTCGGACTCAGACGACGCGACCATGTCGGCAAGACCTTCGAGAAACTCGAGAGAATCTGGGACGATTACCAGGTCTACGAAAAGGATGACGGCTCGGCAATCGAAACCGGCCGCAGGGAGACCGACTAGTGCGGACTGCAATCGCCATCGACGGCCCAGCTGGAGCAGGAAAGAGCACCGTGGCGAAGAAGGTGGCCCGAATCCTGGGATACATATATATCGATACGGGCGCCATGTACCGCGCCGCCGGCTTGAAAGCCCTCCGCCTGGGCATCTCCCCGAAGGATGGCATCAGGATTCCCGAGATGATCGGAAGCACCGGAATCGCCATCTCGTTCGTCGAAGGAGCCCAGCATGTCCTGCTCGATGGCGAAGACGTGACGGACTTGATTCGAACCCCCGAAGCCTCCGTCGCCGCTTCGGACATCAGCGCGATTCCTGCCGTGCGCCTGCGTCTCGTCGAGCTGCAACGCCGGATTGCCGCCGAGAACGATGTCGTCATGGATGGACGCGATATCGGTACCTTCGTCCTTCCGCACGCGAACTGCAAGATATATCTATCCGCGACGATCGAGGAACGTACTCGGCGAAGGTGTCTCGAGTTGGAGGCGAGGGGCACGGCCCCCGTCGACATGGAATCGGTGAGACGCGACATCGAGTACCGCGACTACAACGACTCGCATCGCGCTCTCGCACCTCTTGCGAAAGCCGAGGACGCCTTCGAGCTCGACACGACCGGGCTGTCCGTGGACGAAGTCGTCGAAAGGATCATGAAGAGGACCACTACATGAAGTTCCTCGTCGCGAAGACCTCCGGATTCTGCTTCGGCGTCCAGAGCGCCGTGCAGAAAGCCTACGGAATGGTCGACGACAGAAGCGTCGGGCAAGACTCCCGCGTCCGCTATATGCTCGGTCCGTTGATCCACAACGAGGAAGTCGTCGATGACCTGGTCCGCAAGGGGTTCACCCGAGTCGACCGCGTCGAGGATGTCCCCGAAGGCGCCTGCGTCCTCATCAGAACCCATGGAATCCCTCCGTCGACCCGAGAGGCTCTCATCGACAAGAAGACGGTCCTCGTCGATTGCACCTGCCCTTTCGTCGTACGAATCCACAGGATCGCCAGGAAGGCCGCCGAAGAGGGAAGCAGGGTTCTGATCGCCGGTACTCCCGACCATCCTGAAGTGGTTGGAATCGTCGGGGAGTGCGGGGGCATGGCCGACGTGGTTTCCACAGTCGAGGAGGCCGAGTCGATCGTTCTGGAAGACTCCCCGTACATCCTGGTTTCCCAAACGACATTCTCCTCCTCGAAATGGCTTGGAATCCGGGATGTGCTCCAGAAGCGAATTGCAAATATCCAAATCTTTGATACAATATGTGTGACCACGGAGGATAGACAGAAGGAAGCGCGCATCATATCCGCCCAAGTGGACGTGATGCTCGTCGTAGGGAGCAGGAAAAGCTCGAATACGATGAAGCTTTATGAGGTCTGCTTGAGTGGTTGTGGCGCGACATACCTGATCGAACATACCGAAGACGTGGTTCCCATTCTTGCGGCAGGCTTGCCAGAGGATGCCACGGTCGGCATCACGGCAGGGGCATCGACGTCCGAAAGCAGGATCAGGGAGGTTATCCAGAAAATGAGTGAGCATGAGCCCATGGGTCAGCAGGAGCACGCAGATGTCAGTTTCACGGACTTCATCGACAACATTCCGGAGATCCACAGGGGCGCTACCATTCGAGGCATGATTATCCGCTTCGACAATGAAAGCGTCTATGTGGATGTCAAGGACAAGTCCGAAGGGAAGATCCCCCGCCATGAATTCGAGGGAGACCCCGACTTCGATTTGTCGAAGGCAGCGGCGGAACACCTCGAAATCGATGTCTACGTCCGCAGCATCCGCAACACGGAGATGGGCAAGGAGATCCTCCTGTCCAAGGCGCGCGTCGACTTCGGCAAGTACAAGGCTCTCGTCGAGGAAGCCTACCGCGACAAGCTCGCAATCAAGGTCAAGGTCGTGAACGTGGTCAAGGACGGCATCATCGCCACCTATGGCGGCGTCGATATCTATATCCACCGCACGCAGCTCGAGATGGGTCCCGTAGACAACCTCGAGGAATACAAGGGTCGCGAATTCGACATCCTCGTCACCCAATACGATCCGGACCGGAAACGTCTTCGTGTTTCCGGATCCCGTCGTGCTCTTCTCAACACCGAGCGCAAGGCCAAGGCCGACGAGGTCTGGTCCACTCTCGAGCGTGGCAACACCTACCGCGGCGTCGTCCGCAGCCTGACCGACTTCGGCGCTTTCGTCGACATCGGCGGCGTGGATGGACTCGTCCATGTGTCCGAACTTTCCTGGAAGCGCATTCGCCACCCCTCCGAAGTAGTCAAGGTAGGCGAGGAAATCGATGTCTACGTCAAGGACTTCGATCCCGAGAAGAAGAGGATCTCCCTCGGCTTCAAGCGCACCGAGGAAGACCCATATCATGGGCTCGAAGAGAGGTTCCCCGTCGGTTCGATCGTTCACGGAAAGGTCGTACGGCTGTTCCCCTTCGGCGCATTCATCGAGATCGCGCCTGGCGTCGATGCCTTGTGCCACATCTCCCAGATCTCCAATTATCGCCTGACCAAGCCAGGGGATGTCTTGACGGAAGGTCTCGAAGTCGATGCCAGAGTTCTCGACGTGAATCCGGAAGCCCGCCGCATCAGCATCAGCATCAAGGATGTCGAGCCCATCGACCCCCCGCACCCGGAGGAAGGCCAGGAATTGGTCGACGCTCCCAGGGAGACCGAAGAGCCGACCACCGAAGGCTGAGTCCATACATTTCTCAGACAGCTACCCGAGGAGGGCGCCGCGATTCCACAGGCGCCCTCTTTTCGAGGTCATGGTATAATTCTTTTCAAGAATGATTCCATGGGAAACCACCGGAGGTGCTCCGAGGTTGGATGCGAAGACCGGATACGATGATACGACACTGGTCTCGCAGGCTTCTTCCGGCGATAGGGAGGCTTTCGAGGAACTTGTCGTCCGTTATTCCCAGAAAGTCTTCGGGCTATGTTTTTCCATGCTCGGAAACCACGCCGATGCCGAGGACGCTTCGCAGGAATCCTTTCTAAAAGCGTATCGCGCCATCTCCACCTATAACGACAAGGCTTCCTTCTCCACGTGGCTATACCGGATCACCAGCAATGCCTGCATCGACCTTGCACGGCAGCGTTCGCGGAGACCTTGGATCTCCATGGATGCCGACGTCGAGGAAGAAGATGGGTCGGTCGCCTTCCAGATTCCCGACAAGTCCCCTTTGCAGGACGAAAGCCTTGCGGAGAAATGGTCTGCCGAAAAGGTGCGAAGCGCGATCGGGAAGCTGCCTGAAGGATTCCGCACGGTCCTTCAGCTGCGTGATATCGAAGGTCTTTCCTATCAGGAGGTGGCGATCATCCTCGACATCCGGGAGGGCACCGTCAAGTCGCGCCTCGCTCGGGCGCGAGCGGCCTTGCTGGCCATTCTGAAAAAGATGGAACGATTGTATTGACCCCTTCGTATAAAGGGCATCAAGGGAGGACGAACCACAAATGAAGACCGCATGCAGACGTTGTAGGGAAGAGCTGATGGAACGAAAGGGAAGAATGCCGGAAGATGATTCCGGGAACTCTCCTTTGCTCCATTTGAGTACCTGCATTTCCTGTGCAGCCTACATGAAGAAACACGAGGCGTTCGTCGCTGCTATGACCCCGGTATTGGCGGAACGTTCTGGTGCGACGCCTTCGATCGATCTTGCCGAGCGCATCATCGCCCGCATCCAACAGGATTCCGTCGAAACATCTCTGGTTCGCCCCATTCCATTCTTCCTTCGTTCCTCCACGAGGAGATACGCACCGCTTGCCGCAGGCTTTGCTGTCTTCCTCGCTTTCGGATTGTTCGCCGCCTTGGTCGCGGGGGGAATCCTACCGAATACGGGAACCCCCGGGTTCTTTACTCCGACCGCGAACCAGACGGACACCAAGGGTGCTTCGAACGATCCTAATGCGGTGAGCCAAGCTGCTGTATCCGATGCGATGGAGGATGCGACAGGTTTCGCACCAGAATCCTGCACCACGCCCAAGCTGATCTACACGGTTTCGGAGGTCGGCACCATTTCCTCGCTCAAGGCCGATTCCGATATCCAGTCCACTTACAGAACCCTCGTCGATTCAGGAGAGCTGGGCGATCATAGGGTCTTCCGCGTTTATCAGAAATCCGACGGTTCACTTGCCGTTTTCCTGCTTCTCCCTTCGGATACGATCCAGGACCGCGCGGATCGGATTTCCAAGGTGCTGTCCACTTGCGCTTCCCCCTTCCGTATTGAGATAATCGACGCGGAGGACATCGGGGACAGACTCAAGACCCTAGGACTCGTCGACGCGGAGACTTTCGTGTCCGAGTCCGCGGACGGCGGCTTCCGTCTCCTCATGCTGGACCTCGGAAGGTAATGGATTGACCCAGGGCACCTTGCTCCTCATCGATGCCAACAGCATTCTCAACAGGGCCTACTTCGGGCTCACCGGCCGGAACGCCCTAAGGGCTCCGGATGGCACTCCGACGAATGCCCTCTACGCCTTCCTGACCATCTACCGGAAGTTTCTTCTGGAGACGGGAGCCACGCATGTATGCGCGGCTTTCGACCTCAAGGCGCCGACTTTCCGGCACCTCGAGTACCCGCAGTACAAGGCCCAACGCCGTCCGATGCCAGATGACCTTTCGGTCCAGATGCCTCTCATGAAAGAAATCCTGGATGTCATGGGAGTGCCTCGAGTCGAGAAGGAAGGCTACGAGGCGGACGACATCATCGGAACACTATCCAGACAGGCTTCCCGGGATGGGTTCACGGTCCTTGTCCTGACCGGTGACCGCGATGCGCTCCAGCTCGTGGACGACAACGTTTCCGTTCTTCTTCCTACGACCCGAGCCGGTAGAACGGAGACGGACCGCTATGACCCCTCGACCGTGCGTGAGAGATACGGCATGGCGCCGCTTCAACTGATCGAGTTGAAGGCGATCATGGGGGACTCGTCCGACAACATCCCGGGGGTAGCCGGAATCGGTGAGAAGGGGGCACTTGTCCTGATCCAGCGATACGGATCCCTCGCCGCCGTCTATGACTCCCTCGATGAAATCACAAGGGAGAAGCCCGCGGTCGGAGCCAAACTGACCCAGAGTCGGGATATCGCATTCCAGTCCCGCTGGCTTGCGACCATCGATCGTGATGTACCCATCGACACTTCCATGGATGCCCTGCGGCTTCGTCCGCTCGATTCCAGCGCCGTCGCTCCGGTTTTCCAGCGTCTCGGTTTCCGGTCTTTGATGGACCGTTTCGCTGTCCAGGCGGATCCGGCTGCTGTGGAACCGCATGGAGTCGACCTCCCCATCGAGGGACTCGAATCCTTCCGCACTGCTCTTCGGACTTCGAGCGGACCTGCGGGTGCCGCGTTGGGAGAGGACGGTACCTTAGCCGTCTCCTTGGAATCGGGTTCGATCGTCTTGCTCAGGGGAAGCGAAGCCCCCATGGCAATGGCCGAGTTGTTGATGGAACGACCCCAGCAGAAGGGGGAGACCAACGGAAACGACATCGCCGTACATGATTGCAAAGCCTTCCTCAAATCGTCTCTGGCCGATTCTGCGGGTGGAGGTGCATTGGCCCGCAGGATCTTCGATCCGGGCATCGCTGCCTACCTGCTCGATTCGGAAAGCACGCGGAAGAGTCTGCCATCCCTGTACGAGACTCTGACGGGGAGAATCCATCTGGAATTCGATACCGGGGGCGAAACCGCCACGACGAAGACGAGACATCCCGTTCCGCAGACCGACCTCTTCTCGCTCGGAATGGACGACCCCGACCACATTTCAGGAGCCATGGCGGACGGACCGTTGTCCAAGACCTCGCTTGCATTGGCTGCGACCGCATTCGAAGCCCGGGTCGTTGCAGGGTTCCAACGCAAGACGATGGATGAGCGCAATCTGCGGTACCTTTTCGAAGAAGTCGAGATGCCGCTCGCAGGTATCCTCTCCTCGATGGAGCGGATCGGGTTCCGTGTCGATCAGGGAATCCTCTCCACGCTTTCCGAATCGCTACGTCAACGTCAAGCCGAACTGGAAACCGAAATATTCGACCGCTGCGGCACGGTTTTCAACATCCAGTCACCGAAGCAACTCGCCGAGGTCCTATTCAATCGCCTGGGTCTTCCTGCGGCCCGAAAGACCGCAACGGGATTCTCCACCGATTCCGACGTACTCGAGGCGATATCGGACCGACATGCTGCGATTCCCCTGATTCTGGAGTACCGGCAGGTCGCCAAGCTCAAGGCCACCTTCATCGATGGCCTTCTGCGCCTCGTATCGCCGACCGATGGCCGCGTCCATTCCACCTTCCATCAGACGGCCACGGCCACGGGTCGTCTCAGCAGTTCGGACCCGAATCTCCAGAATATCCCGGTCCGGATGGAACAGGGACGTGAAATCCGTCGCGCCTTCGTCCCGGAGCCCGGAATGCTTCTCATCGATGCAGATTACTCGCAGATCGAGCTGCGTCTCATGGCCCACCTTTCCAACGACGACGACATGATCCGCGCCTTCCGGAACAACATCGACATCCACGCCGAGACTGCCGCGAAGGTGTTCCATGTGCCGTTGTCCCAGGTCACTCCGCTGATGCGCGGACGTGCCAAGGCGGTCAACTTCGGAATCCTTTATGGGATCGGAGAGTACAGTCTTTCCAAGGATATCGGTTCATCGCTTCAGGAAGCCCGCCACATCATCGAAGACTACAACCGGCAGTTCCCATCCATTCGCGAATATCTGGATCGAACCATAGCGGAGGCGAAACGCACCGGTTATGTAGAGACCCTGTTCGGTCGGCGCAGGTCGCTTCCAGAACTGGCATCTCCGAACCGCAGCGTTCGATCCTTTGGAGAACGTGCGGCCATGAACACTCCTCTTCAGGGCGCCGCGGCCGACATCATCAAGATCGCCATGGTTCGAACGTCGGACGCATTGCATGCACGCGGAATGAAGACACGCCTGGTCCTGCAGGTCCATGACGAACTGATCCTCGAATCGCCGGCCGACGAAGTCGACGAGGCCTCCCGGCTTCTCCGGGACTGCATGGAGAAGGCTGCGGACCTTTCGGTTCCGCTTCGTGTCGACGTGCATGCCGGCGCCAGCTGGTATGAAACGAAGTAGGAGAAGCATAGTATGTTCGTCATCGGAATCACTGGTGGAATCGGAAGTGGAAAATCAACGGTCGCCGCTCGAGTCGCTGCAAAAGGCGTGACGGTCCTCGACGCGGATGCCATTTCCCATGAGGTGACCGCTTCGGGTGGCCGAGCCATGGAGGAAATCCTGGCCTCGTTCGGTCGTCGTGTATTACGCCCGGACGGATCGCTCGACCGAAAGGGGATGGCTTCGATTGTTTTCAAGGACCGATCCGCGCTGGATCGTCTTTCGGCCATCGTTCACCGGCATGTGCTGTCCGTCATGGCGGAGCGATTGGAAGCTCTCAAGGAGAAGGGAGTGAAAGTCGTCGCGCTGGACGTCCCGATTCCCGTCAAGAATGGATTCGTAGATGTCTGTGATGTAGTCTGGGTCGTCCATACTTCAGAACGAGTCCGCGTCTCCCGTCTGGTAGCCCGCGGAATGAAGGAGGACGAGGCGGTGAGACGAATCACCGTTCAGATCCCTCAGGAGGAATACCTGGCTCTCGCGGATGAGACACTCGAGAACGACGGGAGTCTTTCCGAATTGGAAGGAATCGTCGACGTGCTTTTGTCCGATACGCTGTCCGCGCGGGGCATCCGTCTTCCAAAGGAGAAGTAGACCCCACCATTCGAAGGTGTGGAACCCCCTCCGACCCGGAATAGCTCAGACGTTGAAGCGGAACAGGACGACGTCTCCGTTCTGCATGGTGTATTCACGGCCTTCGGAGCGGACCAGGCCTTTTTCGCGGGCGGCCGCGTACGTTCCGCAGGCCATGAGGTCTGCATAGGCGACGATTTCCGCGCGGATGAATCCCTTCTCGAAGTCGGTATGGATCTTTCCGGCCGCCTGTGGGGCCTTGGTGCCGATGGGAATCGTCCAGGCACGCACTTCGGTCGGTCCCGCTGTCAGGAAGGACATCAGGCCGAGAAGATGATATCCCGCCCTGATCATCCGGTCGAGACCGGAGTCAGACAGGCCGAGTTCCTCCAGGAACGGAGCGCGTTCTTCTTCCGGGAGAGAGGCGATCTCCTCTTCGATGCGTGCGCTGATGGCAACGACTTCGGCGGCTTCGGACGCGGCGATTCCACGCACTATGGCCACGGCGGCGGATTCGGGCTTCCCGATTTCGTTTTCGGCGATGTTGGCTGCATATAGGAGCGGCTTCATGGAGAGCAGGGGCAGCGCCCGGGCGAACGGCAGGGCTTCCGCCGAGAATTCGATCGTGCGGGCGGAATGGCCCTGTTCAAGGGTGTGGAGGATCTGTTCATAGCATGCGAGCTCTTCGGCGAGCTGGTGGTCCCCTGCCTTGGCCATTTTGCGCGTTCGGTCGACGCGACGTTCCATGAAGTCCATGTCGGCGAGGACGAGTTCCAGGTCGACGGTCTCGATGTCCCGGCGGGGATCGACGGAACCTTCGACGTGGATGACGTCAGGATCCTCGAAACACCTCACGACATGGACGATCGCATCGACCTCTCGGATATGGGACAGGAACTTGTTGCCGAGGCCTTCTCCCTTGCTGGCCCCGCGCACGAGACCGGCGATGTCGACGAACTCGATGACGGCCGGCGTGATCTTTTCCGGCTTATAAAGCAAGGCCAATCGGCCCAACCGTTCGTCCGGCACCGCGACGACGCCGACATTGGGCTCGATGGTGCAGAACGGGTAGTTCGCACAGGCCGCTCCAGCCTGGGTGATGGCGTTGAACAGGGTGCTTTTGCCGACGTTCGGCAGGCCTACGATTCCCAGACGCATGTGGTGCCCTCCTTGTATTCTTCTGGAATTATAGACTACCTCTCCTCGAGGGGCAAACGCAGCGAATGAATGAGGGTTTCGGGAGGAAATCCGTCCTGGTTCGCGGTAATTGTCGGTATCCGGTGTGTCCACAGGAAGGATTCCGGACCTATCCTATCTTTGCAGGAAAGAAAGGGGTGACCGATTGGCTGGGCGGTACGCGGAAACCTATGGAAGCGGGCTCTATGGAATCGAAGGGATCCTGGTCCGGATCGAAGTGTCGATTCAGAATGGGATTCCGGCATTCGAAATCGTCGGCCTATGCGGCTCCGATGTGAAGGAATCGAGGGAGAGGGTCCGTGCTGCCGTGCGCAACAGCGGATATGAGTTCCCGAATGGCAGGATCACGGCGAACTTCGCTCCAGCCTGGATACACAAGGAAGGAACTGGGTTCGACCTTCCCCTGGCGCTTGCCTTGCTGGCCGCATCAGGTCAGATCCCGAAGATGATGGAACAGGGCGAGGTGCTGTCCTTCGGAGAACTTTCACTTCTTGGAGAGGTGAGGTCGGTGAATGGCGCCATCTGCAGAGCCGGCATGGCTAAATCGAATGGCGTGACGGGATTGATCGTCCCAATGGGAAACCGGCTCGAGGCGGAAGCGATCGCGGGCATCGCCGTCTACCCGGTACGAACCTTGAAGGAGGCGATCGATGTCTGGTCCGGTCGACATTTCGATGGTGAAGTCCTGCACTCTTCGAAGGCTCCTCCAGCGGAACGAGGCTTGCCCCGAAGCATACCGGTGATCCAGGGGCAAGGTTTCGCATTGCGGTCCGTGGAGATAGCCGCCGCAGGCATGCACAACCTGCTCATGGTCGGGAGTCCTGGTTCGGGGAAGACCGTTCTTGCGTCCCTCTTGTCGTTCCTTCTCCCGGTGCTGGAGCAAGACGAGGCGATGGAAGTCACCAGGATCTACAGCGCGGCGGGGCTTCTTCCACCCAGCGTGGGTCTGTTGAGGGATCGACCTTTCCGCGCACCGCATCATACAGCGACGGCGGCGGCACTCGTTGGCGGTGGCGGAAGACCGAAACCTGGCGAAGCGACCTTGGCGCATAAGGGGGTGCTCTTTCTTGACGAGGTGGCGGAGTTCCAACCTCATGTCCTCGAGACGCTGCGCACTCCGTGCGAGGAGGGTGTCGTCCGATTGTCCCGCAACGCGGTGCATATGACCTTTCCATCTGAATTCGTACTGGTCGCCGCATCCAACCCCTGCCCATGCGGACAGAACTTCGAGCCGCATGGCGGCTGCCGTTGCAGTCAAGGTGCGATTCGGTCGTACCTCTCGCGCATTGGTGGGCCGCTGATGGACCGAATGGACCTTCAAGTGGAGATCCGGAAGGTGGACGCCACTTCAATGGCGGCGACGGCAAGACATTCGAGCGACCTTCGCATCGACCAGATGAAGGAAAGGATCCGAAAAGCATGGTCCGTCCAGAAAGTGCGGAACAAGGGCGAACGTTTCGGCTCCTGGTGGAATTCACGAATCCCAGGGGCGGAATTGGAGTCGACACTTGGTGCAGGACCCGACCTTCTATCAGCCGCGGCAATGGAAGCGGAACGAATGGGTCTCAGTGTAAGAGGTTTCCACAAGATGCTGCGTGCCGCACGGACCATAGCGGATCTGGATGGAACGGCAGCGGTCTCGCGGAATCAGATTCTCGAAGCATTCGCTTTCCGGTCCATGGAGAAGGATGGAGACTTCTCATGAGCGAACAACGACTCGCCGCTCGAATCTGGATTTCGACGATGATATCCAGAGCGAAGATCGGTGGCGCAGCGGTCAAACGGATGACATCCTTCGTAGGAGGACCGGATGCGATCTTCGATGCATCGGATAAACGCCTTCGCGAAGCGGTCGGAGGGCCTCCCGAAACCATCGAATCCTTCAACCGCTTCCTCGACGGGGGTAGGAGCCGTGACGCCGCCATCCATGCAGCGGAGCAACTGCAGGCAATCAATGCGTATGCGGTATGGTATCTGGACGAGGGGTATCCCGAACGACTTCTTCATATCCCTTCGCCACCCCCCGTGCTCTTCTATAGAACCGCACTCGATACTCATCTGTCCCTGCTGGACACCCCCAGTGTGGCCGTCATAGGAACGAGGCAACCTACTCCCTACGGTGAGGAAGCGGCGAAGAGGATTTCTCGCGATCTGACGAAAAGAGGAATTCTGGTCGTCAGTGGTCTCGCCCGCGGAATCGATACCTGCGCACATGCCGCTGCTCTCGAAGCTGGAGGTTCCACGGTCGCGGTACTTGCCAGCGGAATAGACATCATCTATCCAGAAGAGAATCGTGGATTGGCCGAACGTATCATGAGTCATGGAGTCCTTCTCAGCGAACAACCGCCTGGCACACCTCCAAAGGCAAACCTGTTCCCGGCAAGAAACCGGATCATCAGTGGTCTATGCGATGCAACCGCCGTCATCGAAGCGGCCTCGCGCAGCGGAACGATGATTACGGCAGGTTGCGCTCTCGATCAGGGCCGCGATGTATTTGCTGTGCCGGGAAGCATCTTCAATGAGCGAAGCGACGGTACCAACCAATTGCTGAAGGAAGGGGCCTACGTCTTGACCGACGCCGAGGACATTCTCGAGCGTCTTCCTTCCAATCTTAGAATGTTGAAGATGCTCGGCGATGTGGAATCGTGCACTCCGGATTGCGAGAAGATCGTGGATTTTGCATCCGGAGTCCTGTCCCTGCTTGTCGGGGAGTTTCTGGATGCCAACGCGATTTCGGAAAGATTGGGCCTGGGGATTCGAGAAACGGTCATGCTGCTGCTCGAGCTCGAGTTATCAGGAGAGATAAGGAAGGAGAAGGGGAGATATAGGCTAGGACGGGGTGTTCTTTGACAAAGCGAGTTTGATTCGGATATAAAGGGAGGCGAGCCGGACGAGGTGCGACCGAAAGCGGTCGCGACAACGACGGAGCAGGAGGATGGATGACCAGGAAACTCGTGATCGTGGAATCACCCGCCAAGGCCAAGACCATCGGACGATACCTCGGCAAGGACTACCGGATCACGGCGTCCGTGGGTCACATCCGCGACTTGCCCGAAAAGAAGACGGGCGTGAATGTCAAGAAGAGCTATGCTCCGCAATACGTCGTCAAGGAAGGCAAGGAGAAGGTCGTCGCCGAACTCCGAAAAGAAGCCGAACAAGCCCAGGAAATCTATCTCGCCACCGACCCCGACCGTGAAGGCGAGGCCATCGCCTGGCACATCTCCGAAATCCTTTCGATTCCCAACGACAAGGCGTGCCGCATCTCCTTCAACGAAATCACGGAGACCGCCGTCCAGGCCGCCGTCGCCTCACCCCGCAGAATCGACATGGATCTGGTGAATGCCCAGCAGGCGCGCCGCATCCTCGACCGACTCGTCGGCTACGAACTCAGCCCCGTCCTCTGGAAGAAGGTCCGGAAGGGCTTGAGTGCCGGACGCGTCCAATCCGTTGCGACCCGCATGGTCGTGGACCGCGAAAAGGAGATCACGAGCTTCAACAAGGAGGAATACTGGGTCCTCACGGCCGTTCTTTCGAAGAAGGGCGGGAAGAGGACCTTCAAGGCAAGATATCAGGGGGAGTTGTCCTCAGTTGTAGATAAGAAGGATAAGAACGCATCCGTGCCCCAGAAGACCCGTGTAGAGGATATGGAAACCGCAGTACGCATCCTCGAGGAAATCCAGGGCAAGCCTTTCTCCGTTCTCAAGATCAAGAAAGGAACGAAGAAGCCCTCCCCGCAGCCGCCGTTCACGACGAGCACTCTCCAGCAGGAGGCTTCCCGACGATTGAGCTTCCCCTCCAAGAAGACGATGAGCGTCGCCCAGCAGCTATACGAGGGAGTGGACATCGCCGGACACGGGACCATCGCTCTCGTCACCTACATCCGCACCGACTCCGTCCGAATCTCCGAGGAAGCCGTCACCGAAGCGCGGAGATTGATCGAGACGACCTATGGCCCCCGTTATGTCCCCGCGAGTCCTCGTCGCTACGCCAACAAGAACACGTCTCAGGACGCCCACGAAGCCATCCGACCCGCCCATTTCGACCTTTCACCGGATGCGGTACGCGCCTCGCTGACCAACGACCAGTTCCGGCTCTACCGCCTGGTCTGGGAGAGATTCCTGGCTTCCCAGATGCCGAATGCCGAATTCGACGTGGTCACGGTAGACGTGAACGCAGGTCGACAGGTCTTCCGCGCGGTTGGCGAAACCCCTCGCTTCGACGGATTCCTCGCCGCATTCGGCGAGAAGGAAGTGGAGAAGGAAGACGATCGGGACGACGACGAGGAGATCGGCAAGGAGAAGATTCCCGAGCTTTCAGAAGGCGAGCCACTCGATCTGGCGGAGCTCCTCAAGGAGCAGAAGTTCACGCAGCCCCCTCCTCGATACACGGAAGCCACCCTGATCAAGGCCTTGGAGGAGCAGGGCATCGGACGGCCGTCCACCTATGCGCCGACCTTGACCACGATCCTGGACCGCAACTACATCGAAAAAGACAAGAAGTATCTGGTGCCTACGGATCTCGGCGTCAAGGTCACCGAGTATCTCATCGAGAATTTCCTCGATATCGTCGACGTGAAGTTCACCGCGCGCATGGAGTCCCGCCTCGATACGGTGGCAGAAGGGGAGAACGGCTGGGTGGCCGTACTCGACGAATTCTACCCCGCCTTCCACCTTCTGGTGCTGAAGGCACAGGACGCGAAGGGCCCCGAGGCCGAACCCGTCGGCAGGAAGTGCCCGACCTGCGGAGAGGGAGACCTCCTCTTCAAGGAGGGCCGTTTCGGCCGATTCATCAGCTGTTCGAAGTATCCGACCTGCAAGCATACCGAAAAGATCCCGAAGACCCTGGCGGATGGGAGCATCGACCCGGCGGAGGCCGAGAAAACGAAGGGCCAGCCCACCGGCGAGAAATGCCCGACCTGCGGGGAAGGCGACTTGCTCCTGAGGGAGAGCCGATACGGACAGTTCCTGTCCTGTTCCCTCTATCCGACCTGCAAGTTCACCCGAAACATCGACCAGTCCGTCAAGGGCAACTGTCCGAAATGCGGATCAGGTCTGGTGGTCAAGGTATCGAAGAAGTTCAAGGGCAAGCGGTTCTTCACCTGCGACCGAAAAGGAACCAACGCCGAGTGCGACTTCATCAGCTGGGACCTTCCGATGGAAGGGAAGACCTGCGAAGTCTGCGGGAGCTACATGGTCTGGCACAGCTTCAAGGGACGCGGCGGCAAGCCGCAATGCGGCAACCGCGACTGTTCGACGATCATCAAGCGCGCGAAGAAAGATGAGTGAATCCGGTTCCCAATCCTTAACGTCTGCAACCGTTTTAGGCGCAGGCCTCGCCGGTTGCGAAGCCGCATGGCAGCTCTCGCGCCATGGAATCCACGTCGTCCTGCTTGAGATGAAGCCGGGACGAAAGACCCCAGCCCACCACTCCGACGATTTCGCAGAACTCGTATGCAGCAACTCGCTTCGGTCCGACCGCTTGGAGAACGCCGTCGGTCTTCTCAAGCAGGAAATGCGCATGCTTGGCTCTCTCGTGATCGCAGCGGCAGATCAGTGCCGCGTTCCAGCAGGCGGCGCGCTGGCAGTCGACCGTGACCGCTTTTCTGAGACAGTCACGCGCGCCGTACGTTCGAACCCACTGATCGAAGTGCGGGAATGCTTCGTGGAAAACCTTCCCGACGAGCCTTGCATCGTGGCAACCGGTCCATTGACGGAAGGTCGGCTGGCAGAAGAAATCACACGAGTCCTCGGTTCAGGGGTCCTCCATTTCTTCGACGCCGCCGCCCCGATCGTCGCTGCGGATTCCATAGATCTCTCCATCGCCTTCCGCGCCTCACGCTATGGCAAAGGAGGAGACGACTACATCAACTGCCCGATGGACGAACCGACCTATCTGGCTTTCCACCATGCCCTGGTGACGGCCGAGACTGCGGATATCAAGGATTTCGAACAAGGGGCCGTTTTCGAAGGATGCATGCCCATCGAGTCCATGGCGCTGCGAGGCCTCGATACCATCCGTTTCGGTCCCATGAAGCCCGTGGGCCTGATCGACCCGAGGACCGGCAGGATGCCGTATGCCTGTGTGCAGCTTCGTCAGGACGATGCCGCGGCGAGCCTCTTCAACCTCGTCGGATTCCAGACCCGCCTGAAGCAGAAGGAGCAGCTACGCATCCTTCGGATGATTCCAGGGCTGGAAAATGCGGAAATCCGAAGATTCGGCGCCATGCACCGGAATACGTTCCTTTCCTCTCCAGGTCTCCTTTCCTCGGACTATTCGGCTACCGGAGTCCGCATGCCGGTTCCGAAGCCGCTGCTTTACTTCGCTGGACAGATGACCGGCGTCGAAGGCTACGTCGAATCGACTTCTTCCGGTCTAGTGGCCGGCGTCAATCTCGCTCGCAGGCTTCTCGGTCTTTCCCCCTTCCTTCCACCCCCTTCAACCGCGATTGGAGCGCTGGCCGCCTATGTCTCCGACGAGCGCGTCCGTACGTTCGCACCCATGAATGCGAACTTCGGGCTGATTCAGCTTCCCGAGGAACGGTACCGCAAGAAGGAGGACAAGATCCGGTCCATCATCGAAACCTCCCTTGCCGCGGCCTCCGAACTTGCGACCCGACTCCCACCTATCCCATCGGCTCCGGGTACGCTATAATCTAAAGACGTGCCGGCGGTAACCGCCGTGTCTCCAGGAGGTTCACATGGCAGGTTTCTTCGGCTTCTTCGACTACACCAAGGAAGGTCCGGGCGTTCCCGCGAATGCTCCCCCCAAGGGACCGTTCAAGTTGTTCTTCGAGATCCTGTTCCGCAAATTCTGGAAGCTCGTCACGATCAACGCGATGTACTTCCTCTTCAGCCTTCCCGCAATCGCGCTGGCCTTCTTCCTGGCGCCTACCCTTCTCCAGTATCTTGTACCGGGCTTCACCTACGAAAATCTCGTCATCCTGCTGAAGTCCACCGGCGAATCCCTTCCAGACGCCGACATCCAGCAGGCTGCGACGTTCTACTTGACCTTGACCTACCTTCTGACCTCCGTCACGGTCGTAGGACTCTCGTTCATAGTCGTCGGACCCGTGCACGCTGGCGTCACCTATCTCTTCCGCAACTACGCGAGGGAGGAGCACGCCTTCGTATGGATGGACTTCAAGGAGGCAGCTGGAAGCAACCTCAAGCAGTCCATGGCACTGGGCAGCCTTTCCATCGTAGCGCTGGTCGTCCTGGCCTTCGACTACGGCTATTTCAATTCCCCTCTGGTCGGTAGCGTCGTCATACAGGGACTCGTCTCCGGCGTCGTCGTCATCATCACGGTCCTGATCTCCTTCATGCTGATGTACCTCTATCCGATGATGGTCACCTTCAAGCTGTCTCTGGGCAAGATGATACGGAATGCAGCCCTGCTCTCCATCGCCCGCTTCCTGCCGAACCTCGGGATCTTCCTGCTGGACCTGTTCGTCCTGATGGTGCTGCCTCTCGCCATCGTATACCTTGCGCCTCAGGCCTTTGTCATCTTCCTCTTCTTCTACTATCTCTTCTTCGCCTTCGGATTCGTGTTCCTGCTCAACAACTTCTTCGTCTATCGTCAACTTCGGAAGTACATGATCGACAATCATCAAGTTGAAGCCATTCCGCCGAAGAACATCGATATCCCCTGAATCATGAAAATCGCAGGACAATGTAGAAGGACCGTCGGAAATTCCGGCGGTCCTTCTGCTTCTTTCAGGTCCAGAAGATTCCTTGCGTCATAACGCGGCGATCAGGTCCTTCATGCTGTACATGCCGGGAGTCTTTCCCACCAGGAAGCGGGCCGCCTTCATGGCTCCATGTGCGAAGACGTCGCGAGATTGTGCGCTGTGGCGGATCTCGACCACCTCGTCCGGTCCAGCGAAGAGGAGGGTGTGTTCGCCGACGATGCTGCCGCCTCGGATCGCATGGATGCCGAGTTCGTTCCCCTCCCGTTTCGCTCGAGTGGAATGGCGGTCATATACATAGCGAAGGCGGCCGTCCAGAGTTTCGTTCACACGGTCCGCGATCATCAGCGCGGTTCCGGACGGTGCATCGAGTTTCTGGTTGTGATGCGCTTCGATCAGCTCGATGTCGAATTCGGGGTAGAGGACCGACGCGGCTTTGGCAGCAAGATCGAGAAGAAGATTGATGCCGAGCGACATATTGGCGGATACGAATACCGGAATCCGATCCGAGGCGACCTTCAAGGCTTCTCGATGCGACGCTTCGAGACCCGTCGTCGCGACGACCATGGGCAGGGAATGATGAAATGCGAAATCGATCAGGGAGGGGAGGGCGGTGGGGTTCGAGAAGTCGATGATGACATCTGGAACGACATCGCATGCTTCGAAGGAGGCGAAGACTGGATAATCGAAGAGGACGGACACGTTCGAATCGACCCCACCGACGATACGGATGGGATCGCCGGAAGCGGACAAAGTGCTGATGGTCCTGCCCATCCGGCCGTTGCATCCTACCAGCAGGATTCTCACGGGCGAGG
This sequence comes from uncultured Oscillospiraceae bacterium, assembly GCA_964579735.1. GTDB lineage: Bacteria > Bacillota > Clostridia > Saccharofermentanales > UBA5734 > CAILLO01. Next base: position 46,569 of record CAZOHH010000002.1, on the reverse strand, counting down.
CCGCCTCGGTCGCCATCAAAGGAGCCCGTAGGCGACGAGGGCTTCGCGTAGGGCGGACAGCGCGGCATCGCTCATCGAACAGAGGGGCAGGCGGCATTCCCCGACATCGTGTCCGAGAAGATTCAACGCGGCCTTGACCGGGATCGGGTTGATATCGCTGAAAAGGGCCTTGACCAACGGAACGGTCTTCAGCTGAAGACGAAGGGCTTCGGCATGGTCCCCGGAAAGGTAGGAGGCGACCATGCGATGCGTATCGGAGGGGATGATGTTGGCCATCACGGAGATGACGCCCCTTCCGCCGAGGGACAGGATGGGGAGCACCTGACCGTCCTCGCCGGAGTAGAGGAAGATACGGTCTCCACACAGTGCGGCCACTTCGGGCGCTTGGGTGGTGTTGCACTCCTTGAGGCCGACGATGTTGTCGATGTGCGAGAGGTTCGCGACGGTTTCGGGGGAGATGTTGACGCCCGTCCGGCCTGGTACGTTGTAGAGGATGATGGGGATGCGGACCGCGTCGGCCATGGCCTTGAAATGCAGGTAGAGACCTTTCTGGGAGGCTTTGTTGTAGTAGGGTGTGACGAGGAGGAGAGCATCCGCTCCAAGCTGCTCGGCTTCCTTGCAGAGCTGGATGCCGTGAGCGGTGTCGTTGCTGCCAGTGCCGGCGATCACGGGAATCCGGCCGGCGATCCTCTTCACGACATAAGCGATGACGGCGAGATGCTCGTCGTCGGGCATCGTGGATGCTTCTCCCGTCGTGCCAGCGACGACGATCGCGTCGGTCCCGCTGGCGACGTGCATTTCACAGAGTGCGCCGAGACGATCATAATCGACCCCGGATTCACAGAACGGGGTGACGATGGCGACGGCGGCACCGGAGAATACGGCTTTCTTCATGGTCTGGACCTCCTCGGCGTGCTTGCCCACCGGCGAACCGGAAAGGCTCTCTGCAAGCGCTCTTTGGCTTTTTGTGATGATACCATCCGCTATACTTCACCGTCAAACCATGATATATATTATGCCATGAAAAAACGCGACTTCGAATATGAACTTCCCGTGGATCGCATTGCACAGCACCCACCGGAGAAAAGGGGAGACTCCCGTCTCCTGTTTCTTCCTGCCTGTTCAGGCGAACCGATCCATCTCTCTTTTTCCGACCTGCCATCTCTCCTTCGGCCAGGAGACTGCCTTGTCCGCAACGACACCCGTGTCCTCCCGGCTCGACTGATCGGCCGCAAGGTGGATACCGGGGCTGGCATCGAATTTCTTCTTCTTCGTCGCCTCCAGGGGGATGACTGGGAAGTACTCGCCAAGCCCGGGCGCCGCGCCCGTGCCGGTAACGTGTTCGAGTTTCCGGATGCCTCCGGTTGCCTCGTTCTGCACGCGGAGATCCTGGACGTGCTCGAAAATGGCAACCGGATCGTTCGCTTTCGTTTCGACGGTGTCTGGGAGACCGTGCTCGATGTGGTCGGTTCCGTCCCGCTGCCTCCCTATATCCACGAAAAACTGGACGACATCGCGCGATATCAGACCGTCTATGCACGGCACGACGGGTCGGCGGCAGCCCCGACGGCCGGTCTCCACTTCACCGAGGAGATGACCGCCCATCTCGTGAGCATCGGCATCCGAGTCGTCGACCTCACGCTCCACGTCGGGCTCGGTACCTTCCGACCCGTGAAGACGGAAGAGATCGACGACCATGTGATGCACAGCGAGTACTATGATCTGCCATCGGATACGGCCGAGGAAATCAACCGGACACGAGCCTCCGGCGGACGCATCGTGGCCATCGGAACCACTGCCTGCAGAGTCCTGGAGACCGTCGCCTCCTTGGACGGAAGCGTATCTCCGGCAAGTGGCTGGACCGACATCTTTCTGGTTCCGGGCTATCGATTCAAGACAGTCGACCTTCTCCTTACGAATTTCCATCTCCCCGGGTCGACCCTGATGATGCTGGTCAGTGCGTTCTCAGGTCGAGAACGGATCCTGGATGCGTATCGAGTGGCCATCGCGGAGAAATATCGGTTCTTCAGCTTCGGAGATGCCATGCTGTTGGAACGTTGCGATCAGAATCCGGTCCTTGACCGGGAAGAGGGAAGAGGAACCGGCGCATGAACAACGGAATGCCCACGACGAATGCAACCCCGACGCAACCGCCCGTCCGATACGAACTCACGCATGTTTGCACGCAGTCCGGTGCACGTCTCGGACGCGTCCACACGCCGCACGGGTCGTTCGAGACCCCCGCGTTCATGCCCGTCGGAACCCAGGGCACCGTCAAGGGGATGTCCCCCGCCGAGCTCAAGGAGATGGGAGCCGGCATCATCCTGTCCAACACCTACCATCTCTGGATGCGGCCCGGCATGGAAGTCATGGAGGCCCTGGGCGGGCTTCACCGGTTCATGTCGTGGGACGGCCCCATCCTGACCGACAGCGGCGGGTTCCAGGTCTTCAGCCTGTCCGACCTCCGGCACATCACGGAGGAGGGGGTCTCGTTCCGTTCCCACATCGATGGATCGAAGCAGATGCTTTCCCCCGAACGCGCCATGCAGGTCCAGAACATCCTGGGCTCCGATATCGCCATGGCCTTCGATGAGTGCACCCCCTATCCGGCGGACCGGGAGTATTCGAAACGTTCGCTCGAGAGGACGACCCGCTGGCTCGAGCGGTGCATCGAATCGCACCGGCGCGCTTCCGACCAGGCGCTCTTCGGCATCGTCCAGGGCGGGATGTACGACGATCTCCGCGCCCAGAGCGCCCGGGAGATCCTCGCCTTCGACCTGCCGGGCTATGCCATCGGCGGCCTGAGCGTCGGAGAGCCGGGCGAGATCATGTACCGGATCCTCGACAGCACGGTCCCCCTACTGCCGACCGCGAAGCCCCGCTACCTCATGGGCGTCGGAACGCCGGACTACCTCATCGAGGGCTCCATCCGGGGTATCGATATGTTCGACTGCGTCCTCCCGACGCGCATCGGTCGGAACGGTACCGTTCTGACCTCCAAGGGCAAGATCATCATCCGCGATGCGAAGTACGCGAAGGACCCCAACCCGATCGACGACGCGTGTGGATGCTACGCATGCCGCAACTTCAGCCGAGGCTACATCCGACACCTCATCAAGGCCAACGAACTTCTCGCCCTGCGTCTTGCTTCATATCACAACCTCTGGTTCCTCCTCGACTTGATGGGCCAGATCCGCAAGGCGATCTCCGAGAATCGTCTCATCGATTTCCGCGACGAGTATCTCGAGCGCACCGGATACCACCTCCGCAAGGAAAAGGTCTAGTCCGCGACCCACCCTCCATACATTTGGCTTGCACTCCTCCGACCTGCGATGGTATTATGCGTTGGACGGCTTGGATGCCGTTTCCGCGGTGCCTGTCCCGGCACCCTTCACAAGGAGGAACTGACCCAATGCATGAACTCGTACGTTTCGCCCTGACGACCGACCCGGCGGCAGACCCCACGTCCGCTCTGCTCGGCATGGTTCTCCCCTTCGCCGCGATGTTCGGCGTGATGTGGCTCGTTCTGATCAGGCCCCAGAGGAAGAAGGAGAAGGCCCTGAAGGCCCTGATCTCCTCCATGGTCGTCGGAGACGACTGCGTCACCATCGGCGGCATCCTCGGCAAGGTCTACAATATCAAGGACGATGAGATCACGATCACGACCAGTGCTGCGAAAACCCTCGTGACAGTCAAGAAGAGCGCGATCGCTTCCGTGATCAAGCCGATCTCCGACTAGAACGAATTCCTGGGAGGTGCCCCAATGGAACACGTGAAGACCATTTCGACTTCCTCCATCCGCGTCCCTCTGGACGGCAAGGCCTGCGGCGAATGCCAGACCTCGTGCCAGTCCGCCTGCAAGACCAGCTGCACCGTCGCCAACCAGAAGTGCGAAAGGGTAGCGAAGTAGTTTTCTACCGTCACCCCTCTGGCAGACTTCGGCAGGAGGAATCGGAAAACCGGGGAGCGGATGCGCGTCTTGCGCCGTCCGCTCCTTATCTTTAGGTCCATAGGAGGTCCCGTGGTCCACTCATTCAGTCTGCATGGCCGTCACCTCGCTTTTGATGTGGAAAGCGGCTCGCTCCATGAATTCGACGATTTCGGCGCGGAGGTTCTGGCCGTATACCTTTCGAACGGTGGTCTCCGCCCTGAACCGGCTGCACTTCCAGACCACCCCGATGCGGAGTCGACGGCCGACGCGATCGACCGCCTGATCGCCGACGGGACCCTCTTTGCCGAAACCGCGGTACCCGTGGTCGAGGACCTCTACCCCGAGGATTCCCCCATCAAGGCGATGTGCCTCCATGTCAGCCACGACTGCAATCTCCGCTGCACCTACTGCTTCGCCGGAACGGGCGACTTCGGCACGGGCCGCCGCATCCACCTGGACCTCCAGACGGGAAAGGACGCCGTCGAGTTCCTGATCCGCGAATCGAAGGGCCGCCGCAACCTCGACATCGACTTCTTTGGCGGGGAACCCCTGCTCAATTTCGGAGTGGTCGAGGACCTGACGGCCTATTGCGAGCTGCGGTCGAAGGAGACAGGCCTCCATATCCGCTTGACCCTCACGACCAACGCGCTGCTGCTCGACGAGACCCGCATCGCTTTCCTCGATGCCCACATGGACAACCTCGTGCTCAGTCTCGATGGACGACCCGAAGCCCACGACCGCATGCGCCCCTTCGCGGGAGGGCGCGGATCCTATGACCTGGTGGCGAAACGGATCCTGGAGTTCGCGGAAAAGCGCGGAGACCGGTCCTACTACGTCCGCGGGACCTTCACGCGTCACAACCTCGATTTCGCAGCGGACGTCGCTCACATCGAATCGCTCGGAATCGGACCCGTCTCCCTCGAGCCGGTGGTCGCCCCACCGGAAGCCGATTACGCTATTCGCAACGAAGACCTGCCTGCGATCCTCGAGGAGTACGAGCGACTCGCGCTCCATTGCCTCGATTCGTTCCAAAAGGGGAGCAACCTCCGCTTCTTCCACTTCGAGATCGACCTCGAAGGTGGTCCATGCGCGTACAAACGCCTGAAGGGATGCGGTGCAGGTGCCGAGTACATCGCGGTCACGCCCGAAGGCGACATCTATCCATGCCACCAGTTCGTCGGCATGCCTGAGTTCCGGATGGGCAACGTCCATGAAGCATCGGGAGATACGGAATACCATCTGGACCCGGAACTGCGCGCACGCTTCCGCAAGCTGCTCGTCCCGGACAAGGACGAATGCCGGACCTGCTGGGCCCGCTACTTCTGCAGCGGCGGTTGTGCCGCGAACGCATACCATGCGAGTGGGCGAATCGACGGTCTATACGACATCGGTTGCGAGCTGCAGAAGAAACGCCTCGAATGCGCTCTTTGGCTCAAGGCCGCCAAGGCGGAGACCTCGACGGACTCCTAGGTTCATGGACATTCCCTTGATGAATCATCGAGAATATTTTCGAACGCAGGCAGGAATCCGTTCCACTGCCATCGAAATCTACCATATGAAGAGATGCGGCAGGAACCGATGACACAGGGCCATTTGATTCCCGAAAGCCTCGTCGAGGAGATAAAGGCGCGGAACGACATCGTCGCCGTGGTGGAGCAGCATGTCCACCTCGAGAAGAAGAGTGGGCAGAATTTCTTCGGACTCTGTCCTTTCCACAGCGAGAACACGTCCTCCTTCAGCGTATCCCCCTCGAAGCAGATCTATTACTGCTTCGGATGCAACAAGGGCGGAGACGTGATCGGCTTCGTCAAGGACATCGAGAAAGTGGGATACCTCGATGCCCTCCGCATCCTCGCCGACCGAGCTGGAATCAAGCTGCCCGAGCCCGAGGATGACGAATACCGCAGGCGTTCGGAGTTGAACAAGTCCCTCCACGCGGTGTCCGTCGAGGCTGCCCGCTATTTCTACCACGGGCTCCAGGGCGATGCGGGAGGACGAGCGCGTGATTACCTGCAGAAGCGTGAAATCCAGCCCTCTACGGCTCGCCGGTTTGGTCTCGGATACGCGCCGGACGAATGGGAAGGACTCCTGAAGCATCTCCGTTCAAAGGGCTACGAAGACGAATTCCTCTCGAGATCCGGCCTCTTCACGAAGCGCGGAACGGGGGGCCTCATCGACCTCTTCCGCGGACGCCTCATGTTTCCGATCCTCGATGTCATGGGTCGGATCGTCGCATTCGGCGGCCGCGTCCTCGATGATTCCAATCCGAAATACATCAACTCTCCCGAAACGTCGATCTACACCAAAGGCCGACATCTCTTCGCGCTCAACATCGCCAAGATGAGCCGGCAGAAACGTCTGATCATCGTGGAAGGATACATGGATGCCATTTCCATGCACCAGGCCGGCGTCGACAATGCCGTCGCCTCCCTCGGGACCGCCATGACCGACGCCCAGGCCACGACCCTGCGCAAGTTCGCGGAGGACATCGTCATAGCCTATGATTCCGACGCGGCCGGTCAGGCCGCAGCGCTCCGAGGTCTCGACATCCTCTCCGCGAAGGGGTGCCGCGTCAGCGTCCTTCAGGTTCCGGAAGGCAAGGACCCGGACGAGTTCATCCGACGGAACGGTGCAGAGTTGTTCCGGGCGCTGATCGAAAAGGCATTGCCGCTGATGGATTTCCGGCTTCTCGTCACCGAACGGAAGAACACGCGGGATGGAAACCTGGACATCCTCTCCTATCAGGACGATGCCTGTCAGGTGCTCGCCGCCGAACCCAATGCGATCGTCCGCGAACTCTACGCCGCAAAGGTAGCCGACATCGTCCGCATTTCTCCGGACAGCGTGATGCAGGAGGTGGATCGTCGCAGGAGCGGTCGTGCTTCCGACCGCCAACCGACCTTGGCTTCAAGGACCGTGACGCCTCGGCAGGACGCGTTCGAGCCCGACGAGGACTCAAGCGAGGGAACGAACATTTCCGCTCAGGCATCCAAGGAGGAATTCCTTCTCGTCTGCATGATCGGAACCGTCCCGGGTCTGCTTGCCGTGATGAAGGCTCCTCCGGTCGTCGACGACTTCACGGAAGGCGTCATGCGCGGCTTCGCCGCCACGGTGATCGAGCGCGCGTTACAGAGAAGATGCAGCGTCTCCGACCTCGTCTCCCTCTCCGAAGGCCTGACCTTGCTTGGTCATCCCATGCCCTCCCTGGTCGCGAAGGCCTGTATGTCCCTAGGGGATCCGACCGACCTTGAAAACGCCGCGCAGACAGCCGAACAACATCTCCTCCGGACACGCCGGCTTCGCCTTCGCGCTCGACGGGAGGAGATTGCATCGCGCATCATATCGGATCCGGCACCTCCGGATCTACCTGAGCTCAAGAAGGAACTGCTCTCGATCACACGAAGACTGTCTGAAATGAAGGACCCGAAATAGGAGGGAATCCGGATGAAGGAAATGAAAGGAGATTCCATGACACAGGAAAAGAAGAAGGGCCTGTTGGCGGAAATCGTCGACAAGGCCAAGGCGAACAACAACAGGGTCAGCTATCGCGACGTCATGAGCTCGATCGAGTCTTCGGACGTCGACCTCGAACAGACCGAGAAGATCTTCGACAAACTCGAATCGCTCGGCATCGAGGTCATACCGGATAGCGCTCCTGATGAGGAGACTCCTGCCGCGGAAGCGGATGTGGACCTGTCCGGAGTCGATGGCATCGGCATCGACGACCCCGTCCGCATGTACCTGAAGGAGATCGGAAAGGTTCCCCTCCTGACCGCGGACGAGGAGAAGGACCTTGCGACAGCCATGCTCGATGGCGACATGGATGCGAAGAACCGCCTGTGTGAAGCGAATCTACGTCTTGTCGTCAGCATCGCGAAGCGCTATGTGGGCCGCGGCATGCAATTCCTCGACCTGATCCAGGAAGGAAACCTCGGTCTGATCAAGGCCGTCGACAAGTTCGACCACACCAAGGGCTTCAAGTTCAGCACCTATGCGACCTGGTGGATCCGACAGGCCATCACCCGCGCCATCGCGGACCAGGCCCGCACCATCCGCATCCCGGTGCATATGGTCGAGACCATCAACAAGCTCATCCGCGTGCAACGCGGCTTGATCCAGGAGCTTGGCCGGGAGCCCGAAGCGGACGAACTGGCCAAGGAGATGGGAATGACCGTCGAAAAGGTCCGTGAAATCATGAAGATCTCCCAAGAGCCGGTCTCCCTTGAAAAGCCCATCGGCGAGGAGGAGGACAGCCACCTCGGGGACTTCATTCCCGACGAGGATGCCCCGTCGCCTGCCGATCAGGCGGCGTTCACCCTTCTGAAGGAACAGCTGATGGAGGTCCTCAAGGGACTCACTTCCCGTGAGGAGAAGGTCCTGCGGTTGCGGTTCGGACTCGACGACGGCCGTGCTCGGACTCTCGAGGAGGTCGGCCGCGAATTCAACGTGACCCGCGAGCGCATCCGCCAGATCGAGGCGAAGGCGCTTCGCAAGATGCGCCACCCCAGTCGCAGCAAGAAATTGAAGGACTATCTGGATTAGTCCCGATGGATCCAGTTCGGTCCGGTCCCGTGCTCTCCGTGCGGTTGAGTGGTGTGGCCGGCTTGATTCCGACATGCCGACGGGTCATTGACGTCGGGTCGGACCACGCCTACCTTCCCATTCACCTCGTCAAGGTGGGAAGGTGCATCACCGCCATTGCCCGTGATGTCCGTGAGGGTCCCGTGGCCGTAGCACGCCGCAACATCGCCAAAAGCCGGACCGCGGACAGGGTCTTCGCGGAGGTAGCCGACGGTCTCGATGGAATGGACTGCCTTTCCGACGACGTCGTCGTGGTCGCCGGTCTAGGAGGGCTCGAGACCGCGGACATCCTCGAGCGGAATCTCGCCGCAGCCCGCACGGTGGCGGCGATCGTGCTGCAGCCCATGAAGTCCCTTCCTGATCTGCGGGCCTACCTGCTCGACCGCTCCTTCCTCATCGAAAGGGAAGAGGTCGCCTTCGACGCGGGGCGCTTCTATACCTGCCTGCGCTGCCGAGCGGGCAGGGAGGGAGACCCTCCGACAAAACCTTACGACGACTTCGAACTCCTGGTCGGACGCGACCTCATCGACCGACGGCCGGAGTCCCTGGTGCCCTATCTCGCGAGCCTTCGGCGTCGATTGGAGAAGGAGATCCGTGGACTGTCGGCTTCCACGGAACCGGTCGATCAGGTTGCCGTAAGGCATCGCGCGAAATGGATTGCCCGGATCGACACGATTGACATATAATGTAGAGGCTTTCCGAGCGGACTGGACAGCCGCGGGCGGTGTGCCGAAAGGCCCCGAACGAGGAAAGTCCGGGCTCCATAGGGCAGAGGTGCCGGGTAGTTCCCGGTGAAGGCGACTTCAAGGACAGTGCAACAGAGAGATACCGCCGGTCTTCGGGCCGGTAAGGATGGAAAGGCGAGGTAAGAGCTCACCAGCGGCGCGGCGACGCGTCGGCTATGCAAACCCCACCTGGAGCAACACCGTGGAGGGACGATCGGTTGCCCGCCGGTCCCGGGGAGGTGGCTGGAGCCTGCTGGAAACAGCAGGCGTAGACAGATGGCTGTTCAAGACAGAACCCGGCTTATAGGTCCGCTCGGAAAGCGACATTTATGGCCGGGTCAACGATTCGAGGAGTTCCCTAGGAGGATGAATGGCGGCGGAAGCCTATCTCAGTCGCGGTGTCTCCCCGACCAAGGATGACGTGAAGAAGGCCGTCGCGGGACAGTCCAGAGGGCTCTTCCCCGGAGCGTTCTGCAAACTGCTGCCGGATATGGCGGGTGACGAGGAGTATTGCACGGCCGTCCACGCCGATGGAGCCGGCACCAAGGCCTCGGCCGCCTATCTGATGTACCGCGAGACCGGTTCCAGGGAATGGTTCAAGGGCATCTCGCAGGATTCCCTCGTGATGAACACCGACGATCTCGCCTGCATCGGCGCGGTCGGTGGATTCCATCTTTCGAACACGATCGGTCGAAACGCGCATCGGATCGACGGGGCGTGCATCGCTGCCGTGATCGACGGATATGTCGAATGTATCGCTCGTCTATCGGAACTCGGAATCGACGTGGAAATGACAGGCGGAGAGACGGCTGATGTCGGCGACCTCGTGCAGACGCTGATCGTGGATTCCACGGTGATTGTGAGAATAAGACGGAAAGACGTCATCACCACATCGGATATTCGCCCAGGAGACGCCATCGTCGGGCTATCCTCCACGGGTATGGCATCCTACGAGACCCGCGAGAATTCCGGCATGGGATCGAACGGCCTCACGGCGGCCCGGCACCTGCTTCTTCGTCACGATTATCTTCTGCGCTACCCTGAGACGGTTTCGAATACGATTCCTGAAGTCGATGCCTATTGCGGGCGATTCCTTATCCATGACAGGTTGCCCGGCTCGAAGATGTCGGTCGGCGAGGCGATTCTATCCCCGACCCGAACATACCTGCCGATCGTCCGCGACCTGCTCGTTCAGAGCCCGGGGCTCGTTCACGGAATGATCCACTGCACGGGTGGGGGACTTGCGAAGTGCCGCGACTTCGGGGATGCGCTTCTCTACATCAAGGATTCCCTATTCGAAACGCCACCGCTTTTCGCAGCCATCCTATCGTCTGGTGGAATCGCCTCGAGCGAAATGTACAAGGTGTTCAACATGGGGCATCGTCTCGAGGTCTACTGCGACCCGTCCGATGCTTCGACGGTCGTTTCCGCCGCTTCACGGCATGGCGTCGCGGCGAAGGTCATCGGCCGGGTAGAAGCCGCGATCGATGGCCGCACCAGAGTCGTGATCCGCGATCGGGGAGAGGAACATCTCTACGAATGAATGACCGTTCCGTCCATGCGGTCCGCTGGTTTGCAAACACGCAGACCTTGTGATAGATTGATTGGACGAATGCCGTCGACCAGGTCCGTGGAGCGTCCAACCACCCACGTAGTCGATGGAAACAGAAAACAGGAGGATGAATGGACATTGTAACAAAGTCGGATACCATCAAGAACTTCGCTCTCCATGAGGGCGACACCGGTTCCCCTGAAGTCCAGATCGCGATCTTCACCCAGAGGATCAACCATCTGACCGAGCATCTGAAAGTCCACAAAAAGGACCATCACTCCCGCCGAGGCCTGCTGATGCTGGTCGGGCAGAGGAGAGGCCTTCTAGGTTACCTTCAGAGCATCGATATGAACCGGTACCGTTCCATCATCGAAAGACTCGAAATCCGCAAGTGATGACCTGATCGAAGGCGGCGGCTCTCTCGGGAACCGCCGCCTTCGTAAGGAATTCCTAGAACCGCCGCCATTCCGGCCTCCGCCGGTCAGTAGATCGTAGATTGCACGTCCGGCCTGCAGCGAGGGCCGTCCGGGCGCGGAATCTACAAGCTACTCTCTCCGGAGGGGAAAGTCGGAACCCCAAAATGTTTCCTTTGGAGGAAAACCCATGAACAAGACCTTTACCTATACCCTCGCTGGGCGTCCGCTTGTCGTCGAGACGGGCAAACTCGCACAGTTCGCGAACGGCTCGTGCCTCGTGCGCTATGGCGACACCGTGGTCCTTTCGACCGCCACCGCTTCTACCAAACCCCGCGAAAACATCGATTTCTTCCCGTTGAGCGTCGAGTATGAAGAGAAGCTCTACTCCGTCGGAAAGATTCCCGGAGGCTTCATCAAGCGTGAAAGCCGTCCCTCCGAGAATGCGGTCCTCACTTCCCGCAACATCGACCGTCCCATCAGGCCTCTCTTCCCGAAGGACCTCCGCAATGACGTCGTCGTCGTGAACCTGGTGCTTTCGGTCGATCAGGACTGTTCTCCCGAAACCGTCGCGATGATCGGCACATCCATCGCCCTCTCCACGTCCGACATTCCTTGGAACGGCCCCATCGCGGGCGTGATCATCGGACTCGTCGACGGGAAGGTCGTCATCAACCCGACTGAAGCCGAGCGCGAGACCAGCGACATGTACGTGACTCTGGCCGCATCGGCGAAAAAGGTCGTCATGATCGAGGCGGGCGCCAATGAAGTCGACGAGAAGACCATGCTGGACGCCATCGTCGAAGGACATGCCGCCATAAAGGACCTTTGCGCCTTCATCGATGGCATCGTCAAGGAAATCGGCAAGCCCAAGTTCGCCTATACCTCGTCCGACGTGCCCGAGGAGATGTTCGCCGCCGTCAAGACCTTCGCATATGACCGCATGCGCGAAGCCGTGCTTTCCGACGACAAGAGCATCCGCGATGGCAACGTCGCCAAGCTCACCACCGACACGACCGAGCACATCAAGACGCTCAACGCAGAGTGGGTTTCCCGCGTCGGCGATGCGATCTACAAGCTCGAGAAGAAGGTCGTCCGTCAATACCTCCTCAAGGAGCACAAGCGCGTCGACGGACGCGGCATCGACCAGATCCGTCCGCTGACGGCGGCGGTAGGCCTGTTGCCTCGGGTCCACGGCTCCGGGCTCTTCGAGCGCGGCCAGACCCAGGTCCTCACGTCCACCACTCTGGGTCCTCTTTCCAACGTGCAGCGTCTCGACGGTCTCGACTCCATCGATGAGAAGCGCTACATGCACCACTACAACTTCCCCGGATACAGCGTCGGAGAAGCCAAGGCCCCGCGCAGCCCCGGCCGTCGCGAGATCGGCCACGGCGCCCTCGCCGAGCGCTCGCTGCTTCCCGTCATCCCTACCGAAGACGAGTTCCCCTATGCGATCCGCCTGGTCTCCGAGATTCTGATGTCCAACGGTTCGACTTCCCAGGGCTCCGTCTGCGCCAGCACGTTATCGTTGATGGATGCTGGAGTTCCAATCAAGAGACCGGTCGCAGGAATCTCTTCCGGATTGATCGTGAACGAAGAGAACTCCGATGACTTCCTGGTGTTCATGGATATCCAGGGCATCGAGGATTTCTTCGGCGACATGGACTTCAAGGTCGCCGGCACGGAGAAGGGCATCACCGCCATCCAGATGGACATCAAGGTCGATGGACTTTCCTACGAGATCATCCGTCAGGCCTTCGAAATGACCCGCAAGGGCCGCATGCAGATCATCGAGGAAGTCATCCTGCCCTGCATCCCCGCACCCCGCGAGGAGCTTTCGCAGTACGCTCCCAAGATCGTCCAGATCCAGATTCCGGTCGACAAGATCCGCGAAGTCATCGGCCCCGGCGGAAAGGTCATCAACCGCATCATCGCCGACACCGGCGTGCAGATCGACATCGAGGAGGACGGCCGCGTGTTCGTCGCGACGCCCGACATCGAAGCCTCCAAGAGGGCCATCGCCATCATCCAGGGCATCGCCAACGACCCGCAGGTCGGGCAGGTGTTCCACGGCAAGGTGACTCGCCTGATGCCCTTCGGCTGCTTCGTCGAATTCCTGCCCGGCAAGGAAGGTCTGGTCCACGTGTCCAAGCTCGACTGGAAGCGCGTCGAGAAGGTCGAGGACTTCTGCGCCGTCGGAGACGTCTTCGACGTCAAGGTCATGGAGCTCGACAGCCAGGGCCGCATCAACCTCTCCCGCAGGGATTGCCTGCCGAAGCCCGAAGGCTACGTCGACCGTCCTGAAGAGCCCCGCGGTGAGCGTCCCCGCAGCGACCGCCCGTTCGGCGACCGTCCCCACGGCGACCGACCCTATGGCGACCGCCCGCGCGGCGACCGTCCGCATGGCGACCGTCCCAACTATGGAGACCGTCCACATGGCGATCGTCCTCAGGGGGATCGTCCGCCCCAGGACCGTCCCCGTTCCGACCAGTAAAGATAGGGTTTACACGTTTCCGCGGGTATGTTATTCTCATACCCGCCCGTCGGGGTGTAGCTCAGGTGGCTAGAGTACCTGCTTGGGGTGCAGGGGGTCGCACGTTCAAGTCGTGTCACTCCGACCAGGACCGTCCCGCGTTGATTCGCGGGACGGTCTTTTGTATGATGGCAGCAGCACAGGAGGTGCAGAGATGCTTGAACGGATTCTTCCTGGAACGACCCCTGGACCCGACTGGTCCCGCCTGGAGGTCATCGAGGTGGGCAAGCTGCCCGCACGTGCCACATGCGTACCTTTTCCGGATGTCGAATCGATGCGGAGGACACCGCGGTTCCGCGACCGGTTCGAATCCCCCATGGTCATGCTCCTCAACGGGACCTGGGATTTCCGATATCTTTCCGACATCCGCTCCCTGACCGAGGAGACGATGCTCGGGGAATTGACGCCGGAGACCGGCGCGGTCCGGATGGAAGTCCCTTCCTGCTGGCAGATGAAGGGGTTCGACATCCCTCATTACACGAACGTCCGGTACCCTTTCCCTTGCGACCCGCCGTTCATCCCCGCCTCCTTCCCGGTGGGAATCTATCGCAGGACCTTTTCGGTTCCCACCTCCTTCAACGGTTGCGGCGTCCGACTCGTACTTCAAGGCGTCGCGGGAGCTTTCCACCTCTTCGTCAACGGCGTTCTCATCGGCTACAGCCAGGTCGACCACGTGCCTGCTGAATTCGCCCTCGATCCATATCTGAAGGAAGGGGAGAACGAGCTTCGTCTGGTCGTCTACAAGTGGTCCACGGCCAGCTATCTGCAGGATCAGGACATGTTCCGTCTGAATGGGATCTTCCGTGACGTCTATCTCGAAGCCGTTCCTGCCATTTCCATCGAGGACGTCCGATTCGAGACCGAACCACGGACCGGTTCCTGCGATGGGTCGTTCCAGGTCGAGGTGACGCTTTCCAGCATCGTCGAGCCTTCGGTTGGAACCACCCTCCGCATGGTCCTCGAGGCTCCGAGCGGAGAGTCGGTCTTCGAGTCCTCGTCCGCCGTCGGAGGAGATGGGTTCGTCCGCTTCGATGGACAGGTCGCCAACCCTTCGGAATGGACGGCGGAGACGCCCGCACTATATGCATTGCGTATCGACATCCGCGATGAACGCGGACACACGATCGTCGCGACGCGCCTGTCCGTGGGCTTCCGACATATCCTCATCGAACGGGGCGTCCTGATCGTCAACGGCAAGTCGGTCAAACTTCTCGGCGTCAATCGGCATGACAGCCACCCGGAGAAGGGTTACGCCGTCTCATTCGAGGACATGCTTCAGGACATCCTCCTGATGAAGCAGTACAACATCAATTGCGTGCGGACCTCCCACTACCCCAACGACCCCCTCTGGCTCGATCTTTGCGATACCTTCGGACTCTATGTCATCGACGAGACGGATCTGGAGTGCCACGGTGCCGAGCTGGCCCCGAACGGTTTCGCAGCCCTGTCGGACGCCCCTGAATGGTGTGCGGACTACGTGGACCGAGCCGAGCGGATGGTCCTGCGGGACCGGAACCACGCCTGCGTCCTGTTCTGGTCGCTTGGAAACGAATCGGGGCATGGCTCGAATCACGAGGCGATGGCCGACAGGATCCGGGAGCTGGATCCGCACCGTCCCATCCACTACGAGGGAGCCTCCCGCTCGGAACGAATCGGCTACGATGTCGTGAGCCGGATGTATACGTCGGTCGGCGAACTCGAGGCGGAAGCGAAGGAGAACGCGCACGGACTTCCGATCTATCTATGCGAGTACGCGCACGCGATGGGGCTCGGTCCCGGGTCCCTCAAGGAATACACGGACCTGTTCTTCCGATATCCGAACCTGATCGGCGGCTGCGTCTGGGAATGGTGCGACCATGCCATCGCCACGCGCACGCTCGACGGACGGACCCGCTATCTGTATGGCGGCGACCATGGGGAGTTCCCGCACGACGGGAATTTCTGCGTGGACGGATTGGTGTATCCCGACCGCCGTCCGCATACGGGACTGAAGGAATTGAAGCAGGCCTACAGACCGATCACGGCATCGCTTGTCGATGCAGAGGATAAACTGGTCCTTGTCCGAAATCGTTTCCACTTCCGCACCACGAACGGAATCCGTCTGGGATGGGAGTATCTATGCAATGGGACCGTTCGCGAAGAAGGGGCTTTCGAGCTTCCCGTCATCGAACCCGAGGGTGAGGTGACTCTTCAGCTTCCGAATCCTTGGGTAGGAGAAGGGGAGGTCGTACTCCGCGTACGCTTCCTTCTTTCAATGCCGGTAGCTTTCGCAGGGGAAGGACACGAACTCGGCTTCGAGGAATTCTCGATTCCAGTCGTGGATCTGAAATCGCCAGAGGTTCCCATGGGGGGCGCTCCAGAGCTCGCTGAAGATCTCCTGACGTTCATCGTGTCCGGGAACGGCTACGCCATGCGATTCGACCGCACAACGGGCACGCTGGCTTCCTGGTGCGTCTCCGGCTCAGAACTCCTTGCCGATGCAAGCGCTCTTCCATCGTCCACCCGCCGCGGCCATGCAGTTTCCGGCCCAAGGACAAACCTCTGGCGCGCGCCGATCGACAATGACATGCATATCAAGGAATCCTGGAGAAAAGCCGGGTATGACCGTCTGTGGACCCAGGTATCTTCCTCGACGGCGGAAAGGCTCGACCATGAAGTGCGGGTCCGCTTCCAATTGAGACTTGCCCCTGTCTATGAAGCTCCGTCGTTCGAGATCGAACAGGAATTCAGGATCGGTCCGGAAGGAAGGATCGCAATCCGGTCAACATTGAAGCCACTCATGGAAGGTCTACCTCCGCTGCCCCGTTTCGGACTCCGGACCGCGCTCCGTTCGACTTTCAGCACCGTCCGATGGCATGGAGACGGTCCTCACGAGTCCATGCCGGACATGGAGCTCAGTCAACGGACCGGCATCTGGGAAAGCGATGTCGTCGGGCTTCAGGAACCCTATATCCGTCCTCAGGAGAACGGAATCAGAAGGAACGTGCGGTGGGTCGAGATCCGAAGCGAGGACGGCATCCGGATCCGCGCGTCCTCGAAGGTGGGATTCGCCTTCGCCGCACGCCCCTGGTGTATCGAAGATCTCGAGGAGACGTCGCATGATGCCGATCTCGTGGTTCGTCCGTTGGTCGAATTCCTGCTGGATGGATTCCTCCATGGCGCAGGGTCGAACAGCTGCGGACACCCTCCGCTTCAAGCCTATGTCCTCTCGGCAAGCCCCATGACCTTCGAAGTCCTTCTCGAGGCAGATCGGGAATCGTAGAACGATGCGCCGAGGCACCATGAAGAAGGGACGTCCACCCTTTCAGGTGGACGTCCCTTCTTGGTACTGGCAGGGGAGACAGGGATCGAACCTGCAACCGACGGTTTTGGAGACCGCTACTCTACCAATTGCGCTACTCCCCTAAGAACAGTGGAAGTATACCGTGTCGGTTTGCGCTGTGTCAACATCAATGCTATATTTTCCTTGTCCAGACTCGCCACGGCATTGCATTTCAAGACTTTCGGCCAGCAGGAGGAAACGATGTCCATCGCATTCATCGGAATCGGAAACATGGGGTCGGCTCTGGCCCGTGGGTATCTTGCCGTTCATTCCGGATCGGCTCCTTCTCTATTCGTCTACGATGCGAATGACGCCACAGCGGCGGCGTTCTGCAACGATACCGGCTGCACCCGGTGCCATAGCGCGGCGGAAGCCGTGGATGGGGTCCGCATGGTCGTCCTCGCCGTCAAACCGCAGATCCTGCCCGAAGTCCTCGTCGCCTTGCGCCCCAACCTTACAGCGGAAACCCTGCTCGTCTCGATCGCAGCGGGCGTTTCTCTCCAGAAGCTGCGTGACCTGGCTGGTTCCGCCCCCGTGGTCGCGCGGGCCATGCCCAACACCCCGGCCCTTGTCGGCAGCGGGGCCACTGCGATCTCCTTCGATGGAGCCGCCGAAGCCGATATATCGGAAGTCCTTTCCTTTTTCGAGAGCGTCGGGATAGCCCTGCGTGTCGAAGAGAAGCTGATGGATGCCGTGACCGGTCTTTCCGGCAGCGGCCCCGCCTATGTGATGCTCTTCATCGAGGCTCTTTCGGATGCCGGCGTGCGCCTTGGCCTGGCCAGGGACGTCGCCCTGCGGCTGGCGGCCGCGATGGTCAAGGGTTCCGCCGCGATGGTACTGGAAACCGGCACGCATCCCGCCGTCCTCAAGGACCAGGTCTGCTCGCCTGGAGGAACCACAATCGAGGGAATCCGCGTTCTGGAGAAAAGCGGGTTCCGTTCCGCCACGATCGAAGCGGTATCCGCCTCGGCCCGCCGCTCCGCCGAGCTCTCCGGCCGTACCGGACCTGAAGCATGACGGAGCCGGTCGATCGCATATCGGAACAGACCATCGAAATCCATACGGACGGTGCCTGCTCAGGCAATCCCGGCCCCGGTGGCTGGGCTACCTTGCTGAAGTTCGGTGACGTGGAGAAGTCGTTGGTGGGAGGAACTTCCGCAACGACGAACAACCGAATGGAACTGACTGCCGCACTCGAGGCGCTGAAGGCGCTGAAAAGACCCTGTACCGTCCGACTATACAGCGACAGCGCCTATCTCGTCTCCGCCTTCCGTTTGAAGTGGCTGGAAAAGTGGAAGGGCAACGGTTGGCGGAACTCGGGCGGAGACCCTGTCAGCAACATCGATCTCTGGATGGAGCTGGACCGCCTCGCCTCCATGCACCGCGTCGAATGGATCAAGGTCAAGGGGCACGCCGACAATGAAGGGAACAACCGCTGCGACAAGCTCGCGGTCGAGGAGATGAAGCGCTTCAAGAGCGCTGCGACGGACCGGGAAGGAAAAGCGGAAGATGACGGAACGACATAGGGAGGACCGGCTCGTTTCCGAAACGGTCTATGACGGAAGGGTCTTCCACATCGACAGCATGACGGTGCGATTGCCCGACGGGCGAACGGCCGGCCGCGACGTACTTCGTCACAACGGGGGAGCCTGCATCGTTCCTCTCGATGCTTCGGGAAACCTCCATCTGGTCCGACAGTACCGCATCGCGATCGCGAGGGAGACCCTCGAGATCCCGGCTGGGAAGCTCGAACCGAACGAGGACCCGATGAGTTGCGCCATTCGGGAACTCCGAGAGGAGACCGGGTTGACCGCGGGCAGGATCGAACCGCTGATCCGGATCCATACGACGCCAGGTTATAGCGACGAGTTATTGCATATCTTCCTCGCGACCGAGCTTCAGGAAGGCGATTCCTGCACGGACGAGGATGAATTCCTGACCTCCGAGACCCATTCCATGGAAGCCTGCCTGCAGATGGTGGAGGACGGAACGATCACGGATTCGAAGACGGTGGTCGGAATCCTCGCGACTGCCAGAAGTCTCAGGGGCGGATAGGGAGGTGGCCGGCATGAAGGGCGAGAAGGCGAAATTCGACAAGGCGCGCGAAGTCTTCGGTGTCTTCTATCTGGCTGCCGCGGTCCTCATGGCGATTTCCTTCTATCTTCCCGGCATGACCGGGCCTTTCGGCACCGCCCTTCTTTCCGTCGGCAAGGGTTTTCTCGGCATCGTGGCATTGGCGCTTCCCGCCATCCTGCTATACATGGCCTTCGACTACTTCCTCGAGCGGGAAGCCAACCGCACCCGCCTCCGGTTCGTCCATGTCACGATCCTCCTGACCTCATCTTCCGCACTGATCCACCTCATGACCATCGCCGAAGGGACCGTCAGGAATCTCTCGGCCAATGCATTCGATAGTCTTCTGCGCCTCTGGGGCATGGGGAACGGCTCGAACCTTTCCGGTTTGCCTCAGGGCGCACTCGCCGGCGGTCTCGCAGGTGGGGTGATTGCAGAAGGTCTTCAGTCCGTCGTGGGTCGAACGGGCGCAGGGGTGCTTCTGGTCGGCGCGGTCCTCGCCGAAATCGTGATCCTCTTCAACATCTCGCTCTCCCGCGCATTCGTCGCGACACGAAAGACCGTCGGAACCGCCATCACATCCGGCGTGGCCGCCATTCGCGAGACCAATGCCCGGAGAACATCGTATGACATGGTCGTAGGGTCGGCTTCCTCGGCCGGGAAAGAACCTGTTCCCGCTTCATCATCGACAGGAGCGACTTCATCGACGTCCACTCCCGGCCATGGCCCTTTCGATGTCCCGGCATTCCTTTCTGGTTCCCAGGACCCGCGGAAATCCTCGGCCGGACCTGCTCCCGAGTTGTTCGAAGAGGATGACGACGACGATGCGGCGGTCGAATCCCCCGCGCCTGTTCTCGCCACCTCGTCGCGACTGGCTCGAAGACCTGCTCCGACCCTCGATGCCGACGGAAACCAGGTGTCTTCACCCGCAGAACCCATCCTGAGGCCCTATGTATTCCCGCCGATCGAGCTCCTATCTCAGGATCCCCCTCGGCCCGTCCGCGTCGACCAGGCTTCCGTTGAAGCCATGGCCAGGACGCTCGTCGACACGCTTGCGAGTTTCGGTCTGGAGGCGAAGGTCGTCAACATCACGACCGGCCCCGCCATCACCCGTTTCGAACTTGCACCGGGCTCCGGAGTCAAGATCAGCCGCATCGTAGCGCTTGCGAACGATATCGCCCTCAACCTCGCCGCCATGGGCGTCCGCATCGAAGCGCCGATACCCGGGAAAGCCGCGATCGGCATCGAGGTACCGAATCGCGAGACGTCGCCTGTCCTGCTTCGCCGGATTCTCGAGACTCCGGATTTCCGCAACGCCGCTTCCCCCGTGACCTTCGCCCTCGGTCGCGACATCCCCGGCGCACCGGTCGTCGCCGACCTCGCGCGCATGCCCCACTTGCTGATTTCCGGCGCGACCGGTTCCGGCAAGTCGGTCTGCATCAATTCCATGATCATCGGCATCCTCTACAAAGCGCGGCCCGAGGACGTCCGCATGCTGATGATCGACCCCAAGGTCGTTGAGCTCAGCGTGTACAACGGCATCCCGCATCTGCTCGCTCCCGTCGTCACGGATCCCAAGAAGGCCGCTGGAGCCCTTCTCTGGGCCGTCAACGAGATGACCCGCCGCTATGGTCTGTTCGCCGAGAAGGGCGTGCGCGATATCACGGCCCATAACGCCGCGGCCGCGGCCGATGGATTCGAACACCTTCCGTTGATCCTCGTGGTCATCGATGAACTGTCCGACCTGATGGCCACCTCGCCGAACGAAGTCGAGGATGCGATCGCCCGTCTGACCGCCATGGCCCGTGCCGCGGGAATCCACCTCATCGTCGCCACGCAGCGACCGTCCGTTGACGTCATCACCGGCATCATCAAGGCCAACATCCCTTCACGCCTCTCGTTTGCCGTTTCCTCTCAGATCGATTCCCGCACCATCCTCGACATGGGCGGCGCGGAGAAGCTTCTCGGAAAAGGCGACATGCTCTATTTTCCGACGGGAGCATCCAAACCGGTCCGCGTCCAGGGCGCCTATGTCTCCGACAAGGAAGTCGGCCGCGTCACGGCCTTCCTCAAGGCCCAGAACGCGCTTGGATATGACAAGGACACCGCCGAGGCCATAGGCGCCGTCACTTCGTCCATCGGTTCGAATGATGACAACTCCGACGAGGACGAACTCCTGCCGCAGGCCGTCACGATCGTCGTCGAGGCCGGATACGCTTCCGTCTCCCTCATCCAGCGCAGGATGAACGTCGGATACCCCCGTGCCGCGCGCCTGATCGACCATATGCAGGAAAAGGGCTTCGTCGGGCCATTCGAGGGCAGCAAGCCGCGCAAGGTTTTGATCTCGCTGTCCCAATGGCTGGAGTACAAAGCCAAGGAAGGAATCTGACATGCCTTTTCTCCCGGTCAATCGAGAGGAGATGGAATCGAGAGGCTGGGATGCCCTCGATTTCCTGTTCATCACCGGCGATGCCTATGTGGACCATCCGTCCTTCGGGACCGCGGTCATCACGCGCGTTCTGGAGTCGCGCGGCTTCCGGGTCGGCGTTCTCGCCCAACCCGATGTTCAAGTCAAGGATTGTCTCAAGATCTTCGGCGTGCCGAAACTCGGCGTCATGGTCACGTCCGGCGTGGTCGATTCGATGGTCGACAACTACACGGCGGCGAAGCGACGTCGCAGCGACGACCGTTACTCCCCGGGCGGTGCTTCCGGCCGGCGTCCCGATCGCGCCCTGACCCGCTATTGCAACCTGGTCCGGACCCAGTTCGGAGAGAAGATGCCGCTCATTCTCGGCGGCGTCGAGGGAAGCCTGCGCCGATTCGCCCATTATGACTACTGGGCGGGCGAAGTCCGACGCAGCATCCTACAAGACACGAGAGCCGACATCCTCGTTTATGGAATGGGGGAGAAGCCCGTCGTTGAAATCGCAGAGCTTCTTCGAAAGGGAGTATCGGTCCAGCGTATCGTGAACCTCCGCGGGACCTGTGTCCTCGTGAAGACGGAGTCGATGCCCAGAGCTCTTGCCGAATTCGTCGAATCCAATGCGGACTTCCGCCTCAACGCCTCCTCGAAGACGCGCAGGCAGCTTCTCGGCCGTATCCTGCCCGACGATGGAAGTCACACGCTTCTTCCATCTTTCGAAGAGACCGCCGGAGATTCGCTTGCCTATTCCGTCGCCTTCCGGTACCAGTTCTACGAGCAGGACCCTTTGGAAGGCCGCACGCTCGTTCAGGCGCACGGAGCACGCTACCTGGTGCAGAACCCACCTCAGAAACCAATGGGGATGAAGGAGCTGGATGAGGTCCATGCGCTCCCCTATGAGCGTCGTGCCCACCCCATGTATGGTCCGCGGGGCGTGCCGTCGCTCGAGGAGGTTCGTTTCAGCATCACGAGCCATAGAGGCTGCTTCGGCGGTTGCTCCTTCTGCGCCATCACCCTGCATCAGGGGCGTCTGGTCCAGCGCAGAAGCGCCGATTCCGTCGTACGAGAAGCGGAAGCCATGACGCATGACCCCGACTTCAAGGGCTACATCCACGATGTAGGAGGCCCGACGGCCAATTTCCGCGCCACGCCCTGCGAGATGCAGGGGAGGGGGGGCGTCTGCAGGACCCGGCGCTGCCTCGCTCCGACGCCATGCCCATCCCTTCGCGCCGATCACGCCGAATACATCGAACTCCTGCGCAAGGTGCGATGCCTCCCGGGCGTCAAGAAGGTCTTCATCCGGTCGGGAATCCGCTACGACTACCTGCAGATGGACAAGGATCCGTCTTTCCTCGAGGAACTCTGCGAACACCACGTGAGCGGCCAGCTCAAGGTCGCTCCGGAGCATGTCTCTCCCGGTGTCCTCGCCTTGATGGGGAAGCCCGGTCCCGAAGCATACGAGAAGTTCCGCAGGGACTTCTACGACATGAACCGCAGGATCGGCAAGGAGCAGTACCTCGTGCCATACTTGATGTCGGGTCATCCCGGCAGCGCGCTGGCGGACGCCATTCTTCTCGCGGAGGCGCTTCGCGAACAAGGCGTGGTCCCCGAACAGGTCCAGGATTTCTACCCGACTCCCGGTACGGCTTCGACCAGCATGTACTGGACCGGCCTCGATCCTTTTACCCTGGAGGAGGTCCACATCCCCGATGAACGGGAGAAGGTGCTGCAACGCGCCCTGCTTCAATACACCAAGCCAGCCAACCGTCCTCTGGTCGAGGAGGCTTTGCGCAGGGCTGGACGCGAGGATCTGATCGGATTCGGTCCCGAATGCCTGCTGAGACCCGGAGGAAACGCTCCTCCATCCCATACGGATAGACCAGAAGATGGAAACGGCAAGATGAACGACAATAGGAGGAATCGAAGAAGATGAGCGCATTGGTGATTCGTGGCAAGGAAACAGCAGAAACGATTCGAATGGAGATCCAGCAGCAGGTCGCACAGCTCGGTGAAGGCACGCGGGTTCCAGGACTTGCCGTCATACTCGTCGGAGAGGACCCCGGTTCCTCGATCTACGTGCGGAACAAGAAGAAGGCTACGGTCGAGTGCGGGATGAAGTCGTTCGGATACGAACTGCCAGCGGACGTTTCCGAAAAGGAACTGCTCGATCTCGTCGACACGCTCAACCAGGACCCGAATGTCGACGGCATCCTATGCCAGCTTCCGCTCCCGAAGCATCTCGATGAATTCAGGATCACCTGCGCCATCGACCCCAATAAGGATG
Source organism: uncultured Oscillospiraceae bacterium (assembly GCA_964579735.1). Taxonomy (GTDB): domain Bacteria; phylum Bacillota; class Clostridia; order Saccharofermentanales; family UBA5734; genus CAILLO01. Next base: position 22,733 of record CAZOHH010000002.1, on the reverse strand, counting down.
TCGATGGGCTGCACCCCGTGAACGTCGGACTTCTGTCCCTCGGGCGGGATGCACTTGTGTCCTGCACACCGGCTGGCTGCATGGAAATGCTTCGTCGCGCCGGCATCGAAGTCGCAGGGAAGGAATGCGTCGTCATCGGACGCAGCAACATCGTTGGAAAGCCGATCGCCCAACTCCTGCTGAAGGCCCACGGCACGGTCACGATCTGCCATTCCCGCACGAAGGACCTTCCGGGGGTCGTGCGTAGAGCCGATATCGTCATCGTAGCCATCGGCAGACCGAAGTTCGTCAAGGGGGATTGGATCAAGCCGGGTGCCGTCGTCGTCGATGTCGGCATCAACCGCAACGAGGAGGGGAAAGTCGTCGGTGATGTCGACTTCGAAAGCGTCGTCGAAGTCGCGGGCGCCGTCACGCCGGTCCCGAACGGAGTAGGACCGATGACCATCGCCATGCTGCTCAAGAACACGCTGGATGCCTATCGCCGGGCCATGAAGGCCAGCTGAGGGAAGAACATGACCGAATCCGGTATTCGGACGAACAAGCCGTTCCGCTCGTGCGAGATCCTGTCCGTAGGGACCGAACTGCTCATGGGGCAGGTCGTCAACACCGATGCGGCCTTTCTCGCCCGAAGACTCTCGGAAATCGGAATTCCTTCCTACCATCAGTCGGTCGTCGGCGACAACCCCGACCGTCTCGTGGAGGCGATCCGCATCGCGGTCGCCCGCTCGGGCTGCGTGCTCCTGACGGGTGGGCTGGGTCCGACCGCCGATGACATCACCATGGCCTGCGCGGCTCGGTTCTCCGGTCGCGCTCTTCAGCTGCATGCACCTAGCCTCCAAGCCATCGAATCCATCGCCGCACGCCTGAACCGACCGCTGACGGACAACAACCGGAAGCAGGCGATGTTGCCCGAAGGCTGCATCGTATTCCCGAACGGCCGGGGTACCGCTCCTGGGTGCCTGATCGAATTGCCGGACGACGCAGCGGGACCTTCCGCGCTTCTCCTGTTCCCTGGTCCGCCAGGGGAGCTGCAGGCCATGTTCGAAGCGCAGGCCGCATCCTATCTGACGGAGAGATCCCCCTTCCACTTCCGTTCGACCTATCTGCGAATGATCGGAATCGGCGAATCCAGGGCGGAGCATCTCCTATCGGACCTCATCACCGCCCAGACCAACCCGACCATAGCCCCCTACTGCTCGGATGGTGAAGTCATGTTCCGCATCACCCAGCGAGTGGAAAACGACACGGAACCCGACTTGCGCCCCCCGTTGGTCGACGAGGTCCGCCGCCGCCTCGGCGAGTATATCTACGAAACGGGTTCGCGCACGATGCCCGAAGTCGCCGTCGACCTTGCCGTCTCGAAGGGAAGGACGGTGTCGTTCGCCGAGTCCTGCACGGCCGGCATGGCCGCTTCGATGTTCGCTTCCGTTCCCGGCGCGAGTCGTTCTCTTCTCGGCGGCATCATCGCCTACTCGGACGACGTCAAGCGCGCGATGCTGGACGTCCCGGCCGGAATCCTCCTCGAACAGGGTGCCGTGAGCGAAGAATGTGCGATCGCCATGGCAAAGGGATGCAGGGTACGCTTCGGATCCGACCTCGCTGTCGCGGTGACCGGCATCGCCGGACCCGGGGGGGCAACCGATACGAAGCCCGTCGGGCTCGTCCATCTGGCTCTCGCGGATGCCGATGGCGTCGAGGTCCGGACCTTGCACAACTTCGGCAGCCGTGAGCGGATCCGCTATGTCTCGGCACTCAACGCCCTTGACATGATTCGTCGGAGGCTCCTTCGGTGAGCCGGAACCCCGTGGTTCCGGACGCGGCACCTCCAGCGCCTGATTCCGCTCGGCAAGAGCCAGCGCGCCGACACAATATCGCGGGTGCGGCCGCGATATTGATGACTTCCCTGATCCTGAGCCGACTCACCGGATACTTCCGGCAGATGCTCATCCCAGCGCAGTTCGGAATGGGGGACCTGTCGGATGCCTATTTCCTGGGGTTCCAGATCCCCGACCTGATGTTCCAGCTTCTGGTCGGAGGCTCCATCCAGGCGGCCCTCACGCCTTTCCTCGCAGGGAGTCTGGAGCGCGGTGAAGAGAAGTCGGGCTGGCGCAGTGTCAGCATCTTCATGAACTACACACTGATTCTCATGGCCGTGACCGTCATTCTCGGCGAATTGACCATCGGATGGTTGCTCCCTCTCCTCGCCGGCCCACGGTCCGCCCTTGTCGTCTCCCTGTCGACCGAGGTTTCGCGTGTCCTTTTCCCCTCCGTCGTCTATATCATGCTCGCCGGACTCAGCATCGGCATCCTGAACGCCTACCGTCGATTCGGCGCCTCCGCATGGGGGCCAGCGATCTACAACATCGGTTGCATGGTCAGCCTCATCCTTCTCGGTGCTCCCGACGCCTCGGCAGTCGTCCGCACTGCGGGCGGCATCCTGCTGAGTGCCGCGGGATATTTCACATTCCAGTTCATCCTCGCGCGAAAGGAATTCTCGCATTACCTCCCCTCGCTCGATCATCGCGACGAAGGATTCCGCCGTATCGTCCGAACGGCGATCCCCACGATCTTCTCCGCCTCCATCATCCAGGTCAACCTGATCGTCCTCTCCGCTTTCGCCAACCGGTTCGATGCAGGCTCGGTCAGTGCCATGAATCTGGCCATCACCATCTGGCAGCTCCCATACGGAATCTTCGCCGTCGCGGTCGGAACCGCCATGCTGCCATCCCTTTCCGCTCGATATGCAGCCGGGGACGCACCCGACTTCCGTCGAATGCTTACCGGTAGTCTTCGTGGCGCCCTCTTCCTGACCGTACCCTCTGCCATGTTGGTCCTGCTGCTCCGACAGGACATCATCCGTGCGCTTTTCCAATGGAACGACGGGATGTCGCAGGCCTCGGTCCTTCTGACCGCCGAGGTCCTCGCATTCTACTCCGTCGCCATCATCAGCCACACTTTCGTCTTCCTGATGAACATGACCTACTATTCGATGGGAAAGACCAGGATCCCTCTGGCTGCCGGCATCCTGTCGCTTGCTTCCAACGTCCTCCTTTGCCTCGCTTTCACCGCGTCCACGAATCTGGGAGTCGCAGGGATGTCCCTCGCATACTCCATATCCAGTGTGCTTTCCGCAGTATTCCTATATGTCCGTCTACGCACGCGGCATTCCCAACATGCTCCCAAGCCACTGACCCCCTTCCTCGTGAAATCGTCCCTGTCCACGATCGCCGCTGGAGCCGCCATCTTTCTAGCCGGACTCGTTCCGATCGAACCTGCATCCAAGGTCGCGCAGTTCCTATGGATCGGAATCCGCGTGAGCATCGGTGCGGTCGCATATCTCGGCATCGCGTTCCTGTTGGGTCTTCCCGAGGTCCGTGGGACGTTGGAACGTCTGAACCGCCGATTCGTCGGCAAATCGTCGAAAACACCCCCACTTGACGGATGAATCGTCGCATCGGTGGTTGACGATGTCGATGCCTTTCCTTATAATCAAATAAGAACAAATGTTCGGTAGGAGGATTCTTCCATGGCATTCAACAACAGGTCCCAGTCCGAGAAGAACCCAGGCAAGGCCGGTCCCGAACTCAGCCGCGTCGCAGCGGATCGTGCACGGGCTCTCGACATCGCTCTCGGCCAGATCGAGAAGCAATTCGGCAAGGGTGCCGCGATGAAGATGGGCGATCGACCCGATACCACCATCGAGGCGATCCGGACCGGTGCGATCACCCTCGATATCGCCCTTGGGGTCGGCGGCGTCCCGCGCGGCCGCGTCGTCGAGATCTTCGGGCCTGAATCCTCGGGCAAGACCACCGTGGCCCTGCATATCGTTGCAGAAGCGCAGAAGGCCGGCGGCACCGCCGCCTTCATCGATGCCGAACACGCCCTCGATCCTGCCTATGCCGCGAAACTCGGCGTCGACATCGACAACCTGATCATTTCCCAACCCGACACCGGGGAGCAGGCGCTTGAAATCACGGAAGCGCTCGTCCGAAGCGGTGCAATCGACGTGATCGTCATCGACTCCGTCGCGGCGCTGGTTCCAAAAGCAGAAATCGATGGCGAGATGGGCGATTCCCACGTCGGCCTGCAGGCGAGGCTGATGTCCCAGGCTCTTCGAAAGCTTGCAGGCATCATCAGCAAGTCCAACACGGTCGCGATCTTCATCAACCAGCTTCGGGAAAAGGTCGGCGTGATGTTCGGAAACCCGGAGACCACGCCTGGTGGGCGTGCACTCAAATTCTACGCCTCCGTTCGATTGGATGTCCGCAAGACGGAGACCCTGCGCAACGGGACCGATGTGATCGGAAGCCGCACGCGCGTCAAGGTGGTCAAGAACAAAGTCGCCCCGCCGTTCAAGGAGGCCGAGTTCGACATCATCTACGGGGAAGGTATCTCGAAGGAGGGCTGTCTGATCGATCTGGCCGTCTCCCTCGATATCATCAACAAGAGCGGTGCCTGGTTCTCTTACAAGAGTCAACGAATCGGTCAGGGCAAGGACAACGTGCGTCTGTTCCTGAAAGCCAACAAGGAAATGACGGACGAAATCGAGTCGAGGATTCGAGAGACGTTCAAGAAAGCCCCCGTTGGCGCAGTCAAGACCGTGGATGCAGGAGATGCGGAGGAAGAGGAAGACGATGTCCTCGGACTCGGAGAATCCTGAGCAGGAATCCAACGAAACGTTGCTGAGAAGGGCTCGTTTTCGCGCCATCTCCTATATCGGAATCGCCGCGAAGACTTCCGGCGCCGTCTATGCGAAACTTCTTCGAGAAGGGTTCCCGAATGCAATCATCAAAGAGACGGTGATTGCATTGGACGAGGAAGGCTACATCAAGAACAGAGTCGTCGCCATGGGTCTCTTCAAAGGTGCCGCTGGCAGATCCGCAGAGTCGCGCTTTGCCTTGAAAGGCCGTATGTTGCGTCGAGGGATTCCCTTGTCGGTTGCCGAGGATATACTGAAAGAGTATTCAAGCGATTCCGAATCGGCCAGCACGCTCCTGCTCGTGAAATTCCGCGCCGAGCTCGCCGACAAGACGCCCACGAGAGAGCTGAACCCTCTCGCTGCTCGCATGACCCGTTTCCTCGCCGCACGCGGCTATGACGCAGACACGGCAGAAGAAGAGGTCAGGAAGGTGCTGGAACCATTCGATGGACATGAATAGGCCCGATATCGCCCTTGTTTCCTTGGGATGCCCGAAGAATCTCGTCGATTCGGAGTGCATGACCGGCATCCTGGAGACAGACGGATACCGGTTGGTGACCGAACCTGAAAAAGCGGACGTGATCGTCGTCAACACCTGTGGGTTCATTGAAAGCGCAAAGAAGGAAGCGATCGATACGATTCTCGCCATGGCAGAACTGAAAGTTCCAGCCGGCCGGTGTCGTTTCCTTATCGTGACGGGTTGTCTCGCTCAACGATACCCTGAGGAAATCCTAAGGACCATGCCCGAAGTCGATGCGGTCCTCGGCACGTCCGCATATAGCCGCGTCGCTGATGCAGTGAAACGTCTGCAGGATGACCCGACCCGCTTTTCGGATTGCGGCAGAGGAGATCCGATGGGTCACCTGGGGCCGAGACGAAGGACATCGACCCATGGATATGCCTATCTCAAGATCGCCGAAGGTTGCTCGAACCGCTGTGCCTACTGCGCGATACCCGATATCAGAGGACCCTTCCTGTCCCGGCCCTTCGAGGACATCCTCGAAGAAGCTCGACGGCTCTCCGCAGAAGGGGCGTCCGAGATTGTCCTGATCGCACAGGATACGACGCGATATGGCCTCGATCTATACGGTCGACGCAGATTGCCCGAGCTCCTTCATGCACTATCGGGACTCGATGATATCAGGCAATTGCGCATCCTCTACGCATACCCCGACGGATTGGATGAAGACCTCCTATCCGAAATGGCGACGAATCCCAAGATCGCTCACTACCTCGATGTGCCTATTCAACATGCTTCGAACGAAGTGTTGTCGCGCATGAACCGCCGCGGCTCCCGTGAAGAGCTCCTGGAGGTTTTCAGCGCCCTGAGGAGGAGAATCCCGGGAATCGTTCTGCGTTCCACGGTTCTGGTCGGATTTCCCGGCGAAACGGAGGCTCAGTTCGAAGAGTTGATCTCATTCCTGGAAGAGGTACGATTCGACCGTCTCGGTACGTTCATATTCTCGCCGGAAGAGGGCACTCCGGCAGCCGGGATGACACCGAAGGTCCACCCACGCACGGCCGCCCGACGTTATCGGCTGGTCATGGAGAGGCAGCAGAGGATATCCCTTGAAATCGGTCAGGCTTCCATCGGAAGCACTCGGCAGGTTCTGGTTGAATCCGTCGACTCCGATGGTGTATTCTACTTAGGTCGAAGTCATGGCGAAGCGCCGGAAATCGACCCCTCGATCCACATCGCCGGAACTTCGCGGCCCCTCGTCATCGGCGAAATCGTTTCAGTGAAGATCGTCGACGCATCGGAGTATGACCTTACAGGAGTAACCCTCACGTGAATCTACCGAATCGTCTGACCATATCCCGTATTCTTCTCGTCCCTTTCATTCTCCTCTTCATGCTGCCGATTTCTCCGACCTTCCTGAACTGGCTGGGTGGAACAGTCGGACTTGCTTTTCTTGCCTATCCCCTTGGGACTTGGACTATTTTCGTGATGGACTACGGGATCTACGTCGCCGCGTTCCTCTTCCTGGTTGCCGCACTGACGGATTCCTTCGACGGTGCGATCGCCCGCAAGCGGGGAATCGTCACCAACCTCGGGAAGTTTCTCGACCCTGTCGCCGACAAGATCCTTGTCGCCTCGATTCTTGTCGCCCTAGTACAGCTCACACGTGTGGGCGCCATAGCGGTGATCGTGATCCTTCTCCGTGAATTCGTCGTTTCCGCATTGCGCATGGTGGCCTCCGACAAGGGAATCGTGATTTCGGCCAGCATCCTTGGAAAAGTGAAGACCGTCACGCAGATCGTCGCCATTCTCCTCGTGATGGTCCAGGATCTCTACGCGTTCCTTGTTCCGCTCTCGAGCGTCGCAATGCTCCTTGCCGTTCTCATCACGCTCTACTCTGGAGTCGACTACCTCGTGAAGCACGCCGCCGCACTTCGGGAGACATAGTTGCACGAAATACTTTGATAGGCTTGACAATTTTCCTCGTATCGGATACAAACTACTTGACGCACCAATAAGGAGGTAGAATACATGTCAAGCGATGCAATCTTCGATTCCGTCAAGAACATCCTCGTCGAACAGCTGGGTGTCGAAGCAGACGCCGTCAATATGGAGTCCAGCTTCATCGATGACCTCAACGCCGACTCCCTCGACATCGTCGAGTTGGTCATGGCCATGGAGCAGGAGTTCAGCATCTCGATTCCCGATGAGGATGCCGAAAAGATCAAGACCGTCGGAGACGCGGTCGACTTCATTCGCGCCAACACCTGATCCATTCGGACGCCGACTTTCAGGAAGCCCCTCCTTGCGAGGGGCTTCTTGATTCATCTAGACGACAGGGGAGGCGGCGTGCCGTGAGCGGATCCGATCTGGAAACCAAGCTGGGATACCGATTCCGCGACAGGGGGCTTCTGAAGCTTGCCTCTGTCCACAAGACCTTCTCCTACGAGAACGCCGATCTGGAACCGGTAGACAACGAGAGACTCGAATTTCTCGGTGACGCCGTGTTTTCCTTGACGGTGGCCCATGCCCTGATCGCTCATGGCGAAGGCCTTCCTGAAGGCATCATGACGCGTATTCGTGCATTTCTCGTTTGCGAAGCCATGCAGGCACGGTTGGCCAACGAAATCGATCTTGGGTCCAGTCTGCTTCTTGGGCGAGGAGAGGATGCGACCGGTGGACGCGAGAAGCCGTCCAACCTTTCCAATGCACTGGAAGCTCTTGTCGGAGCCGTATTCCTCGATGGAGGCTGGGAATCCGCTGAGGCAGTCGTTCTTCACCTGTATGGGGACCGAATCGGGCGAGCCATGGCGGGTCGACTGGGATTCGATGCCAAGAGCCGGCTCATCGAAGTCGCCCAGTCCTTTACTCCACAGAAGAAGATCACCTATCGAGTCGCTGCCGAGGAAGGTCCAGTCCACGAGCGCACCTTTACCGTTGAAGTATTCGTAGACGGTTCCTTGTGCGGTACCGGTAATGGAGGAAGCAAAAAGGAAGCGGAGCAGTCCGCTTCTGCCTCAGCACTCGAGACACTCGGCATTGTCCAGTAGGGTCCGTCCATGGGGCGCCCGGGGATTCCCGGTATGCTATAATACTTGGGAATACCGCCTCGGGGGGCCAATATGTATCTGAAGTCACTGGAAATCCAGGGATTCAAATCTTTCCCTGAAAAGACCGTCATCGAGTTTCACAGCGGCATCACCTCCATCGTAGGTCCGAATGGGAGCGGCAAGTCGAACATCACCGACGCCATCCGTTGGGTACTCGGGGAGACGAGCGTACGCTCTCTTCGCGGCGCCAAGATGGAGGATGTCATCTTCACTGGCACGCAGACTCGCCGTGCCATGGGCTTCGCCGAAGTCACGATCGTCATCGACAACTCCGATGCGCGATTGCCCGTGGATTACACGGAGCTTCAAGTCACTCGGCGACTCTATCGCTCCGGTGAGAGCGAGTATCTGATCAACAAGGTCACATGCCGCCTCAAGGACATCATCATGCTCTTCATGGACACGGGTCTTGGCCGGGATGGATATTCCATCGTCGGTCAGGGACGAGTGGATGAAATCCTGAGCAGCAAGTCCGAGGATCGGCGCCGTGTCTTCGAAGAGGCTTCCGGCATCATGAAGTTCAAGACCCGCAAGGACGAAGCGGAGAGGAAGCTCCAGTCGACCGAGGCGAATCTTCTTCGCATCAACGACATCCTTCTTGAACTCGATGGACGGATCGTCCCACTTGCCAACGCTGCGGAAACCGCCAAGCGCTATCTCCAGTTGCGGGATGACTTGAAAGGCACTGAAGTAGGGCTCTTTCTGGAGAACATCGACGGATTCCTCAAGCGGATCGACGAGACCAATGAGGAGGCATCTACCGTAAAGCACGACCTCGACGATGAAATCGGTGGGCTTGAGGAGATGAAGGCCAGGCACAAGGAATCTTCGGAAAGGCAACGCGAGCTCGAGGGACTTCTCGATGGAGAGAGAATCCACCAGGCTTCCGTACAGGCGTCCTTGTCGGAGATGGAGGGCCGAATCGTCCTCGATGGGGAGAGGATTCGGCAGATCGAGGACCGAGCGCGTCGGGGCGAGGATGAGGAAAAGGACACCGCCGCCGCCATAGAGCGACTCAAGGTGGAACTTTCCGCAAAGAAGGTCAAGGAGTCGCAGCTGCTCGCTCAATTGCAGGTATACAACGGGCGGCTGACCACCTACGAATCCGAGATGGCGTCGATTCTGGCAAACCTGGATGCTTCCGATCGTTATCAGGAGGAACTCCGTCAACGGGTCGAGACTCTTCAGGAGAATCACTTCGAGAAGCGCTCCCAAGCGCAGCAGACGCGCAATCAGACCTCTCTCGTCGATCAGCGTCGCAAAAGCATCGCTGCGGAGATCACCTCCTTGATCAGCGATTCGGACAGGCTGTCGCTTCAACGGGAAGAAGCCCAGGCACTCGTCGATTCCGCGAATACCACGCTGAACAAGCGCAATGCCATTCTCGTTCAGGAACGCACATCGTTGGAGAACCTGAAGAAGGATTGCACCCAGACCGCCATGAATCTGGAAACGCGAAAACTGGACGCCGCCAACCGCTCCTACCGAATCCGGACCCTGCAGGAACTCGAGAAGACGCACGAAGGTTATAGCGAGGCCGTCAAGTCGATACTGCGCAACACAGAACAGGACCATGGATTCGGCGAAGGAATCCGTGGCACGCTTGGAGACCTTCTTCGGGTTCCCCAGGAATTCGAGACGGCAATTGAAATCGCGCTGGGTCCCGCAGTTCAGCATATCGTGACCGATACCGAGGGAACGGCCGGCCGTTTGATCGCATACCTGAAGGAAGGGAGAACGGGTCGTGCCACCTTCCTTCCGATATCCTCCATTTCCTCGCGCTCGCTCGAACGGGATCATGTCCAGAAACTGAAGGGAAGGAAAGGCTACGTCGGAATCGCTTCGGAATTGGTGGAAGCTCCCGCCGACGTCCGGCCGATCGTAGAGAATCTCCTTGGCCGCACCGTCGTTGCGACCGATTTCGATACGGCGGTCTCTTTCGCACGATCCTGCGGATACGCATTCCGAATCGTCACGCTCGAAGGGGACGTCGTCGGCACGGGCGGCCCGATCACGGGTGGTTTCTCGCGTCAGGCGGTCACCGGTCTACTGGGTCGCACACGGGAAATCGAATCGCTCAAGGCCGAAGTCGTCGCTATCGAAGAAGAAATCTCTCTTTTGTCCATGAAATTGCCGGAAAAGGAGAGTGCACTCGCCGAGTCGGCCAGACGCATCGCGGCGATGGAGCACGAAGCTACGGATCTTTCCCATGAAAGGATACGCGAGGAGTCCCGTGTCGCCCGCATCGATTATGACATCGAGCGAGATGCACTTCGAATGTCCATGCTCAAGGCCGAAGAGGAGCAACTGGCCGGGACTCGCGATTCGATCCTTCAGGAAGCGGACGGTCTCGATATCGAGTCGGAAAACCTGTCGAAGGAAATCGTCTCCATCCGGGAGACCCTCGGAGCAACCGAGATCGAGAACCGCCAGGAACAGGAAAAGCGAGACGAACTGCGCGAGACGGTATCCGCCCTGCGGATTTCAGTCGGATCCCTCGAGGAGAGCTTGCTGTCGGCGCGGGAGATGTCCACCCGCATCGAGGGAGAGAAGAACGCCTACGAGACCACCATCCAGAAGCGTTTTGAAGAAAGATCCACGGGACTCGTCGAAGCGAAGAGACTCGCGGAAGTCGTACGAGCTCTCGAGGAAGAACTGCTTGGGTTGAAGGAAACGATGGCGACAGTCGCCGACAGGATTCGTGCTCTCCTAGCAGAGAAGGAAACCCAGGATCTCGCGGAGGCGGACTACACGGATCGGCTCGAAGCTGCGACCGGTCGGATCTCGCTTCTTCAGAACGATCTCGGTCGCATTGAAATGAAACGTCTCCGCTTCGAGACCTCTCTCGACGATGTCCGCAACCGTCTCTGGGAGGAATATGAGTTGACCGGTGAAACGGCGGCACCCTGGCGTCGTGAGATCCCGAGCGTCGCATCGGCGCAACGACTTTCCACGGAGCTGCGGCAGAAGATGCGCGATCTCGGCACGGTCAATGTCGCTGCGATCGAGGAATATGACCAGGTCAACGAACGGCTCATTTTCATGAAGACCCAGCGCGACGACATCGAGGAGTCCCGTGGAAAGCTTCGAAAGGTCATCGGTGAAATCACCGAAGAGATGAAAACCCTCTTCGTCGAACATTTCCGGACCATCAACACCAACTTCAATCTCGTCTTCTCCGAACTCTTCGGCGGAGGCATGGCGGAAATCGCATTGGAAGACGAGAACAACGTTCTTGAATGCGGCATCGAGATCAAGGCGCAGCCTCCTGGAAAGAAACTGCAGAACATGATGCTGTTGTCGGGAGGGGAACGCTGCTTGACCGCCATTGCCCTTCTGTTCGCCATTCTGAAGCTCCGTCCGACACCATTCTGCGTTCTCGACGAAATCGAGGCGGCACTCGATGACAGCAACGTCTTCCGCTTCACAGAGTATATCCATCGATATTCCAACGACTCCCAGTTCATCCTCGTGACCCACCGCAAGGGCACGATGGAGGCATCCGACAGGTTGTATGGAGTGACCATGCAGGAGCGCGGCGTCTCCCGGGTCCTGTCGATGCACCTCGGCGACTAGATTCCTTGAATGATCGGCGAAGGAGATATCCATGGCGCTTTTCGAGCGGTTCCGCACAGGTTTGGAAAAGACACGCACGGCCTTTTCAGATGGATTCAACCGCCTGGCTTCCTCCTTCGGGATCTTCGACGAGACGATGCTCGACGACCTCGAAATGCTTCTCGTGTCTGCCGATACCGGTGTACCCGCGGCTACGCACGTCATGGGGGCTCTCAGACGCCGCATGAAGGATACGGGCGCCGTCGACCGGCCTTCCGTCCTTCGAATGCTGAAGGAAGAACTCCTCCTGATCCTAGGAAGCGATTCTCGTCTTGTGTTGGCTGAAGACCGTTTGAATGTGCTTCTTCTCGTCGGAGTCAATGGCACCGGCAAGACCACCACGGCAGGCAAGCTCTGTGCACGATTCAGTCAAGAAGGACGCAAACCCATCCTGGCGGCTGCCGATACTTTCCGCGCAGCTGCCATCGAACAGCTGGAGCATTGGGCGAATTCGACTGGGACTCCACTGATCCGTCATTCCGAAGGTTCCGATCCTGCAGCGGTCGTCTTTGACGCGGTGTCATCGGCCAAGGCGCGACACTCCGGCGTTCTGGTCGTGGATACGGCCGGTCGGCTCCACAACAAGCAGAATCTCATGGACGAGCTCAACAAGATCCGACGTGTCATCGCGCGAGAGGCACCCGATGCGAAATGCACCACCCTGCTCGTCATCGATGCCACGACCGGACAGAATGCCGTCGTCCAAGCCAAACTGTTCCGGGAAGCCGCTTCGGTGGACGGGGTCGTGATCACGAAACTCGATGGGAACGCCAAAGGGGGCGTCGCCATCGCGGTCGCCTTCGAAACCCATGTACCGATTCTACTGGCAGGACTCGGGGAGAAGGTGGATGACCTGGTCGACTTCGATTCCGCAGCTTTTTCGGACTCATTGCTTCCTTCCTAGGTGTCAAGCACAAACGCTTGACAGACTGCCCTCCAACCCGTATTCTCTATCCATGGATGAAGTGTCGAGTCCGATTGGGAAAAGCGTCGAGGCAAGTCTTTTGCTGGATTTCTACGGAAGTCTGCTGAGCGAACGAAGCCTTCGGCTCATGGACCAGCACTTCAACGAGGATCTATCCTACGGCGAAATCGCCGAATTGTCCGGAGTGACGCGGCAGGCCGTCCATGACGGCGTGAGCAAAGGGTTGGCCCAGTTGACCGAATATGAAGCAAGACTCGGAATGATCCGACGTTTCCGAATCCAGAGGGAAAGCATCGAGAAGGTCGTCTGCCTGATTCAGGATGGACGGGAAGAGGAAGCCTCCGCGGAATTGAAGCGGATGCTGGAGGATCTCTAGAATGGCGTTCTTCGAAAGCCTGTCCGACAAGTTGCAGGGCATCGCTGCCCGCATGAAGGGCAAGGCCCGGGTCGGCGAACAGGACATCAAGGACATGATGCGCGAGATTCGTCTTGCGCTTCTCGAAGCGGACGTCAATTTCCAGGTCGTGAAGCAATTCGTCGATGAGGTCTCTCTGAAGTGCCGCGGCTCGGATGTCCTCGAGAGTCTCACGCCTGGACAGCAGGTCGTCAAGATCGTCCACGAGTCCCTCGTCGACATGCTCGGTACGACGCAGGGCAAGCTGGCCGTGTCCCCTTCGGGATTCACCGTGATCCTGCTTTGCGGGCTTCAGGGTTCTGGCAAGACGACGACCGCCGCGAAGTTGGGGCTCTATCTCAAGAAGAAGGGCAAGAAGCCCATGCTGGCCTCCTGCGACGTGCACCGCCCCGCAGCAGCCCTCCAGTTGGAGGTTCTTGCGAATCAGGCAGGACTCCCTTCCTTCATCCAACCAGAGGAAAAGGACGCGGTGGCGATCGCGAAGAGAGCCGTCGAGCGGGCCAGGTATCTGTTCAATGACACGCTGATCGTCGATACCGCTGGACGAATGACCGTCGACCCGGCGCTGATGGAAGAACTCCGCCAGATACGCAAGGCCGTCTTGCCGACCGAGACGCTACTCGTCGTGGATGCGATGACCGGGCAGGAAGCCGTTGCCATCGCCCAATCCTTCGACAAGGAAATCGGCGTCGACGGATTCGTGATGACCAAACTCGACGGTGACGCCCGAGGGGGTGCCGCGCTTTCCATTCGGAAAATGACCGGCTTACCCGTCAAGTTCGCCTGTATCGGTGAAAAGATCGCCGATATCGAGGAGTTCCACCCGGATCGCATGGCTTCCCGCATTCTCGGCATGGGGGATGTCCTGGGTCTCATCGAACTCGCCACCGTGGCCGTCGATGAAAAGAAGGCCCGTGAAACCATCGAGAACCTTCGCCGAAACCGCTTCACGCTCGTGGACATGCTCTCCCAGATGGAAGAAGTCCTCAAGATGGGTTCCGTAGGAAACGTCCTGGAAATGATACCCGGAATCGACAAGAAGAAGTTCAACGCATCGGATGTAGACGACAAGATGGTCGTGAGAACCGTCGCGATCCTGCGTTCGATGACGATTCGTGAACGATTGAACCCCTCGCTTCTCAACGCGAGCCGCAGAAAGCGCATCGCGACCGGCTCCGGAACCCAGGTACAGGACGTGAACCGCGTTGTACGGCAGTTCGAGGAGACCGAGAAGATGATGAAACAATTCTCATCGATGTCGAAGGGAAGGAATCGGCGAGCCGGATTTCCGGGCATGCCATTCTGATCCCTTGCATATAGACGTGAATCACAAAGGAGGCACAGACACATGGCAGTGAAAATCAGACTCAAGAGAATCGGTGCGAAGAAGATGGCGTTCTATCGTGTGGTCGTGGCCGACTCGCGCTACCCGCGAGATGGTCGCTTCATCGAGGAGATCGGCAGCTATGACCCCAGGACCGACCCTTCCAGTGTGAAGGTCGACGTCGAGAAGGCGAAGAAGTGGATTGCGAACGGCGCACAGCCTACCGATACCGTGCGTGCGCTGCTGAAGAAGGCTGGCGTCTTCGAGTGAGAAGGGAGGTCCGTACATGAAGGATCTTCTGGAATCGATCGTCCGCTCCCTTGTCAACGATCCTGATGCCGTATCCATCGAGCGCTACGACCAGGGGGACCTCGTGGTCCTCGAACTGCGCGTAGCTCCCGAGGACATGGGCAAGGTGATCGGCAAGCAGGGAAGGATCGCCCAGGCCATCCGTTCCATCATGAAGGCCCGTGCCGCCCGCGATGGGCGTCGGGTCGACGTGAAGATCATCTGATCGGCGACGGCGGCATGCTCGCGGAACAACTGCAGATCGGACGTATTCTGGGTCCTCACGGGATCCGAGGGGAACTCAGCGTACAGCTCCTTACGGATGACCCGACTCGCTTCGACAGGATGAAATCCTGTCTTCTCGAGGGAGCGGGGGGGGCGCCCGCAGCTCCCTGCCGCATCGTCGGAGTCCGTCACCAACAGGCGAATGTCCTTCTTCGCATAGAAGGCATCGAGGACCGCGATGCCGCGGAGAAGCTGAAAGGCAGACACTTTCTGGTCGAACGCAAGGATGCGGTGAAACTCCCGGCTGACTCCTACTTCGTATGCGACATCATCGGATGTCGTGTCGAATCCCTCGACGGAGAGGATCTCGGTACCATCGAGGAAGTTCTGGTCACGGGAAGCAACGACGTATACCTGGTCAAGAAGGCTGAAACCAAGGATCTTCTCATCCCTGCGCTGAAGACGGTCGTGCGAGCGGTCGATATCACCGCTCGCCTCGTGAAGGTCGTCCTTCCGGACGGCCTCCGCGACTAGACATTCGATAGGGAGGGGGTAAGGCATGTACTTCGCGGTCCTCACCCTGTTTCCGGATCTGATTCGATCGGTCGTAGGCACCAGCATCACGGGGCGCGCCATTTCGGCGGGATTGATCGAGGTGGATGCGATCGACATCCGCGAGTTCGCAGGGAATTCCTACGGCAAGGTCGACGACTCGCCCTATGGAGGCGGCCGCGGCATGCTCTTGATGTGCCCACCGGTCCATTCCGCATGGAAGGCGGCATGTGAGCGCTCCGGCGTTCGCCCACATACCGTGTTCCTTTCTCCTCAGGGTAAACCCTTCAATCAGAGGCGAGCCTCTGAACTGGCCACAGAACCTGCCCTGGTCCTCCTTTGTGGACATTACGAGGGAATCGACCAGCGAGTGATCGATGAGATCGTCGACGAAGAGATCTCCCTAGGAGACTTCGTCATGACGGGAGGAGAGATTCCGGCACTGGCCATCATCGATGCCGTCTCCCGATTGGTTCCCGGTGTTCTGCCAGATGAACGGGTGGTTCAGGATGAATCCCACAGTGATGGGACCCTCGAGCACCCACACTACACCAGACCCATCGAATGGGATGGCAAGAAAGTTCCTGACGTGCTCCTGTCAGGACATCACGCCAACATAGTTCGTTGGCGCCGACTCATGTCGTTGGCGACCACACTGCGGAAGCGCCCGGATCTTTTCGGACGTCTTCGTCTTGAAAAAGGCGAAGGAGAGGCTTTAGCGGAATTTCTTTCTCAAATGGATTGAACGCAGCAGAACCTTTATGGTATCATATGGAGCGATTACGGATGGTCCGCTGCCGATTGCGTGCATGAACATCCTGGAAGGGAAGGAGGAACGCATAATGGACATGATCAAGGCACTCGAGCAAGAACAGCTCAAGAGCGATCTTCCCGCCCTGGACATCGGCGATTACGTCAAGGTCCACCTCAAGGTCAAGGAAGGCAACCGCGAAAGAATCCAGATTTTCGAAGGCACCGTGATTGCCCGCAAGGGACACGGCCTAAGCGAAACCTTCACCGTTCGTAGGATCTCCTACGGAGTCGGCGTGGAAAGGATTCTGCCCGTCCATTCGCCGCGCATCGACCACGTCGAGACCGTCCGCAAGGGCAAGGTGCGTAGAGCAAAGCTCTACTATCTGCGAGACAGAGTCGGCAAGTCGGCAAAGGTCAAGGAAAAACTGGTGAAGCCTACGTAAGGCCCGCACATGAAAGAGGACCGCAAGGTCCTCTTTTCCTTTCGAGGTGCCCGACATGGATATGAAGGACCTGAGCTGGTTCCCCGGCCACATGGCCAAGACTCTGCGCAGCATCGCCGAGCGACTTCCGCAGGTGGACCTCGTCATCGAGACCTGCGATGCGAGGATTCCAGATTCCAGTCGAAACCCCGAACTGGATCGCATCATTGGAATGAAGCCGCGCCTGGTCGTACTCAACAAAGCCGATCTTGCGGATGAGAAGAAGACGACGGAATGGATCGGACACTTCAAGAAGGAGAACTGGGGCGCGATACCGTGCGACAGCCTGCACCGCAAAGGCCTCGACCGCGTGAAGGACGCTGCGGTGGATCTATGCTCCGCAAGACTGGAACGTGCCGCTGAACGCGGACGGATTTTCCGTCCGGTGCGCGTGATGGTCGTCGGCATTCCGAATACGGGCAAATCGACCCTGATCAATGCACTTTCAGGCAAGAAGGCCGCGAAAGTGGAGGATCGTCCAGGCATCACCCGGGGAGCCCAATGGATTCGAGGCGAAGGAATCCTGGAACTCATGGACATGCCCGGTGTCCTTTGGCCTCAATTGGGAAGCGACCATCGCCGCCTCCGACTTGCGGCGACCGGAGCGATCCGCGATGAAGTGATGGAGACTCAGGAACTGGCAACTGCGACGATGGCTCTTCTTTCTTCGCTCTACCCAGGACTCCTGGCCAAGCGGTATTCACTCGCTGATCTCACGCTTTCCGCCGAGGACCTCATGGAAGCCGCTGCGCGGCGTCGTGGTTGCCTTCTCTCTGGAGGCAGGGTAGACCTCGTGCGGTTTTCCACTCTCTTTCTCGATGAGGTCCGAGGAGGGGTTCTCGGTCGCCTGACACTTGAATCTCCAGGCGATGTCCTCCAGGAACCTGTCTAACATGCCGCGGAAGGACGCCCACACACTCGACGAGCGTTACGACCGGATGCTCGAATTCGAGCTTTTGTACCGCTTGGATGGATTCGTGCGCATCGGTGGCATCGACGAAGCAGGTAGAGGTCCGCTGGCTGGCCCTGTCGTGGCCGCGTGCTGCATGCTCGACCCTTCGAAACGAATCCTCGGCATCGACGATTCGAAGAAATTGACGCCAGCCAGAAGAGAAGCGCTTTTTGAGATCCTGATTCTGGAATGCCTCGATTACAGCATCGCCGAGATCGACTCCGAAGAGATCGACCGGATCAACATCCTGAACGCAACGAAGAAGGCGATGAAGCTGGCGGTAGATGGACTGAAGATCCGTCCGGACGTCCTGCTTGTCGATGCCGTGGACTTGAAGGGCACCGGAATTCCGGTCCGCCCCATCATCAAGGGAGATACGTTGAGCGTATCGATCGCCGCCGCTTCGATCCTCGCTAAAGTGTATCGGGACCGGAAGATGGAGGAGTTCGACCGTATCTACCCGCAATACGGCTTTGCTCGTCACAAGGGGTATGGAACGCCCGAGCATTATGCCGCGCTCCGCTTGCATGGTCTGTCAGACCTGCATAGGCGTTCCTTCACCAGGAATCTTGAATAGTCGGGGTACGCGTCCTTCGAACGGAGTCCTAGGAGATGCCGCCGAGGCCGCCGTAGCCGATGAACTCATCCGGCGTGGGTGGAGTCTGCTTGCCAGAAAGTACCGCTTCCGACGACTGGGCGAAATCGACCTGATCGCAGCCTTCGAAGGCGCCGTCTGTTTCGTTGAAGTCAAGGCGCGCACTTCGTTGCGCTTCGGCTCCCCAGCCGAAGCCGTGACCCAGAAGAAGGTCCACCGGATCCGGCAGGTCGCATCCTGCTTCCTTCAGGAGCGAGGTTTCGATGACCACGAAGTCCGTTTTCTTGCGGTCTCTGTGCAGTATGAAAATGATGGAAGCATATCCTGCATGGAGTTTCTCCCATTTGAATAGACGATGAAGCGCATCGGAACCGTTGAACCCGCATGGGATGAGCTATATAATGAATCCATTCCCTAGTTCATTCCTCGAACGAACACCCTCATTCTGCAAGGAGGAAACCTGATGGCTTCATATTCGGCAATGAACCGGAGCAATTTGATGATGGAAGCAGAGACCCTGCAACTTCGTCTGGATGCGATTGCCCAACGGGGGCTTTCCTTGAACATGGCCCGCGGGAAGCCCTGCAAGGAGCAGTTGAACCTCTCGTCCGATCTGATGTCCTGTCTTTCGGACTCGGACTTCAAGGCCCAGGACGGAACGGACACCCGGAACTACGGCCTCCTGGAGGGCCTGCCGGAAGCCCGCGCTCTATTCGGAGCCCTGCTCAAGGTCCCGCCCCAACAAGTGATCGTTGCAGGCAACTCGAGCCTGAATCTCATGTATGATGCGGTGGCTAGGGCGCTTCTGACGACTGTGCCAGGAGGCGTCCGACCTTGGTCGAAGGACGCCGTAGTGAAGTTCCTCTGCCCTTCGCCAGGCTATGACCGGCATTTTGCCGTTTGCCGCGAACTCGGCATCGAAATGGTCGTCGTGGACATGACTCCAGACGGTCCGGACATGGACGAAGTCGAAAGACTGTGTGCCGAGGATCCGAGCGTCAAAGGCATCTGGTGCGTACCTGTCTACAGCAACCCGGACGGAATCACCTATACCGCCGATGTGTGCCGTCGCCTTGCCACCATGAAGACGGCTCCTGATTTCCGCATCTTCTGGGACAACGCCTATTTCCTGCACCACCTCTATCCCGATCACAAGGATGCTGTCCCCGAAATCCTGGCGCTCTGCGCCGAAGCCGGAAATCCTGACCGCGTATACGAATTCGCTTCCACTTCCAAGGTGACATACGCAGGGGGAGGCGTCGCCGCTCTGGCGTCGAGTCCAGCCAATATCGAGCATATCCGCCGCAACATGGGGATGCAGACCATCGGTCACGACAAGATCAATCAGCTCCGACACGTCCGATATCTCGAGGATGTCTCCGGTGTCGAACGTCACATGGAAAAGCATGGAGACATTCTCAGACCCAAATTCGAGACGGTCCTGCGGATACTGGAAGCTGAACTCGGCGATCTAGGCATCGCCTCATGGAATTCCCCACGCGGAGGCTACTTCATCAGCCTCTTCGTGGAAAAGGGAATGGCGAAGCAGGTGGTCGCCATGGCCAAGTCGGTCGGCGTCGAACTCACACCAGCCGGCGCTACCTATCCTTACGGCAAGGACCCGAACGATTGGAACATCCGCATCGCCCCTTCTTTCCCGCCTGCTTCAGAGCTGGCCGAAGCCATCGAGGTCCTGTGCGTCTGCGTTCGCCTGTCTGCGGTCCGCAACCGGCTTGCATAGCGCTGCAATGGGGTATAATCGAAGCGGAAGGATGTGAGCTTATGGGATCCGCATACGAAAGTCCCCTCAATTCCCGTTACGCAAGCCGCGAAATGCAGTTTCTATTCTCGCCGGACCGAAAATTCCGGAACTGGCGAAGATTGTGGATCGCTCTGGCCGAGGCTGAAAAGGAACTCGGTCTTTCCATCTCCGAGGAACAGATCCAGGAGATGCGCGAACACTGCGAAGACATCGATTACGCTGCCGCGGACGCACACGAAAGGGAAGTGCGCCACGACGTGATGGCTCACGTTCTCGCCTTCGGGGATGTCTGCCCGAGTGCAAGAGGCATCATCCATCTCGGTGCGACCTCCTGCTATGTCGGGGACAATACGGACCTCATGCTGATGGCCGAGGGACTCGACCTTGTGCGAAAACGGCTCCTTGCCGTCGTCTGGCGGCTGGCCGACTTCGCCTCCCGCTATCGCGCTCTTCCCACGCTCGGCTTCACTCATTTCCAGCCGGCACAGCCTGTCACCGTGGGAAAGCGGGCGGTTCTCTGGATCGAGGATCTCCTCAGTGACCTGGAAGACCTGGAGCACGTCCGCACGGGACTCCGTCTCCTCGGAAGCAAAGGAACCACGGGAACCCAGGCCAGTTTCCTTGCTCTGTTCGATGGAGACCATGCGAAGGTACGTGAACTCGACCGCCTTGTCGCGAACAAGATGGGTTACCCCGGGGTCGTTCCCGTTTCCGGACAGACCTATTCGAGAAAGACGGACTTCCGCGTCCTTGCCGTCCTGTCCGGGATCGCCCAGAGCGCACATAAGTTCAGCAACGACATCCGGCTCCTTCAGCACCTCAAGGAGATCGAAGAGCCCTTCGAGAAGAACCAGATCGGGTCTTCCGCCATGGCGTACAAGCGAAACCCCATGCGCACCGAGCGCATCGCCTCCCTGGCTCGGTACGTGATCGCGGATCTCATGAATCCAGCCATGACCGCTGCTGGGCAGTGGTTCGAACGGACCCTGGATGATTCAGCGAATAAGCGGATCTCGGTTCCGGAAGCGTTCCTTTCCATCGACGCGATTCTTTCCCTCTATGCCAATGTCGCGGACGGACTCGTCGTATATCCCAACGTGATCAGACGGCACCTCATGGAAGAGCTTCCTTTCATGGCCACGGAGAATCTTCTCATGGAAGCCGTCAAAAGGGGAGGGGACCGACAGGATCTCCACGAACGGATTCGCCGTCATTCCATGGAGGCCGGCACGAACGTAAAGAACGGGGAGAGGAACAACCTCCTCGACTTGATCGCGGACGACCCCTTGTTCGGTCTGGAATCCGAAGAACTTTCCGCTCTTCTCGACCCGTCCCAATATATCGGGCGGTGTCCCGAGCAGGTCGACGAGTATCTCGAAGAGGTCGTGCGTCCGAAACTGGAACGGTACGGCCCCGATACCGGTCACGGTGGAACGGAAATCCGCGTCTGATGGAACTTTCTCCTGTGGCGGTGCGTATATAACGCGGATGGATTCCGCGGCTGGAAGACCGCGACCCAATGGGAGGTACAAAAAATGAAAAGAAGAATGCTACTCGCCACCGCAGTCCTGCTCGCTCTGACTCTTGTCCTCACTTCGTGTGCGACGATAGGCCCGGTGGACGTCGACAAGAGCTTGAAGGCGGGTTCTATCCAGCACCTTGCCAACTACTCCGCCATACTCCAGCTCCTGAAGAAGTCCGCCAACTCCAATCGCTGGTACATGCGGGACTCCGCAATGGGGGCTCCGGAAGCTTCGCTCAACTCCAAGAGCGGCAATGACTATTCGACCACGAACGTCCAGGTGGCCGGCGTCGATGAAGCCGACGTGGTGAAGACCGATGGGTCCTTCCTATACTTGATCGCGAATGGACGTCTGATCATCGTCGATGCGGTGGATCCTGCCGCAATGAAGGTCGTCGCGACCATCATGTTCGCCGCTGAAAAGAACGAGTACCCGATCGAGATGTATCTTGATACCGAGAATCAGCGGCTTTCATTGATCGTCGGCTCGTACAGGCCGGTCGAACCCACCCCGACGACCGATGGCACTCCGGCCGTGGAACCGCAGACCAAGGGCGGCATCGCAGCCGATATGATCCGACCCGGCATGTGGTACTGGGGCGGGATGTCCACGACCGAAGTCAAGGTCTACGACATCTCCGATGCGACGAAACCCTCGCTGGTCCGCAATTTCGAGCAGGAAGGCGCATATCTGTCGTCACGCCGAATCGGCACGGACCTCTATCTCATCACCAACCGTTACACGTGGTATGACGTCGCCACGACCGTCGAAAGCATGATTCCCTCCGTCCGCGAAGGCACGACCAGCACATGGGACAACATTCCCGCCTCCTCCATCGGCATCGTCAAGTCCAACGACTATTCCAACTTCCTGATCGTCAGCGGTCTGGACACCGTCGATACCGGCAAGGATGCCGACACGAAAGCGCTCCTAGGCGCCGGGAATGTCCTGTATGCATCTACCGATTATCTATATGTCGCAGTGGGACGCTGGGTCCAGCAGGAAGTGACGCCCGCTGTCGTGACGACCACAGATACGAATACCGCCACCAAA
>CAZOHH010000001.1:119137-120552 GCA_964579735.1 uncultured Oscillospiraceae bacterium | reverse complement strand
GTGTCATTATACCGCATGGAAGATGAACTGTCGGCGGGTCCGCTCGGCCCGCACTTGCGAGCGCCCTCGCCGGAAGGGTATAATGACCCAGTATCCCGGATTCCGAACTGCCCGGTCTGCTTCCGGGGGTGGGTCCTGTGCGATGCGGCCCGTGAACTCCGTCAGGTCCGGAAGGAAGCAGCGGTAAACGGTCCACCGCAGGTGCCGCAGGGAAGCCTGCCTCCGGACGCAGACCGGGCAGGTCGGCGTACGGAGGGAAGGGGGACGACGAGGATGGGTCACAAGGCGCTCTACCGCGAATGGCGGCCCCGCACCTTCGACGAGATCGTCGAGCAGCACCACGTCGTGGTCTCGCTCCGCCAGGCCGTCCGCACCGGGCATGTCGCCCACGCGTATCTGTTCAGCGGTACGCGCGGCACCGGCAAGACGACGATGGCCCAGATCATGTCCCGCGCCATCAACTGCCTCGACCCGAAGGACGGGAATCCCTGCAATGCCTGTGCCATCTGCAAGGGGATCCTCGACGGGTCCCTTCTCGACGTGATCGAGATGGACGCCGCCTCCAACAACAGCGTCGAGACCATCCGCCGCATCTGCGACGAGGTCGTCTTCTCCCCCAGCCAGGCCCGATTCAAGGTCTACATCATCGACGAGGCGCACATGCTGTCGACGGGCGCGTTCAACGCGCTGTTGAAGACTCTCGAGGAGCCGCCGTCCTTCGCCGTCTTCATCCTCGCCACCACCGAGCCGCACCGGCTCCCCGCCACGATCCTCTCCCGCTGCCAGCGCTACGACTTCCGCCGGATTCCGACGGAGAGCATCGTGACGCGGCTCGAGGAAGTCGGCGCCGCCAGCGGCATCCCCGTGGACCGCGACGCCTACTTCGCCATCGCCGCCCTGTCGGACGGCGCCATGCGCGATGCGATCAGCCTCCTGGACCAGTGCCTCTCCAGCGCTCCGGAACGGGTCACCAAGGACGACGTGCTCGAGCTGGCCGGCATCGTCAACGACGCCTTCATGGGCGACATGGCCGAAGCCCTCGCGGTGGGAGACGCCGGCGCGATCCTCCACCTGGTCGACCGCCTCATCATGGACGGCCGCGATGTGGTCCGCTTCGCCTCCGACCTGGCCGTTCATTTCCGCAATATCATGGTCTGCCGCACCACGGCGGACCCGAGCTCGCTCGTGCGGCTTCCCGATGCGGCGCTCACCCGCATGCAGGCTCTGGCGCAGCGCATGGAGCTCGCGGACGTGCTGTCGGTCCTGCGCGGCCTCTCTTCCCTGCTTTCGGACCTCAAGTGGGCGCCGGATCCGCGCACGACCTTCGAAGTCGCCCTGATCCGCCTCATGCCCGCGTCTACCCTGCCGGTGTCTGCACAGGCCCGGCCGGCGGCTCCGGTTCCGGCCGTTCGCGC
>CAZOHH010000001.1:95645-119037 GCA_964579735.1 uncultured Oscillospiraceae bacterium | reverse complement strand
CTGTCAAGGCTCCCGTGCAGGTCCCCGTGGCGGCTCCCATCGTGGCGCTTGTCGAAGACGACCCGCCGTTCCCCGAGGAGGAAGATGTCCCTCCTCCGCCAGAAGATGACGGTCCGCCACCCGTAACGCAGACCGTTCCCGCACCCGTCGCGCAGCCCGCTGCGAAGCCCATGACGATCGCGGTCGCGGTCGAGTCCGTTCCCGCGCCTGCATCCGCCGCACCGTCCCAGGCGTCCGCCGATGCGCGCACGGTCTGGATCAAGGCGCTGACGGACCTGCAGGACAACAGCCAGATGGTCCTCTATCTGTTCCTCCGGGAAGGTGTCCCGTCCCTCGACGGGAATCGGTTCACCGTTCGCTTCCTGGCGGCCGCGGCGGGGCACCGCGAAGAGATCGAGCGCAAGGAAAACCTGAAGACCGTCCGAATGGCTCTGTCCGCAGCGTCGGGCCGGGATCTGGAACTCGTCTATGATTTCGCCCGGGAGGAGTCGACGCCCGGGACTTCGGGTGCGCAAGGCGCCGCGAAGGACAACTGGGTCGACAAGGTGCGCGACGCGGCGCAGTCGAACGGGATTCCGTTCAGAGTGGAGGAATAGCAGATGGCGAAGGGATTTGGCGGAGGATACCCCGGTGGAGGCGGCGGAGGCGGAATGGGCAACCTCATGGCCCAGGCGCAGAAGATGCAGCGCGACATGGAGAAGGCACAGGCGGAAGTCGCCCTCATGACGGCCGAGGCGAGCGTGGGCGGAGGAGTCGTGACGGCGAAGGTCGACGGGGGACACCGTCTGCTTTCCATCACGATCGACCCGGCGGCGGTGGACCCTTCCGACGTGGAGATGCTCCAGGACCTCGTCGCGGCCGCGGTGAACGAGGCGATGCGTCAGGTCGATGAAGCCGCGGCGGCCCGCATGGCCCGCGTGACCGGCGGCATGAGCCTCCCCGGCTTCTGATGGCGCGCTACGCCCCGATCATCGCCAAGCTCGTCTCCGAGCTCGAACGTCTTCCCGGCATCGGTGGAAAGACGGCGCAGCGTCTTGCGTTCCACATCCTGGGGCTGCCGTTGGAGAAGGCGGAGTCCCTGGCGAACGCGATTCTGGAAGCGCGCCGAACCACCATGCTGTGCACGGTCTGTTGCAATCTGACCGACACAGACCCTTGCGAGATCTGCTCGTCCACAGCGCGCGACCGCACGGTGCTGTGCGTGGTCGAGAGCCCGCGCGACGTCGCGGCCATGGAGCGCATCCGCGAATACAAGGGGCTGTACCACGTGCTGCATGGCACGATCAACCCCATGCAGGGCATCGGTCCCGACCGCATACGGGTCAAGGAACTGCTATCGCGACTGCGCGTCGAGGACACGGTCTGTGAAGTGATCCTCGCCACGAACCCTACCGTCGAAGGCGAAGCCACGGCGATGTACGTCTCGCGCCTGCTGAAGCCGGCAGGCATCCGGACCACGCGCATCGCGCACGGGCTTCCGGTCGGCGGAGACCTCGAGTACGCCGACGAGGTGACGCTGGCGCGGGCCATGGAGGGCCGGCGGGAAATGTAGGATTTCCTTACTTCCATGCCAAGGAAAAGAAGACCTCTTCCACTCAATCAGAGCGGGAGAGGCCTTCTTTGCACGGGTCGCGTTGCGGTCCTGATGACCGTGGGGTGGGGTGGGTTACAGCGGTACCGCGCTGGCGCCGCTGTCGTACAAGTGGCAGGCGACCTGGTGGCCGGGCTCGACTTCCTTCAGCACCGGGCGCTCGACGAGGCAGCGCTCGAAGGCGTAGGGGCAGCGCGAGCAGAACGTGCAGCCGACGGGAGCGTTGATCGGGGACGGCACATCTCCTTCGAGGATGATGCGCTTGCGGTTGCGCTCCTTCTCCGGGTCGGGCACGGGGATGGCGGACAGAAGGGCCTTGGTGTAAGGGTGGAGAGGATTCGCGTAGATCTTCTCGCTGTCCGAGAGTTCCGCCAGGACGCCGAGGTACATGACCGCGACGCGGTCGGAGATGTACTTCACGACGTTCAGGTCGTGGGAGATGAAGAGGTAGGTCAGGTTGAAGCGCTCGCGCAGATTGGTGAGGAGGTTCAGGATCTGCGCCTGGATGCTGACGTCGAGGGCGGAGATGGGCTCGTCGCAGATGATGAACTCGGGCTCGATCGCGAGGGCGCGGGCGATGCCGATTCTCTGGCGCTGGCCGCCGGAGAACTCGTGGGGAAAACGGCTGGCCTGCTCGCGGTTGAGGCCGACCATCTCGAGGATGTCGTAGATGCGCTTCTGGCGCTCCGCGGGCTCGTAGAGGTTGTGGATCTCGAGGCCCTCGCCGATGATGCTGCCGACGGTCAGGCGGGGGTTCAGCGAGGCGTAGGGGTCCTGGAAGATCATCTGGACCTTCTTGCAGTATTCGAAGGAGTCCTTGGTGCTCAGGGCCTTGATGTCGGCGCCCTCGTAATCGATCCTGCCGGCCGTGAGGGGGTAGATCCTGGCCATGAGACGTCCGAGCGTGGTCTTGCCGCAGCCGGACTCGCCGACGAGGCCGACGGTCTCGCCGCGGTGGATGTCGAGGGAGACGCCGTCGACGGCCTTGAGCTTCTTGTGGCCTTCGACCTTGAAGTGGCAGGCCACGTTCTCCATGCGGAAAAGGACTTCGCGTTCGCTCATACGGATCCACCTCCGCGGACGGCCTTGGGGGCTCTCGGGTCGGTCAGCCAGCAGCTGACCTTGTGGTCATCGCCCACGGAGAATTCCGGAGGCATCTGCTCCCTGCAGACACGCATGCAATGGCGGCAACGCGCCGCGAACGGACAGCCGACGGGAGGCTGGATCAGGTCGGGCGGCATGCCGTCGATCGGCACCAGCTTCTGGTTGCGGGCATGGTCGATGCGCGGGCGGGAATCGAGAAGGCCCCAGGAATAGGGGTGCAGCGGGCGGTAGAAGACCTCGTCCGCGTTGCCGACCTCGATGATCTTTCCGGCGTACATCACCGCGACGCGGTCCGACATGGAGGCCACGATGCCGAGGTCGTGGGTGATGAGGATCGTGGAGCAGTTGGTCTTGTTCTTCAGGTCCCGCATGAGGTCGAGGATCTGGGCCTGGATGGTGACGTCGAGCGCCGTCGTGGGCTCGTCCGCGATCAGCAGCTTCGGGGAGCAGGCGAGTCCCATGGCGATCATGGCGCGCTGCCTCATGCCGCCGGAGAACTGATGCGGGTATTGCTTGGCGCGGACGCCGGGGTTCGGGATCTTGACGAGTTCGAGGAGGTCGATCGCCTGCTGGTGGGCTTCCCTCTTGCTCACGCGCTGGTGGAGCACGATGCTCTCGGCCACCTGCTTCCCTATCGTCATGGTGGGATTGAGGCAGGTCATGGGGTCCTGGAAGATCATGCTGACCTGGGCGCCACGGATGCTCTGCATCTCGCGCTCGCTCATGGGGACGATGTCCTTGCCGTCGAGCAGGATGCTGCCGGACTTGATGACGGAGGGCGGAGCCGGGTTCAGTTTCATGATGGTCTGGGCGGTCACGCTCTTCCCGCAGCCCGACTCGCCGACGATGCCGAGGGTCTCGCCGCAGTTCAGGTCGAAGGAGACGCCGCGCACGGCCTGGACTTCGCCGGCGTACGTCAGGAAGGAGACACGCAGATCCTTAACGGAGAGAAGTACTTCCGACATGCTGCACCTACTTTCTCATGCGAGGGTCGAGGACGTTGCGCAGCGCATCGCCGAAGAGGTTGAGGGAGAGCATCGTCAGGCAGATGAAGGCCGCGGGGATCAGGAGGAGGTACGTGTTGATGAAGACCGAGGATTGCGCCTGCTGGCAAAGGGAACCCCAGCTCGCCGCGGGTTCCTGCACGCCGATGCCGATGAAGCTGAGGAACGCCTCCGTGAAGATGGCGCCCGGGATGGCCATGGTCAGGGAGACGATGACGACCGAGAGGGTGTTGGGCATGATGTGGCGGAAGATGATGCGGGAACGGGAGGCGCCCATGGTCTTGGCCGCGATGACGTACTCCTGCTCCTTGATGGCGACGACCTGTCCTCGGACGAGGCGGGCGAGGCCTGTCCAGCCGACGACGGCCATGGCGAGGATGATGGTCGGGATACCGCCCTCCATGACGACCATGAGCAGCGTGACGACGATCAGATAGGGGATGCCGTTGATGACTTCGACGACTCTCATCATCACGTTGTCGACGCGGCCGCCGATGAAGCCGGAAATCGATCCGTAGGGCATGCCGAGGACGAAGTTCGTCAGCGCGGCCATGAAGCCGATGAAGAGGGAGACCTGGCCGCCGCTCCAGACGCGGGTCCACATGTCGCGGCCCAGGGAGTCGGTGCCGAAGATGTGCATGTGGCCGAAGCCGGATGCGTCGGACTGGACGCAGATGGAGAACATGGGCTGCTTCACTTCGTCCCAGTGCTGCTCGCGGAAGGTGAACTCGCTCAGCAGCGGCATCACCACGGAGCCCACGACCATGATTCCGAGGAAGATCAGGCAGGCGATGGCGACGCGGTTCTTCTTCAAGCGGCGCCAGGCGTCTTTCCAATAACTGATGCTCGGGCGCACCATGGCCATGCTCTGCTCGATGTCGGTGCCGACGACTTCGAAGTCGCGCTGGTCCAGGACCAGCGAGCCGTAGTCGATGGGCGGCGCGATGGGGGAAAGTCCCCGGGTCGGTCTCTTCTTCATCGGTGGTCTCCTTGTCTAATCGGCCAGGCGGATGCGGGGGTCGACCAAGCCATACGCGATGTCGACCAGGAGGTTCATGAAGATCAGGAAGGCACCATAGAAGAGCGTGGTTCCCATGATGACCGTATAGTCGGCGTTCTGGACGCTGGTGATATAGAGCCTGCCCATGCCGGGCACGCCGAAGATGCTCTCGATGACGAAGGTGCCGGTGAGGATGGCGGCGGCCATCGGGCCGAGCACGGTGACGATCGGAAGCAGGGAGTTTCGAAGCATATGGCGGAGGATCACGGCGTTGCGCGACAGCCCCTTCGCCTTGGCGGTCTTGATGTAGTCGGAGTTGATGACGTCGAGCATGCTGCTGCGCATCAACCGGGAGATCGTGGCCATGGCGCCGAAGCTCAAGGCGATCACGGGGAGGATCTTGGCCGCGCCGGACTGGTTCCAGCCGGTGATCGGCAGGAGGCGGAATCCGAGGAACGGTTTCAGCAGCACCGATAACTTGAAGGCCACGAAGTACTGCATGAGATACGCGAGCACGAAGGAAGGGACCGAAACGCCCAATATGGCGAGGAGCATGGCGAAGGCGTCACCGAATTTCCCCGAGTTCAAGGCGGCGATGATGCCGAGGAGAAGTCCCATGAACAGAGCGACGATCAGGGAGCGGATGCCGAGGCCGAAGGAGGCGGGGAAGCCGGCGCCGATGACTTCCGCGACCGTGCGGCTGCCCTTGTAGTAGTAGGAGTACCCGAAGTCTCCGACCATGGCGTTCTTCACGTAGATCAGGTATTGGACCACGACGGGCTTGTCGAGCCCCCATTTCGCGCGGACGTTCTTCTCGACGCTTTCAGGCAGAGCCTTGGGCTTGAGGAAGGGGTCTCCGGGCATGGCCTGCATCAGGAAGAAGGTCACCGTGGCGAGAAGCCACAGGGCCAGGACGGTGTAGACGATTCTCGTCGCGATGAACTTGTACAAGAGGACCACCTCCGGAGAAGAACTCTCTTTTCACACATAGGTCCGGGGTGCCTTGCCGGCACCCCGGACGGATGTGTGGTCTATGGAACGGTTGCGGGAGCGGTCAAGGTCATGTCGCTTCGATGTACGCGTTGACGTAGTTCAGGTCCTGGAACGCGCTGCGGAAGATTCCCTTGACTTCGGGACGGGTCGTGTAGGCGCGGATGCGGTAGAAGATGGGGGCGATGGGCATGTCGGTGAGGAGCAGCTTCTCCATCTTCTTGTAGATCTCATAGCGCTTGGTGTTGTTCATTTCCTTGCGGGCGGAGGCCAGCAGGGTGTCGTACTCGGCGCTGGAGTAGCTGGTGTGGTTGTTGCCGTTGCCGGTCTCGAACATGTCGAGGAAGGTCATGGGGTCGTTGTAGTCGGGTCCCCAACCGGCGTAGACGATCTGGAATTCGCCGTTCTTCATCTTCTCGAGACGGGACTTGAAGGGCATGGAGTCGACCTTGATCTCGATGCCGAGGTTCTTGGTCAGGGACTCTGCGAGGGCGGACGCACGCTGGATGGCGAGGTCGCTGTCGTCGGAGATGATGGAGACGCTGACGGTGGATTCGCCGATTTCAGCAAGGCCTTCCGCGAAGAGGGTCTTGGCGGCATCGGTCTGGTTGTCCTTGAGGAAGTCTCCGGCCTCTTCGCGGTAGGACTTGGTGCCCGTGGCGCCCTTGATCTCGGGGTTGACGAACGCGAGGGCGGGCTTGCTCTTGTCCTTGACGATCTTGTCGATGTAGGACTGACGGTCGAGGGCGTAGCACAGGGCCTGGCGGATCTTGATGTTGGCCATGGCCTTGTCCTTCAGGTTGAATTCGAGGTAGAAGGACGCGCCGTCGGAGAACGTCTTGGTCTCGAAGCCGGCGGCTTCGGCCTGGGTGATGTAATCGGAGTTTCCGAGGCCGGAGATGTCGTAGTCGCCGGCGAGGAACTTGGTGAAGGAAGCCTGGGTGTCGGTGATCATGTCGTACTGGACTTCCTGGAGCAGGACCTTGCTGGCATCCCAGTAGTTGGGATTCTTCTTGAGGACCATGGTCTGCTCATGGACCCAGCTGTCGATGACGAACGGGCCGGAGTACAGGAGGTTCGCGGCTTCGGCGCCATACTTCTCGGCACCGACCTGCTCGTAGTAGGCCTGCTTGATGGGGAGCATGACGCCGAATGCGCACTGGTCGAGGAAGTAGGCGATCGGCTGGGCGAGGGTGACCTTGAGGGTCTTGGCGTCGACGGCCGTGACGCCGACGTCGGCCGCGGTGCCGGTGCCGGAGTTGTATTCCATGCCGCCCTTGAGGACGTAGGCGAAGTAGGCGTATTCGGAAGCGGTCTCAGGGTTCAGGAGGGTCTTCCAGGCGAATTCGAAGTCGGCGGCGGTGATGGCGGAGCCGTCGGACCACTTGGCATCGCGGAGGGTGAAGGTGTAGGTGAGGCCGTCAGTGGAGACGGTCCACTTCTGGGCGATACCGGGAACCGGCTTGTCATTCCCGTCGAGACGGGTGAGGCCTTCCTGCGTGTGGCGTTCGATGTTGAACGACACGGTGTCGGTGGAGATGCTCGAATTGAGCTGCGGGGGTTCCGTACCGAGGTTCATGCGGAGCACCTGCTGCTCGGCAAGCTTCGGCGCGGCCTTGCAGCCTGTCGCGAACACGGACAGTGCAAGAACCAGAACCAGGACGACGACCACGATCTTGCGGATGTTCATCGATTCTTTCCTCCTTGTTTGTCTTCTATGTTCAAGAGACATCCTGTCTCCTGACATCCTTGACGGGGCGTGGAATGGCTTGGTTGGTGCATGAACACTTATCCCTCGCACAGGGACAGGAGCGATGAGTAGAATACTACCACCCGAAATCGATTGTCGCAACACGCCATTTGGTGGTTCTGCAGACGGAAACGCTCTGAAATGGATGCTTTGATTCACAAAGGGTCGTGCTTCCTGCGCCTTGAAGGCTGATTCCAACATTCGTGCCATGATAATTTGGACAATTTGCACAAATCCAAAAAAATTATCCGTACAGGATTCCGACCAGCCAGCGAGCCGTTCGGAACGGAATGATGCGGAATGCGAAACCGATGAGCTTGTACATGAGCCCCGGCGTGACTTTCATCGCGGGATTCCGTCTGAACACCTGGCGAAGCACGGGAACCGCAACGGAGGACGGCGCGGCGCCGTTCGCCTCGTCCTTCGCCATGCGGGCGACGGAGGCCTGGAAGCGCGCCGTATAGGCGGAGCCGAGGGCGGCAGCCTCGCGGCAGACGACGCGCGCGGCGGTGAAGCCCGTATTGGTGTCACCTGGCTGTACCAGCACGCAGCGGATGCCGAAGGGCTTCGTCTCGGTCGCGACGGCCTGCAGCAGCGCGTCCGACGCGGCCTTGCTGCAACTGTACAAGGACTGGAATGGAAGCGATACGAATCCGGCGACCGATCCGACCACGACGACGAGGCCGCGCCTCTCCTTGCGCATCGACGGCAGCACGGCCTTCACGGCGCGGAAGGTGCCGAAGAAGTTGGTCTCCATCTGCGCCTTCGCCTCGTCGATCGACGTGTCTTCCACGGCGCCGGCGATTCCAAAGCCTGCATTGCAGATCAGCACGCCGATCCTGCCTTCCACGGCGAGCACGGTCGCCACGGCCGCCGCGACGCTCGCGTCGTCGTCCACGTCCATGGGCATCATCCGGACGAAACCGCCGGTCTCCGACTGGCGCAGGCTCCCGTCGCCCTTCCGCGAGGTCGCGTACACGCGGAATCCCCGCTGCACGAGGCCTTCCACGATCGCGGCGCCGATTCCGGAGCTGCCTCCGGTCACCAGGGCCACTTCCCCATATGGGCAATCCTTGGCTTTTTTCATGGCGTCCCTCCCCATGCGCGGCTCGCAGCCGCGCTCCTGACCCGGTCCACTTCCGCGGCCGCATCCAGCAGCCGTTCCAGTTCTTCCCTCACGCCGCGATTCCGCGCATAACGCAGCGTCGTCGACCGATTGATCCCACACGTCCGCACCGCCACGCCGATGGCTTCCGCGACGGCCGCGCGCGCCGCTTCCGGGTCCACCAACCCCGCGGCCTCTCCTCCGTCCCGAGCGAATAGGCAATAGGCGTCCACGACCAGTTTCTCGATCTTCGGCATCGGCACCTTGAAGGTCCGCCGCATGGGCGATCCGACGACAAAGGGCTCCACGACACCGACGAAATTCCGGGCGCGGAGAGCCGCAGCCGCCTCCACGATGTTTTCTCGCGGCACCTGGGCGACGAGGACCGGCGGAAGGATCCCGCGGCCGGCGAACCGGCGGATCCAGGAGGTCGTCCATACGCAGTACTTCGAATCCTCGGGAAGGACGCCTTCGAGCACGTTCGCGGCTTCCCGGATCGGCGTCGTGGGACGAGGGAGGAAATCCCGGCTCCGCTCCAGCCGGTACACGCCCCGCGCCACGGCGGTCACCACGCCGGCGCTCCGAAGGACGGTCAGGCGCCAGCGGACGGTGGTGCGGCTGATCTCCGGCTCGTGCTCCCGATAATGCGCGACGATGCGTTCGAGCGATACGTCTCCCCTTCCGAAGCGGCGCTTCATCTCGACGATTCCATAGAGGTCACCGCGGCTCGGCATGCTCTCCTCTGCCCGGAGCCCCATGCTCCGTTCCACATTGTTTGCGGAGGCCGGAAAGCCTTGCGGCCCTACCCTTCGCTTGAGTTCGGATTATACATACCTTCCGGAGTCAATGCAAAATCCGTATTTTCCTTTGACTGTCTTTGTGTTATCATGCGCCTTGACTGGACCGGACGATTCCCCCTTGCGGGCGTCGTCCCCCGAAAGGAGCGACCCTCATGGATCTCTTCCAGAAATGCACTGAATATACGAAAGCCAAGGAGGCCATGGCCGCCGGCATCTACCCGTATTTCCACGCCCTCGAGACCGGCCAGGACACCGAAGTCGTCATGATGGGGCATCGCACCCTCATGCTCGGCTCCAACAACTACCTCGGCCTCACCTCCGACCCGCGCGTCAAGAAAGCCGCGATCGACGCCGTGCAGAAATTCGGAACGGGGTGCTCGGGCTCCCGCTTTCTGAACGGCACGCTGATCCTGCACATGCAGCTCGAGGAGGCCCTCGCGAAGTTCCTCCACAAGGAAGCCGCCCTCACCTTCAGCACAGGATTCCAGTCCAACCTCGCCATCATCTCCTCCATCACCGGCCGCAACGACTACATCCTGAGCGACAGCATGAACCACGCCAGCATCGTCGACGGATGCCGCCTCAGCTTCGCCAAGGTCCTCAAGTTCAACCACTCCGACATGCAGGACCTGGAGCGCCACCTCGCCAATTGCTGCGACGAGTCGCACGGAGTCCTGATCGTCACCGACGGCGTCTTCAGCATGGAAGGCGAAATCTGCAACCTTCCCGAGATCGTCCGCCTCGCGAAGCAATACGGCGCCCGCGTCATGGTCGACGACGCCCATGGACTCGGCGTCCTCGGCGCCGCCGGCCGCGGCACGGCAGAGTACTTCGGCCTCGAGGCCGAGGTCGACCTGATCATGGGTACCTTCTCGAAGACGCTCGCTTCCCTCGGCGGATACGTCGCCGCAAGCGAGGAGGTCGTGCACTTCATCAAGCACAACTCCCGCCCCTTCATCTTCAGCGCCTCCGTTCCCCCCGGGCAGGTCGCCGCGGCCCTCGAATCCCTGCGGATCCTCGAAGCGGAGCCCTGGCGCGTCCACCGCCTCAATGAAATCGCCGCCTACATGCGCGCAGGCTTCCGCCGTATCGGCCTGCCCATGTACGATAGCGGAAACGAGATCGTACCCATCATCCCGATTCTCACCCAGGACATGGTCCGTACCCTCGTCGTCGTAAAGCACCTTCTCGACGCCGGCGTCTACGTCAACCCGGTCCTCCCGCCCGCAGTCCCCATCGAGGCCTGCCTCCTGCGCACGAGCTACACCGCCACGCATACCAACGCGCAGCTCGACGAAGCGCTCGGCATCTTCGAAGCCGTCTTCGCCGCGATGCCCGCCGAACTTTCCTAGAGAGGCGTCATCCTCGTCTTCTGGTTCCGAAGACCGCGGTGGTACTCCTTGTAATAGGGGGACTTCGACAGGAGCACCGCGCGTGCGATCGGCCGCGCCAGCACCACCAGCGCCTTTCGTGCGCCATATCGCACGCCCTGCTCCCGCAGGAACGTGTCGAAGTCCTTCCGTTGGTAATGCAGCAGCGCCTGGCTCTCCTCGGTGTCCATCCAGTCCGTGTGGTAGTTCTTCAGGCCGAACGCCTCTCGGGGAAGCATGCGGACGCCCAGCATCGTCAGCGCCTTCCGCATGAATTCATATTGCGTCATCTGGCACCGGACGCCTCCGCCGATCTGCATCGTCCGACCGGCCGTTTCCGGCAGCTGCGCCGCCTTCGCGAACGCGTACCCCGCATCCTCCGGGTGCACGAACTCGATCCTGTCGGTCAATGGGATGTCGAACATGATCGGGTCGATGCGCTGCCAGTCGATGGTCGGCGCGGCCGCGACGCGCAGGATCGTCCAGGGAAGTCCCGACTCCTTCAGCATGTCCTCGCATTCGATCTTCATCTTCCCGTATGCGTCGATGGGGTCCACTTCGTCGCCGACACGCCGCGGGGGCGTCTTCCCCTGCGAATTCCCATACACCGAGATGGAACTTGCGAAGACCACCCGTGGATTTCGGCCGCCCGCAAGGCAGGCGTCCAGCAGTCGACGCGTCCCGCCCACGTTGATGTTGCGCGCCCATTCCGTTCGGCGCTCGCTCGTCGGAGGGATGATGAAGGCCATGTGCACCACCGCGTCGCAGCCTTCGACCGCTTCCTGGAGCCCGGTTCCATCGCCGAGGTCGCCCCACGTGACTTCCAATCCGCGCAGCCTGCGCGCATGTTCCCGGAACGTCGCGGCGGCAGCTTCTGCGGCCTGTCCGTTCGAATTCGCGCGACCCTTCAGGCCGACCGCCTTCCCGAGACGCCTGGCCTCGCCGACCGCCGCCTTCGCCGCGGACACCGCCGCTCTGGCGGCGGCCTTGGCCACGCGCTCGGCCGCATCCGCGGCCTTCCTCAGGTTCGGCCTCGTCGCCTGTTCGAAGACCCTCACCGAGACGCCGTCCTCGAGAAGCGTCCGCACCACGGCCGACCCGATGTTCCCGAGTCCTCCGGTCACCAGCACCTTCATGTCCCGATCCTCCCCATCGCATCCCCGCTCTCCGAGACCCCCCGCTGCAGCACCTTCAGCACGGTGCGGAACGTCCCGTCGTCCACTTCCTTGTCGGTCATCGCCTTGCGCATCGCCGCCGTGAATCCGACGGCGAAGAACAGCCAGAGGAAGAAGCGCGTGAACTCCCCTCCCCCGACATCGCTTCGAAGCGCATCCACCGCGCCGGCCAGCCCGGAGCCATCCGGCAGAGAGGCCACTATTTCAGCCAGCGGGCGGTCGTAGGGTTCACCATATCGCCGCAGGTGCGCCCCGCCGAATTCGTTCAAGTCGACCATCACCAGCCGGAAGAAATACGGGTCCGAGTCCGCATAGCGCAGCATATTGCCGAGCACCGCTTCCACCGCTTCCGCAAGCTCGGCGCCCGGGCGGATTTCCGAGAAGATGCGCTCGATATGCGCCCCCGGGAACCGTTCCGCGAAAAGCCGGTCGAAGAGTTCCTCCTTGCCGGAAGCATGGTTGTAGAGGTTCCCCACCGAAACCCCCGAGCATTCTGCGATCATGCGCACGCTCGTGCCTTTGTAGCCCTTCCCGCAGAAGAGTTCCAGAGCGCTCCGCGCGATCCTGTCTCCGTTCCTTGCCGGCTTCATTCCGCCCTCCCTGCTTCGATCGGGTCGAGTATCCAAATTAAATGAACGAACGTTCACTCATGATTTCACGATACGCCCCCACTCCATCGAAGTCAATCGTCGCAAGGATACGGAAAGCGCCCCCTCCCGGAGGCGCTTCACGTGGAACATTTCCTTCCGATCCGCCCTGGAAGCGGAGATGCGGTCAGTCTACGGTGTTGAAGACTCTCTCGCCGGGCTTCACCATTCCAAGCCGGTCCCGGGCGATCTTCTCGATATAGGCATCCGTGCCGATGCTCGCCAGCGTGTCATGCGCCTTCAGGTTGCGCTCGAGCGCCGCCTGATAATCCGCCTCGGCTTCGGCCGCATGCTGGCGGATGCGTTCCATCTGACGGTCCTGGTTCAGGATCAGGCCGAGGGAGACGACGGACCCGACCATGAGGAACACCGCGACGAACACCCAGACGAGTCCGTAGCGACGGACCTTCCTCCTCAGTGGAACGTTCGGGTTCTCTCCGGATGCGGCGGACCGTTCCATCTGTTTTCTCTCCATTCCATGGCTGCTTTGCGGGCGAATGCACCCGCTTGGATTCTACTTCCGAGGTCGGATCGGATTCAAGTCGCGGACATGGGCCGCAGCCACTTTTAACAGGAATGACGCCATTCTGTAATATGGGTTGCCGTTCAGCTCTCGCGAGGGTTCCGGGCCGTTTCAAGAAGCTCGTAGAGGTTCTCCGCCTGTTCCTTGCGCACGTTCTCCTGCACGGAGAGCACGCGGACCGTGGTCGGACCGCCGCCGAACGCGATCGTGACGAGATCTCCGCCCTTGAGGTCCGTGCCCGGCTTGGCGACGCGGCCATTCACCGTCACGCGTCCTGCCTCGCAGATCTCGTTCGCCACCGAGCGTCGCTTGATCAGTCGGGATACCTTGAGGAACTTGTCCACCCTCATCTCCGCCCCAATTCCCTTTCCTTCTTCTTCGCCTGCTCCCACAGCACGTCCATTTCATCCAGGGTCATCTGGATCAGTTCCCGTCCGCTATCGACCGCGGCGGTCTCGACGTGCCGGAACCGACGGATGAAGCGGTCGGTCGATTCGTTCAGAGCCATCTCGGGCTGGACGCCCAGGAACCGGGCGTAGTTCACGACCGCGAAGAGCAGATCCCCGATCTCGGAGGCGATGGCGTCTCCATCGCGCAGGGCGCGGGCTTCCGCGATCTCCTCGATCTCCTCGCGCACCTTCGCCTCGACCTGCGAGGGGTCGTTCCAGTCGAATCCGACCTGGCGGGCCTTCTGCTGCACCTTCTCGCTTCGCATCAGGGCAGGCAGCGTGCGCGGCACGTCCTCCATCACCGAAGCCTGGTCCAGGAGGCCCTTCTCCGCTTTCTTGTTCTTCTCCCAGTTCTGGACGACGGCGCCGGGCGAATCCGCCTCGTCGACGCCGAATACATGCGTATGGCGGCTGACCAGCTTCCGGCAGATGCCGTCGATGACCTGCTCGAAGGCGAATTCACCGTTCTCCTTCGCGATCTGAGCGTGGAAGACCACCTGCATCAGGAGATCGCCGAGCTCGTCCCGCAGGCGCTCCGGGCGGCCCGACTCCACGGCGTCGACCACTTCGTAGGCCTCCTCGACGACGTGCCGACGCAGGCTCATGTGCGACTGGTCGCGGTCCCACGCGCAGCCTTCCGGACTGCGCAGGAACGCCATGATGTCCTTCAGGTCCTCGAGTCCATAGGGCTCGCTCCGGAGCCGGTGCTTCCTGTCGATCATGGGTCGGGTCCTCCTCAGAGCCAGCGGATCTGCAGCCGGTCGAAGGGCACCCGGTCCGTGAACTGCCCTTCGAAGAAGATGGTCTGGTGGAAGCGTGCGAATTCCCTCGTGTTCTTCTCGAGCCAGATCGGGGTAGGCACCTCGAGATCCTTGCACAGGGCCCGGATGCAGGACTCGAGTTCTCTCGAGAGACCGACTGCTTCCCCCGTGCTTTCGACGACCGTCTCGCGAAGGGAGCGGTTTCCCAGAAAAAGCCTGCCTTCGATCCGCATGGGGTCCTCCGCCGCATTCACACTTTGTTCATCATTCATCCATTCCGAGGATACAAATCCTTGGTACGATGAAATCACATCATGAAGCCTCACCCGAGTGTTTCTTCCCAAATCGTTTCCACCGGTTTCTCCTTCCGGTGGAGCAATATCAGGCCCGCTCGGTCCAAAGTATACCATAGCGGTTCCCTGGGCGGTCGGATCTCCTCCTGTCCGACCGCTCTTTTCCTGTCTTCCGGTTTCTGCTATCATTGGCTTCACCCGATTGCGGGAAGGAGATGCGACTATGGATTCAGCCTCTCTCAAGACGCTCTGGTCGCGCTCCCTGACGCTGCTCGAAGGCGAGATGTCCGATATCAGCCTCAAGACCTGGATATCCCCTCTGGAGCCGGTCTCCGCCGAAGGCGGCGAGTTCGTGCTCGCGGCTCCGAACGACTTCCACAGGACCTATGCGGAACAGTATGTCCCGCTGATCCAGAACACCCTCAAGTCCGTCACCTCCCGTGATTTCAGGGTCCGGATCTCGATTCTGGGCCACGAGTCCGTTTCCCTCTCGACCTCCCCTCGGATCCAGCCTCCCGACGCGACCGAGGAGAGT
The DNA here is from genome assembly GCA_964579735.1 of uncultured Oscillospiraceae bacterium. Classification (GTDB taxonomy): domain Bacteria; phylum Bacillota; class Clostridia; order Saccharofermentanales; family UBA5734; genus CAILLO01. Next base: position 103,940 of record CAZOHH010000001.1, on the reverse strand, counting down.
GGTTTCTTTCCTTCCGCTTCGGCGGGTCGCGCCAAACTCAACCCGACCTACACGTTCGAGAACTTCGTCGTCGGAAGCGGAAACCGCTTCGCGCACGCGGCCTGCGTGGCCGTCGCGGACAAGCCGGGCGGCCGCAATTTCAACCCGTTGTTCATGTACGGTGGAAGCGGGCTCGGCAAGACGCACCTGCTGCACTCGATCGGCAACTACATCCGCACCCGCCACAAGGAGACCAAGCTGCTGTTCGTCCAGTGCGAGCAGTTCGTCAACGAATTCATCTACGCCATCAAGGAGAACCGTTACGAGGAGTTCCGCATGCGCTATCGCGGAATCGATGTCCTGCTGATCGACGACATCCAGTTCATCGAAGGCAAGGAACAGATGCAGATCGAGTTCTTCCATACGTTCAACGCGCTGTATGATTCCGGCAAGCACATCATCCTGACGTGCGACAAGCCGCCACAGAGCCTCACGTCTCTCGAATCCCGCCTGCGCACCCGTTTCGCAAGTGGATTGATCGTCGATATCCAGCCTCCGGACTACGAGACGCGCATCGTGATCCTGAAGAAACGAGCCCAATCCCACGGCGTCGACGTTCCCGAGGACGTCCTGGACTTCATCTCCTCGCATATCGCGTCCAACGTCCGTGAACTCGAGGGTGCGTTCACGACGGTCCTGGCCTATTCCCTCCTGGCTGGAGGCATCACCCTCGACGTGGCCCGAGACGCCCTCAAGGACATCATCCAGCCCTCTACGATGCGCAAGGTCACCTGCCCCGTCGTGATGGACGTCGTCGCCCGATATTATGGCCTCGGCATCGAGGACCTCCGCTCCAACCGCCGCAGCAAGGAAGTCTCCGACCCGCGCCAGATCGCGATGTACCTCTGCCGCATGATGCTCGACATGACCTTCCCCCAGATAGGGAACGAATTCGGCAACCGCGACCATTCCACCGTCATGCACGCCTGCAGCAAGGTCACCGACGCCCTTGCAGGCGATCAGCCCGGTCTTCGTTCCGACATCGACGAGATCCGCAAGCGGATCAACGGCTGACGTCTATTTTCCTCCCTGTTTTCCCCTTTTTCCTGTGGAAACGTGGACGAATCCCTGTGGATGAATAGTGGACGGATGAAGACTTCAGGTTGTCCCCTTTCCGTCCACAGTTCGTCCTCCTTCCATCCACAGGTCCGATGACCTCTTCCACCCGCTCCAGTGGCTCTTATTAGAGATTATCCACTTCATCCGCTCCCTATAATAAGAATAGTGATAGAATAACTTCCATAGAGGACTTCAGTCCGCCTTTCCACACCATATGCAGGGGGTGCACCTCATGAAGATTCTTTGTTCCAGGGACCGCCTCATCGAATCCATCGGCATCGTCCAGAAAGCCGTCGCCACGCGTTCCACCCTTCCCATCCTGGACGGCATACTGATTGAAGTCACGGACCGGGTGAAGTTGACCGGATACGACCTCGAGACCGGCATCGAGTGCTTCGTGGATGCCGACATCATGGACCCGGGCAGCATCGTCATCAATTCCCGTATCTTCGGTGAAATCATCAAGAAGCTTCCGGATGACATCGTCACCATCGAAATACAGGGAAACAACGCCATCGCCATCGAAAGTGGGACTTCCAAGTTCTCGATCAAGGGAATTCCAGCAGAAGGGTACCCCAGGCTTCCCGTCGTGGAGAACTCCGCGAAGGCTCCGCTGCCACAGAAAGCCCTGAAGGACATGATCCGGCAGACCCTTTTCGCAGTCAGCACCGACGAGAGCCGGCCGATCCTGAACGGAAGCTATGTCGTCTGCGATGGAACCCACCTCGAAATCGTCTCCATCGACGGGTTCCGCCTCGCTCTCCGTCGCCGCGAGATCGGAAAGGACCTGCCGACTCTCAAGTTCATCGTCCCGGGACGCGCGCTCGGAGAAGTCGGGCGCATCCTCGGAAACACGGACGACCCGGTCGATATCTACCCTTCGCAGAATCACATTCTCTTCGATACCGGCAAGATCAAGCTCGTTTCGCGTCTGATCCAGGGCGACTACATGAACTATCGCGGCATCATCCCCCAGACTGCCGAGACTTCGGTCCGTATTTCACCCCAGGTCATGATGCAGGCCATGGAGCGTGCCTCGCTCGTCATCACCAGCGAAGACCGACGGTTCCCGGTCCGCCTTTCGATGGGTGGAGACGACGTGCTCGTGGTGTCCGCGAATACCGACGTCGGAGCCCTGCGCGAAGAGATCAACGTGGACATGTCCGGCAGCCCGATCGACATCGATTTCAATCCTCGCTACTTCCTGGATGCCCTGCGGGCCGTCGATGACGAGGAGATCATGGTCTCCTTCAACGGGGGCATGGGACCTTGCGTGCTCCGTCCAGTCGAGGGGGACGCCTTCGCCTACCTGGTGCTTCCGCTCCGCCGTTGATAGGCTGAAGCCGGGGCATCGGCACGGAGGATCGATGCAGGTCGAACGGATCGAACTGATTGGTTTTCGAAATTACGGAAATCTCGACATACGCGTATATCCAGGAGTCAACGTCTTCTACGGCGATAACGCGCAAGGGAAGACGAACATCCTGGAATCCGTCTATATGTGTGCGTGTGCCCGTTCTCACCGTACATCCAGAGATACCGACATCATCCGTCACGAGGATGATTTCTATTCCATAAAACTTGCCTTTACGAATCGAGTGCAACAGGAGGAGATCGTCGTCTCCTTCCAGGAGGCGGACCCGGGAAATCCCGAGCGCGCCCGAGCGCTGCGTACGGTCCTTCACAACGGAATGCGCCTTCCTCGCGTCGCGGACATGATGGGCATCTTCCACGCCGTCATCTTCGCACCGGAGGACCTGATGCTCGTGAAGGAAGGACCCGCTACCCGCAGGAGGTATCTCGACCTGCTGCTCTCCCAGATCCGACCGACCTACTTCAGTGACCTGCAGGCCTATACACGCGCGCTTTCCCAACGGAACGCCCTCTTGAAACGCCTCCGCATCGCTCGGACGGACGCCGGGGAGGATTCCGAACTCGAAGTCTGGGAGGATGCCATGGCGGAGTCGGGCTCCCGGCTGATCCTCGCCCGGCAGCAGGTTTCGGGGCGCATCATGGAGATCGCGGCCAGAGAGCATTCGCGCATCTCTTCGGATACGGAGACCCTCGTCGCACGCTATCGGACGGTGTCGACCGTAAAGGAAGGCGATTCACAGAGGGAAATCGCCGAAAAATACCGGACCCGTCTGCGGCAGTCCGTCCGGGAGGATGCCGAAAAGGGCATGACTTCCCAAGGCCCCCACCGGGATGACCTGGAGCTGGGGCTCGACGGGGAAGGACTCCGTCCTTTCGCCTCCCAGGGGCAGCAGCGCTCCGCCGTCCTCGCCCTCAAGCTGGCTGAGCTGCAGGTGCTTCAGGAGGAGACCGGCGAGCCCCCGGTCCTTCTGCTCGACGACGTCATGTCCGAACTCGACGCTCGCCGCCGCAACGCCCTGATCGAGGGAATGGGCGCGGCGCAGGTCTTCGTCACGTGCACGGATGCAGCGCACGTCGGGGGAGACATGAAGGAGCTGGCGGCGCAGGGCAAGGGCATGCACTACTTCCATGTCGAGCGCGGACAGGTCGCGGAGAGTCCCGACCTTCTGCTATAATCTAGGTTCAAGAGGGACGCTTTCCAAAGCGCTATCGGGAGGAAATGGGCATGTACGTCCATATCGGAGGGGAGTGCTCGATTCCAGACCGATTCCTGGTCGGCGTGTTCGACCTCGACGCCACGACGGAGGCTTCGCTCGACACGCGCGACTTCCTCTCCAGAGCCGAGCGGGAAGGCCGTCTGGACGTGCTTTCCGCAGATATTCCACGGTCCTTCGTCGTGACGCTGGATCGTGTCTACCTGACACCGGTCGCCGCCGCGACCCTCCGCAGAAGACTACATGGATTTGCGGTCCTTCCAGGGACCGAAGACGAGGAGCAAGAGAGATGAACCCTATGGACGACGACAAGAGGAACCTGAAGAACCAGCAAGAGGAAGACGAGGGCCTGACGAATTCGGCTTCCGACCCTTCGGCATTGTCCCGGCTCGATTTCGAGGAGACGGCAGGGGATCTCGAGGTCGAGATGGAGCGCTTCGACACTTCGAACACCTCCTCCTACGATGAAAGCGATATCCAGGTGCTCGAAGGCATGGAGGCCGTCCGCAAGCGCCCCGGAATGTATATCGGCGACACCACGCTGAGGGGTCTCCATCACCTCGTCTATGAAATCGTCGCGAACTCCGTCGACGAGGCCCTGGCAGGCCGTTGCGACTACATCGACGTCTGCGTGAACGCCGATGGGTCCGTAACCATCATCGACAACGGCAGCGGGATTCCCGTTGGAATCAACGAAAAGACCGGCAAGCCCACGGTCGAGGTCGTCCATACCGTCCTCCACGCCGGCGGGAAATTCGGAGGAGGCGCCTACAGCGTCTCCGGCGGGCTGCACGGCGTCGGGGCATCGGTCGTGACGGCTCTTTCCGAGTACCTCGAGGTCGAAGTGCGTCGCGACGGGCGCATCTATCGACAGCGATACGAGCGAGGCCTGACCGCGACACCTCTCGAGGTCGTCGGCGTCTCCACGACGACGGGCACGAAGACCACCTTCCGCCCGGATACCCAGATCTTCCCGAGCATCGTCTTCGACTTCGACATGATGCTTTCCCGCTACCGCGAGATGGCCTTCCTCAATAAAGAGATCACGATCCACCTCCGCGATGACCGCAATGACCCGCCCATCGACAAGAAACTCCATTATGCAGGCGGAATCGTCTCCTTCGTCGAATACCTGAACGTCAACAAGGACGTTCTCCACAAGCTTCCGATCTACATCGCCGGACGAGCCGACAAGAACTTCATCGAAATCGCCTTGCAGTACAACGACGGGTACGCGGAAAGCGTGTATTCCTATGCGAACAACATCGCCACGTCCGAAGGCGGCGCGCACCTCACGGGTTTCCGGAGCGCTCTCACCAAGGTCGTGAACGACTACTCCCGTAAATTCAACCTCCTGAAGGACGCCGACAAGAACCTTCAGGGCGATGACGTCCGCGAGGGCCTCGCCGCCGTCATCAGCGTCAAGCTTCCCGAACCACAGTTCGAGGGACAGACCAAGTCCAAGCTCGGGAATCCGGAGATCCGCACGCTCGTCGAGAATGTCATCAACGACAAGCTCATGGCCTATCTCGAGGAGAATCCGAGCATTGCCCGCACCGTTCTCGACAAGTGCCTCTCCGCCTCCCGCGCCCGCGAAGCCGCGCGGAAAGCCCGTGAGATGACGCGCAGGAAGAACGTCCTCGAGTCCACGACGCTGCCGGGGAAGCTGGCGGACTGCCAGGAGAGCAACCCCGCCCTGTGCGAGATCTTCATCGTCGAAGGCGACTCGGCCGGCGGCTCCGCCAAGCAGGGGAGAGAACGCAAGTACCAGGCGATCCTGCCCTTGTGGGGCAAGATGCTGAACGTCGAACGCTCCCGCATCGACAAGGTGTACGAGAACGAGAAACTGCAGCCCATCATCATGGCCTTGGGAAGCGGCATAGGGAACAACGATTTCGATGTCTCGAAGCTCCGCTACCACAAGGTGATCCTGATGGCCGACGCCGACGTCGACGGATCGCATATCCGCACCCTGCTGCTGACGTTCTTCTTCCGCTACATGAAGCCGCTCGTCGAGCAGGGCTACTGTTATATCGCCTGCCCCCCGCTGTATCGCGTCTACGAAGGGAACCAGGGTTTCTACGCCTATGACGAAGCGGGCGTGGAGGAGATCAAGCAGCGAATGGGTTGGGCGACGCCCAAGCTGCAGCGCTACAAGGGTCTTGGCGAAATGAGCGCGGAACAGCTGTGGGAGACCACGATGAACCCGCAGTCGAGAAAGCTCATGCGGGTCGGCCTCATGGACGCACAGTCCGCCGATGAGACCTTGACCCTCCTGATGGGCGACAAGGTAGAGCCTCGCAAGGAATTCATCCAGACCCATGCGAAGTATGCGACGAACATCGACATCTGAGTCTTGTACGCAATCGGCGCGTTAAGAGGGGATGTTTCACGTGGAACATCCCCTTTCGCATGAGTGGAGAAAAGCGGAAAGATGATTGCAAGCCCCACGAACGTGCACGATGAATTACGCATAACAGTGGAAAACGTGAAAGCAACTGATGTAATTGCACCGGCGGACAGCCCGGAATCTCCGTTGGACAAGGCGGATGTTCCACGTGAAACAAACAGGCGGGGATTCGCAGAACGATGGGCCTATGCTACAATGCAGGCGTGTGCGATGCCGGCGCCCGAACGGGGTTCCAGGCGGAAGGGAGCCGATTCATGGGGCTGATCCTAGCGATCGTCAATCAGAAGGGCGGAGTCGGAAAGACCACGACGACCGTGAACCTGGGAGCCGGACTCGCGGCGAAAGGGAAGAAGGTCCTCCTCGTCGACGTGGACCCCCAGGGAAACGCCACGAGCGGTCTGGGCTTCGACAAGCGTTCTCTCGAAAAGACGACCTACGACGCGATCATCAACGAAGAGCCGATCAGAGACATCATCATACCGACGGGCAGGCGGAACTACTCGATATGTCCCGCGAACATCCAGTTGGCAGGGGCCGAAGTGGAACTCGTCAACACGCTTTCCCGCGAAGGATTCCTGAAGCGCGCCTTGGCACCGGTCCGGGGCGATTACGACTTCATCCTGCTCGACTGTCCGCCATCCCTCGGGCTGCTGACCGTGAACTCCCTGACCGCGGCGGACGGGGTCATCGTACCCATCCAGAGCGAGTTCTATGCCCTGGAGGGAGTGACCCAGCTCATGGAGACCATCGGCATCGTCCATAAGCACCTGAATCCCGAGCTCGAGGTGTTCGGCGTCGTGATCACGATGTTCGACAGCCGTACCCAGCTGTCCGGACAGGTCGCCGCGGAAGTGAAGAAGTACTTCGGTGATCGGACGTTCCGGACCATGATTCCCCGGAACGTCCGGCTCAGCGAAGCTCCGAGCCATGGAAAATGGATCGGGGAGTACGACCCGAAGTCCAAGGGAGCGGAATGCTATGCATCGCTGGCGCGCGAGGTACTGGGTCGGGCTAGCGCGAAGAAGGAGTGAATCGAATGTCGAGGGGACTTGGCAAGGGGCTGGGAGCGCTGCTTCCCGACGAAGGAATGAACGAAGCGGTCCGCGGAGCCGTCATGGAACTTCGGATCAATGAGATCACACCGAACAGCGAGCAGCCGCGGCGCATCTTCGACAAGGAGAAGCTGGAGGAGCTGGCCGAATCCATCCGCGCGAACGGTGTGATCCAGCCCGTCATCGTACGCAAGGAGGGGTCGACGTACCGAATCGTCGCCGGGGAGCGTCGTTGGCGTGCCGCGCGACTCGCCGGACTGACGACACTGCCTGCCCTCGTCCGCGAGCTGACCGACCTCGAGGTGTTGGAATACGCCCTGATCGAGAACATCCAGCGCCAGGACCTGAACCCGATCGAAGAAGCGCAGGCCTTCGAGAAGCTCATCAAGGAACATGGACTGACGCAGGAGAAGCTGGCGGGAACCGTCGGGCGCAGTCGGCCCGCGATCGCGAACTCCCTGCGTCTTCTGAACCTGAGCGAAGATGTGCGCCGATTCGTCGAGACGGAGGAGCTATCGGCCGGTCATGCCCGGGCGCTACTTTCCCTCGGTCATGCGGAGGAGCAGAAGAAGGCGGCATTGCAAGTGATCCAGAAGGATCTGAGCGTGCGCGAGACCGAGCGGTTGGTCAAGGCCATGATGATGGTGAAGAAAGCGGGTCGCAAGAAGGACGCCGTCTACGTGAGCAGCCTTCACGATGTCGAGAGCCGCATCGCAGGAAGCCTCGGGACCAAGGTCCACTTGAATGACCACAACAAGAAGGGCACCATCGTCATCGAATACTACTCCCTGGATGACCTCGAAAGACTTCTGGAACTGCTCACGAGACCCCGCTGAAACAGGCCAAAATACGGTTTGACAGGCTCGAGAGGCCCGTTGTACAATACTCAAGCGCCGTAGGCGGTCACCAGATGGAGAGATGGTCGAGCTGGTTTATGGCACCGGTCTTGAAAACCGGCGTAGATGCGAGTCTACCGTGAGTTCGAATCTCACTCTCTCCGCCAGTATGGAGAAGTACCCAAGCCGGTCGAAGGGGACGGTTTGCTAAACCGTTAGTGGGGGTAACTCCAGCGAGGGTTCGAATCCCTCCTTCTCCGCCAAGAAGCAGCGTGTTCCGCTTTCGGGACACGCTGCTTCGCTGTTCTGGC
>CAZOHH010000001.1:77634-95545 GCA_964579735.1 uncultured Oscillospiraceae bacterium | reverse complement strand
CTCCGCATCCGCGGAAAGAGACGTCGAGGAGGAGGAATCGGGATGGAGATTCTCTCACTGGTAATGGTCGTTCTCGGACTGAGCATCTTCGAAGTGGTATCCAGCATCGACAACGCCGTCATCAATGCCGAAGTCCTCGGGACCATGTCGCCGAAGGGACGAAAATGGTTTCTCCTATACGGAATCCTATTCGCCGTCTTCGCCGTCCGTGGACTCCTTCCATGGGCCATCGTCTGGGTGACGAATCCCTCCATCGGACCCATCGGTGCCCTGACCGCGACATTCTCAAACGACCCGGCGATCCGTGAATCCTTCGAGACCTCCACGCCGATCCTGATGCTGGGTGGAGGCGTATTCCTTCTCTTCCTTTTCCTCTACTGGCTTTTCCTGGAGGAAAAGCATTTCGGGCTTCCCGTGGAGCCGTTCTTCGCCCGCCATGGATTCTGGTTCTACGCCATCGCTTCGCTGCTCATGGTCGGAATCGTCGCATTGGCCTTGAAAGTGAATCCGCTGCTGGCGCTTTCGGCTGTGATCGGTTCGAGCGCATTCTTCATCACCGATGGATTCAAGAAGAACGCGGAGGTCAACGAAAGAAAGCTATTGAACAGCTCCATGGTCATGTCGGATGTGAGCAAGATCCTGTATCTGGAGATCATCGACATGACCTTTTCGATCGACGGGGTCCTCGGTGCATTCGCGTTCACCATGTCCGTGCCGCTCATCATCCTCGGGAACGGAGTCGGGGCCGTCGTGGTCCGGCAACTTACCATCAGCAACATCGAGAACATCAAGAAGTTCATCTACCTGAAGAATGGTGCGATGTACTCGATCTTCTTCCTCGGCCTGATGATGATCCTGAAGGGGTTCAGGGTGGAGATTCCGGAATTCGTCACGCCCGTCGTGACCCTTGGCTTGATCGGATTCTTCTATATCAAATCCCTGCGCCATGCAAAGAAAATGGACGCGGCGGATCGACAGACCGCCCAGGAGGAGAAACCATGAGACTCTGGATCAAACAGAAGGTCTTTTCATGGGGGGACCGATTCACGGTCAAGGACGACGCTGGAAACGACCGATATACCGTTCAGGGGGAAGTCTTCTCCTGGGGGAAGAAGCTCCACGTCTACGACTCCAATGGAAACGAGGCCGCCTTCATCCAGCAGAAGGTGTTCTCCTTTCTCCCGCGCTTCTTCGTCTTCCAGAATGGGGTCCAGGTGGCGGAAATCGTCAAGGAATTCACGTTCTTCAAGCCCGTCTATACCATTCTGGGGCCGGGGTGGGAGACAGAGGGGGATTTCCTGTCCCACGACTACCGGATCGACCGGAACGGGGAGACCCTCGTGACGATCCGCAAGGAATGGTTCACCTGGGGGGACAGCTATCTGCTGGACGTCCGGAATCCTGAGGACGAGGTCCTTGCGCTGGCCGTGGTCCTGGCCATCGACTGTGTGATCCAGTCCCAATCGAACTCGGGATCACAGGGTGCTTTCCCATGAAGAAGACGATTCCGTTCCTCCTCATGGCCTCCGCAATCGCCCTCGTCGTCCTGCTCGGGCGGACAGACGGTCTGCTCGCCGTGCCGACCCAGTCTCCCTCCGCGTACCTCGCCTCCATGCCGTATGTCTCGTTTCAGGCCTTCGGACGGGAGTTCGTCCTGATCCAGCCGAGTTCCACCGTCTTCGTATACCTTCTGGGCCTCCTGACGGTCGTTCTGGGGCTTCTCTTCTGCGCAGGGGGTCGAGGGCGCGGCCAGCGCAGCCGAGGCTTCTGGGGAATCGGACTGGTCTTGTGGGGCCTCGGCGCACTGGCGGCCGGCACGAGCTACCAGGCCTTCGGCTACATGCTCAAGGGCGCCAGGCGGGAGTACATGCTGTTCACCAGCGACTTCGAGCTGATCTACCTGCTACTCACCTGCTATGCCATCGACTTCATGGTCGCAGCGGTCGCCCATGCGGCCGCGGAAGGGAAGGGACGTCGATTCCTCAAGGGGTACGCCGTGGTGCACGCGGTCGTCTACAGCGCCGTGCTCCTCGTCGGAGCCGTGCTTCCGGATCGGTTCCTGGTCTCCTATGAAGGATTCATGGCGATGAACCTCGTGAACTTCCTGCTGATGTTCGGATTCAGCGTCTCGCACCACCGCAGGACGGGGGATCGTCTGAACCGGGACTTCGCCTGGCTCTGGGTCGGCTTCCTCGGCGTCAATATCGGATACTTCATCTGGCTGTTCTCCGGGATCCCGGAATCGCTGTACGCGCGGTACGGGCTCTGGTTCAACGCGAACGACGTCCTGCACCTTCTGCTCCTGGGCTGGATGGTGGCAGCATACCTACGGATGGGTGGCGAGCTTCAGGACGCGGAGACAGCTGGAGTGACGATCAGCCTTTGAGATGCGCGCGGTAGATCGCGGGTTCACAGAGGATGAAAGCCTCGACGATCACCGGGTTGTAATGGGACCCGCTGCCCGAGATGATGACGCCAAGGGCGTCGTTCCGCTCGAAGGCCTCCTTGTAGGGGCGTCGGGAGATCAGCGCGTCGTAGTCGTCGACGATGCCCATGATCTGCGCGGCCAAAGGAATCAGGTCACCGGCAAGACCTCGTGGATAGCCGGTTCCATCCCATCGCTCATGGTGGGAAAGTGCGATCTCGGCGCCGAGCTCGATGAAGCCGTTTCCAGGATACTTCTCCATGACCTCCTGAAGCGTGTGGGCTCCGATTGCCGTGTGCGTCCGCATGATCTCCATCTCGTCGGGTGTCAAAGGGCCCGGCTTGAGGAGGATGCGGTCGGGGATCGCCACCTTGCCGATGTCATGGAGCGCACTGGCCAGGGCAATCTGCTCGACGAAATCGTCATCGATGACGTCGGCATAACGGCGCGTTTTGCGAAGGTGCGTGGCGATGCAGGCGCACGACTCCTGGATGTTCTCGAGGTGGTGGCCGGTCGTGACGTCCCGGGTATTGACGAGACGAACCAGGGCGAAGACGATCTCCATCTGGGTCTCGACGACCCTTGTGGTGCGTTGGCGGACCAGATGTTCGAGGTGACGGCCGTGCCGTTCGAGCTCCTGCTGCATGACGCGGATACGTAGGTGGGTGCCGACGCGCGCACGGACTTCGGAGACGTTGAAGGGCTTCGTGATGTAGTCGACGGCTCCGCTCGCGAAGGCCCGGACCTTGAAGTCGATGTCGCTGTTGGAACTGAGGAAGACGACGGGGATGTCGCGGAGACGCGCATCCTGCTTGAGCCGGGCACAGACCTCGAAGCCGTCCATGCCTGGCATCATGACGTCCAGGAGGACGATGTCGGGAAGATTTTCATCCGTGCCTGACAACATCTCGAGAGCCTGTTCGCCGTTCAGCGAGAACCGGAACCGGTAGTTCCCCGGCAGAGCGCCGACCAGCAGGTCGATGTTGGCCAGACTGTCGTCGACGATCAAGACCGACGCGATCGGGGCCCGATTATCCATTCGGATCTCCTTCCATTCCGCTGCACATTTCCGTGAGATGGACAAGCATACTCGCCGCCTGTGCATATTCGTATCGTTGAATCATATCGCGGACCGTCAAGGAGACCTGTTGGCAAGGGGTTCCTTTCAGGGCGTACGAAAGTCGAAGGGATACCTCGACCGCGGCCAGGTCGTTCTGGAGAAGGAGTGCCTTGAGGTCGATCAATAGACGGTTGATATCAGGTCGACCCGCAGTCGTATCCGACTCCGAAGGCGGAACCGCCGCAATGGCTTCAACTTGATTTTCAAAACTGGCAGTGGCTTCCAAAGCCTGGCTCATCGCATGTTCGAAGAGGAGGAGGAGGGGTTCCACCGATTCGCGTGAAGAGGTCGGAAGAGCTATCTCGAGTGGTATGCACGCAGCTAGCAGATCCGTTGCACCGATGGAGCCCGCGAGACCCTTGATGGTATGGATCCGTCGTGCGGCCACCTTGAGGTCGTTTCGAACAAGGTCTTCGCGGAGGTCCACTGCCGCATAGGCCTGGGTCTGGTGGAAACGGTGCATCAAGCCGAGAAGGAGCCGGTGTTCGCCGCCGAGTAGCAGAAGGGCCGCCTGGACATCGAGTCGTCGGTCATCCCCCAGTTGGAGCGTGTCGGGGAGGAGGTCCGACGGCTCCGTCGCGGCACCCCGAAGCGGCGGAGAGATCCGGGGAGCGACTCGGCGTTTTCCGATACAGTCCGAAAGGGTGCGGAGGAGCTGATTCACGTCGATCGGCTTCGTGACGAAGGCGTTCATCCCCGCACCATAGGCTCTCTCGCGCTCGCTGCTCAAAGCGTCGGCGGTGACGGCGATGATGGGAAGATCCGCGAAGCGTGAATCCATCCGGATGCGGCGGGTAGCCTCGAATCCGTCCATGACGGGCATCTGGATATCCATCAGGACGACGTCGAAAGGACTCCGTTGCACGGCGTCGACCGCCTCGCTCCCGTCCACGGCGGTCTCGACGACCACGCCCGAGCTTCGGAGGACTTCCGTGGCAAGCTCGCGGTTGATTTCGTTGTCCTCGACCAGGAGAACACGCGCACCCTTGAGATGATCGAGGCTGACGACGCCCGTCGCATTAGGCAGCGCTTTGCGGGTGGTCCCGAGTGCTAGAGGCAGGGTAAAACGGAAATCACTGCCTCTAGCAGGGAGGCTTTCCACAGAGATCGAACCGCCCATGAGCTCGACGAGGTTCTTGCTGATGGAGAGGCCCAGCCCCGTTCCGCCGTATTTGCGCGTCGAGGAGCCATCGGCCTGGACGAAGGGGCGGAATAGACGTCCGATCGTCTCCTCGTCCATGCCGATGCCGTTGTCGCGTACCGAAAAGAGGACCTCGTTCCTTTCGGGAGAGGAGGATGCAATGGAAACATCGACGAGGACACTGCCGGTTTCCGTGAATTTCAAGGCATTGGAGATCAGGTTGTTGAGGACCTGGCGGAGGCGAAGCGGGTCTCCGAGCACGAGGTAGGGCACGTCGTCGTGAAGGGCGATATCGAGAACCAGGCCCTTGTCGGCGGCCCGCAGAGCGAAGGAGGAAACGGCATCCTCCACCGCGGCACGCAGGTCGAAGGAAATGTTCTCGACCTCGAGCCGACCCGCTTCGATCTTGGAGACGTCGAGGATGTCGTCGATGAGCGTCGCGAGCGTGCGGGAAGAGCTGTTGATCCGTTTGATGAAGCCGAGGAGTTCAGGGTCGGTCTCGCGGCTCTCCAGGAGATGGAGGTATCCCAGGATGCCGTTGATCGGGGTGCGGATCTCGTGGCTCATGCCGGCAAGGAAGCGGCTCTTCGCGAGGTTCGCGATGTCCGCCTGCTCTTTGGCGGCTTCGAGAGCCATCTGCTGGCGCTCTCGGGTCCGGAAATTGACGAGCATCTGGGAAAACAACTGGAGCAGGGAAATCTCGACCTCGGTATAGGTCTTGGTATGGGCGACCGAATCGAAGCCGACGAATCCGATACAGGAGTCGCCTGCCATCAAGGGGATCGTGGCCAGGCTGCAGATCTCCTGAGGTTCCAGAATCGCCTTTGTACCGCTGTCGTCGGGCATGGCGGAGACGTCCGGTATGATGAGCATGTGCCCTTGCCGATGCGTCTCGACCCACTCGGGAACCGCTTCGACAGGGACGTCCTGAAGGTTTTCGATCTGGGGCGAAATGCCCATCCGGCACCATTCGTAGCTGTTCGAGGTCGTGCCGCGGTCGAAGTCGTAGTCGAAGATATAGGCGCGGTCCGCGGAGACGAATTCGCCGATTTCGCGAAGGGAGCGGTTGATCGCGGCGTCCACGGCATCCAGAGGCAGGTTGATGTAATCGGTCGCAAGATTCATCAGAATGCGTTGGAAGTCCGCTCGGAGCATCAGTTCCTGTTCGAAGCGCTTGTTGATGGTGATGTCGGTCATGACCGTGAGGAAGAACTTCGTGCCCTGGCTTTCGATGGTCTCGCCGGAGAAGAGTCCGGTGACGATCTCGCCGTTCTTCTTGCGGACCCGGAGCTCCTGGTTGCGGACGACTCCCGTAGCCAGGAGCTCCTCTGCGATCTTTACCTGGGTTTCGTGGTCGACGAACAGATTCAGGTCCGCGGAGGACTTGCCGACCAATTCGTCGGAGGTGTAGCCCAGCGTGTCGAGGAAGGCGCGGTTGACCTCGGTGAAGATGCGGTTGTCGATGCGGCTGATGGCCATCAGTGTTGGATTCACTTCGAATACCCGATTGAGTTTCTGCAGGAGCTCCTGCTCGCGCGACAGATCCTTGGAGATGCCGAAGATGCAGTCGGCGCCATCCCACTTGCCGAACCAGACGCGCGTCTCGACGGGAAGGAGGCTTGTGTCCTTGCGGGCAAGCGGCAACGGGCAGAAGTCGCGGCGTCCGGCGAACATGTCGCCGAAGATCTCCTCGGCCTCCTTTCGCTTGTCTAAGGGGTGCACCTCGAGGACGTGCATGCCCTTGATCTCCTCGTAGGAGTAGCCGAGCTTGCGGGTGACCGCGCAATTGACGTGGAACACCTTGCCCTGCGGGTCCGCGATGAAGATCATGTCGTCAATGGTCTCGAAGAAGATCCTGAAGTTCTCTACGCTGGCCTTGAGCATCTCCTCGATTTCGTACGTATTGGATATATCCCGCCCACCGCCGACGATTCCGACCGCCACTCCGCATGCGTCGAAGATAGGCGCCTTCATGAAGCGGAAGCGCATCCGGGTGCCGTCCGGGTTGGTCGTCCAGTCCTCGTTGACGATCGGTCTTCCGGCAGCGAGCGCCTCTGCGTCCGCACGAACGAAGGCCGCGGCGGTCTCCGCGTCATATACTTCCGAGTCCGTCTTCCCGACGAGACTCTCGGCAGAAAGGCCGAAGAAGCGCTCAAAGGGCTTGTTGCAGCCGATGTAGACGCCCTTCGTGTCCTTGAAGTACATGATATCCGGAATGGCGTCCAGCAGGTTCTGGAAGTAGGCGGACCGCAACGAGGTGCTTTGTCTGACGTTCATCGCGTCGGTGATATCGGTGAAACAGGTGACGACGACGTCAGGTTCCGGGCTGGATGTCGTGACCCGGCACCACCGATTCGTCAGGAGAACGTGGGTCTCGAGGTCCGTGTTGTGCCCAATGATGCTGTCGCGACAGATGCCCAACCAATCGAAACCGAGAGAGAAAGGGTCGGAGCAGATGTCGGAAAGGCGCTTGCCGATGACGCCGTCGCTCTTCAGACCGGTCAATTCCTCGAAGGCGGGATTCGCCTCGAAAAAAGCGAAATCGGTTCCGAGCGAGGAAACGGAGTCGAGTGCACGCATGCAGACGACTCCGGTGGGTAGACTCAGAAGAATCAGCCGAGACAGATTTTCAGACATGGAAACAAGACCTCACGAGAAAGTATGCTTCTGAAACATGAAAAACCGGGTCATCCCAATGGAGACCCCTATCCATAGGATAGACCTTTCCGTGTAGAAAGGAAAGTCAGACGGATGCGAAGGCGCGCTTGAAGGCAGGAAACGGCGTGCGGTATGATGTCACTGGGGCTTCCTTGGGAAGTCCCGGACCGACGCAGGAAAGGGATGGATCCATGAACGTGCAGATCTTCGGAAAACGAAAGAATTTCGACACGCAGAAGGCCGAGCGCTATTTCAAGGAGCGCCGGATTCCCGTGCAGAACATCGACCTCCTCGACAAGGGGCTCAGCAAGGGCGAGTTCACCAGCGTGAAGTCCGCAATCGGCCTCGCCGGAATGATCGACACGGAGTCGAAGGCTTACGAAAGACTGAACATGCGGTATTTCGGAAACAGCTCTGTCGCCGAGGAGACGCTCTTCAAGAACCCTGAGCTCTACCGCGCCCCGATTGTCCGCAACGGAAAGCGCGCCACGGTCGGCTTTCAACCGGACGTATGGGACACCTGGCAGGACTGATAGGGGAAGGGCTTCGGCCGGGCGTCCGCCCGCAGATCAGCGCCTCGAGCGGTCGAAAAGGAGCAGCCCGGCCGTAGCCGCCGCGACGCTGAGGTAGATCAGCAGGAACCAGTTGAAGACGGCGCCCTCCAGAAATCCCATGGCGTTGTTGAAGTGGTCGATGAAGACGAGGACCAGCAGCGAGACGGACATGGCGATGCAGAGGTGGGGGAGCAGGCGTACGAGCCAACGGAGCGGGGCGAGCAGCTTCGTTCCCATTTTCAAGGCACCCCCACGTACACGATATCGCTGACGCGTCGTCCGCCGTTGTAGGGCCGATTCACGAGAGTTCCGCGGAAGACCATCTCCGAGGACTGGCCGCCATCGAAGTTGTAGGCGACCTTGCATCCTATGTCGAAGAAGTACTGAGACAGCTGCTTGAGGGTCATCCCGTTGGAATAGCCGGGCTGGCGTCCGTCGACGACGACGAAGCAGTAGTGGCCGGGTTCGTAGTAGCCGATCGCGGTGCGCGGGTTCGCCACAGGGACGTCGCTGTTGAAGGTGGTCATGGGCTGGCCGCCATCGAGGAGCATCGGGCCGAAGGACCAGGCTTGCCAGGCCCCCGAGGTCTTGAGCGCCGTGAGGTCGAAGCCGCTCTTTTCGAAGGTCGCCATGGTTCCGTCGCGATACATCACGAGGACGTCGCGGTAGAGCGTCTCGCGATACAGCACGCCGTCGCGGACGACGATCCCGAGACTGCGGATCCCATAGTAGTCGCCGTTGATCGCAAGCAGAGCGCCGGCCTCCGCCGCCATGTCCAGCGGCCAGTCGTTGCGGCCGAGGGCGAAGGAGCCGCCCGCGAAGTAGGAACGCAGGGCGAGAGGGTCCGAAGTGCGGATATCGGCGATGTATCCGGTCGCGCCGTCCCGCTGGAAGGAAGTGATCGAGACGGAGAGCGTCGCGCTCTCGAAGGAGGTGTCCGTGAAGACCGTAGGCTTGGGGCTGGGGGAGGGAGCGGTCGTCGGAGCCGCGGTGGCGGTCGGTCCGGAGGGGTCGGGCGTCGTGGCCGAGGTCGGAGAAGGGACGCTGGCCGTAACGGCGGGGGTGGCCGAGGGGTCTCCCGGGAGCGGCTCGCCCTCGTAGCCCACGTCGCGCGGGAAGACGTGGTGGAAGAGAGCGAAGACGACGAGCACGACCGCCGTGAGCAGGAGGTCGAGGACCACCGTCCGAAGGACCTTGTGCCTTTTCTTCAACGCCATGGACACCCTCCTCTTTCCTGCCGATTATACCAGAGACGACCGACGGGGAGACCCCGCGCGCTTTTACTTCATGCCGTGATCGGTCTCGACTTGATCCTGGGCACCAGCGGGCAGCCGGGATGACATGCCGGCGCCGTCAATGGAAGCACCAGCTCCGGAAGTGACGGACCCCTGGAGTCCTTTAGTTTTATTTCTGCATATCACTTAAATGTTTTGTAGCAAATCGCTTAAATGAAAACGTGCAAAACACTTAAATGAAGTCCGGATAAGCGCATGAAACGGGTTGTTTTACATTTACCTCCGTGATATCTTGGAGACGAGGTGAAGGCATGCCGAAAGAGTACTTACCGCGAGTCGTCGATGCGCTTCTGAAGGATTACCTGGAGGCGTTCGGTGCCGTTCAGATTCGGGGCCCGAAGTGGTGCGGAAAGACGACCACGGCGGAGCAGAGGGCGAAGAGCGTCCTGAAGATGCAGGACCCGGACCGCGCCGCCGAATACAGGAGACTTGCCGACTTTCTTCCGTCCAGGCTGCTGGAAGGGGAGACCCCCAGGCTGATCGACGAATGGCAGACGGCCCCGGTTCTCTGGGACGCCGTCCGCACCGCGGTGGATGCGAGAGACGAGCCGGGGCAGTTCATTCTGACGGGTTCCTCGGTCGTGGATCCCGAAGCGACGATGCACACGGGGACCGGCCGGATCGCGACGCTCTCCATGTACCCGATGAGCCTCTTCGAATCGAAGGAATCGAATGGCGAGGTATCCCTGAAGGACCTTTTCGCGGCTCCGGAGCGCTTCGATGGCGCCCGTTCCTCGTTGTCCGTACAGGGACTCGCCCATGCGATCTGCCGCGGAGGATGGCCTGCTTCGATCCACAGGACCCCTGCCGCCTCATTGCTGATCGCCCGTTCCTACGTGGATTCGATCTGCGAGAGCGACGCCAGCCGGGTGGACGGCGTAACGAGACGTCCGCTGCGCGTGCGGGCGCTCCTGAGGTCCTATGCGCGAAACCTCTCGACACTGGCCGCGAACACGACGATCCTGGCTGATGTGAAGGCCAATGATGAGGAGATGACGGAGCCGACCCTGTACTCCTATCTGGCCGCTCTGAAGCGATTGTACGTCATCGACGATGTACCGGCATGGAGTCCTTCAATCCGATCGGCTCGAACGATGCGTGCGACCTCGAAGAAGGAGTTCGTCGACCCCTCGATTGCCACGGCTGCGCTCGGACTGTCTCCAGACTCCCTTCTTGGAGATCCTGCGACCCTCGGATTCGTCTTCGAGTGCCTCTGCATCCGGGATCTCCGCGCTCTCTCGACCTCCTTCGGGGGAACGGTTTCCTATTATCGCGACCGGTCCGGACTCGAGTGCGACGCCGTCCTGCATCGTGCCGATGGTACTTTCGCGTTGATCGAGATGAAGCTCGGGAGCCGTGAAATCGAGGAAGGTGCGTCGCATCTGCTTCGGCTTGCCTCCCTGCTAAAGGACAACGGAAGGGAAGCACCCGCCTTCCTGATGGTCCTGACAGGGGGAGAGTATGGCTACCAGGCGAAAAACGGCGTGCTCGTCGTCCCGATCGGATGCCTGAGGGACTGACGGAATGCGCCCTTCCTTCCCCAACTGGCGTATAATGAAAGGCACTGCTTTTCAGGAGGACAACCGATGCCGCAACTTCCGTGTGTTTTGATTCCGGCCTACCGGCCCGACATACGTCTTCCCGACCTCGTCGCAGCCCTGCTGCAACTGGACTTCCGCTGCATCGTCGTCGTGGATGACGGAAGCGGTCCCGAGCATGCGGAATTCTTCGCCCGCTGCGAAGCCCTCGGCGCTCGACTTCTTCGACACGACACCAACCACGGCAAGGGCCGCGCGCTCAAGACCGGCATCGCCGCGCTGATCGCGTGCGGGGACGCGGACTACGGCATCGTCACCGCAGATGCCGACGGACAGCATGCGCCCGCCGACATCCGCAAGGTGGCGGAGGCTCTTCAGGCGGAGCCGTCCGCGCTGGCGCTCGGCGTACGCGCCTTCGCCGGGACCGTTCCTCTCCGCAGCCGCGTCGGCAACGGCCTGACCCGCTTCTTCTTCGCGCTTGTGAACGGGAGCGCCGTCCGGGATACGCAGACCGGGCTCCGCGGGATTCCCGGAGCGTTCTGCCTCGAGCTTCTGGACCTCGCGGGCGAGCGGTACGAGTTCGAGATGAACATGCTGCTCTCCGCTCGACCGGCCGGCTACGCGATTCTACAGGTTCCCATCGACACGATCTACATCGAGGGCAACCGTTCGTCGCACTTCGACGTCCTCCGGGACTCCGTGCGGATCTACGGACTGCTCTTCGCCTTCCTCGGCTCGTCCCTCCTCGCTGCCGGCGTGGACTACGCCGTCTTCGCGCTCGTATCCACTCTTCTGCCCGGCGTCCTTGCCGCCGCGGTCGTCATCGCCCGCGTCGCCAGCTCGCTCGTGAACTTCGGGGTCAACCACCATCTCGTCTTCCGGCAGAAGGGCTCTCCGAAGGACACGATGCTACGCTATTACGCGCTCGTGCTCGTCATCATGGTGGCCGGATACCTCATCATCTCGGCGCTCCAGGCCTACACACCCCTCGGCCTGTACGTCTCGAAGCTCTTCACCGACATCGGACTGTACTTCGTCAGCTTCGTCGTCCAGCGCGAGTCCGTCTACCGCAAGAAGCGGGAGAAGGCCCTGGCCAGCTGAGACTCCCCGAATGAACCGATCCGCAGGACGTCGCTCCCTCCCCGGGAAGCGACGTCTTCGCATTCTCGCGGACGATTCCGTCATGAAAAACCATCAACGGAATCGGAATTGACCTGCAAGAAACGCGTTTCCTATGGTACAATTTCGGCAGGAAACTTTGTCCACGCTTGTCTGCCGCTGCCGACCCCCGACGGACTTCCGCCGCACGGGTCATGGATTGCACCGGGAGGTACTTTCAAGGCATGGAGACCGATGTTGCCTGCGCGACGCGGACCGATTCCGAAGAAAAACGTCGCGGACTACTGCTCACCGTCATCGAGGAATACGACAGGGACCGGAGCAACCTGATCCAGGTGCTTCACATGGCGCAGGCCATCTATGGGCATCTGCCCGACGACGTCCTGCAGTTCATCTCCGACGAGATGGGACTGCACTTCTCGGAAGTCTCCGGCGTCGTCTCCTTCTACTCCTACTTCACGACGAAGCCCAGGGGCCGGCACACGGTGCAGGTCTGCCTCGGCACGGCCTGCTACGTCCGCGGCGGCAAGAAGGTCCTGGACAATCTCCGGGAGATCCTCGCCATCGACGTCGGCCAGACCACGGCCGACAACGCCTTCTCGCTCGAGGTCAAGCGCTGCATCGGCGCCTGCGGCCTCGCACCCGCCGTCGCCGTCGACGGTACGGTGTATCGTCGCGTCGCGCCGAGCAAGCTCAAGGGCATCCTCGGCCGGTACGAGTGAAGAAGGGGGAACGCATCATGGCTCTTGTCACGAAAACCATCCAGAACGCCGAGGACCTTCGGCGGATCCACTCCGAATACGTCTCCTCCAGCGCTGCGAAGAAGTTCACGATCCGCCTCTGTGCCGGCGCGGGCTGCATCTCCTGTGGATGCGCCCAGCTGAAGGAGGCGCTGGAAAGCGAACTCGCGCACGTCGGCCTTCTAGGCGACGTCGACATCAAGTCGACGGGTTGCATCGGCAACTGCGATGTCGGACCCACGCTCGTCGTCGAACCCGGCGGCTTCTTCTACTGCAAGCTTTCGCCCGAGGACGCACGCACGATCGTGCGGTCCCACCTCGTCGGGGGTCACCCCGTCGAAGCGTTGGCCTACCTCGACCGCAAGACGGGTCGGCGCGTGCCGCGCATAGAAGACATCGACTTCTTCCGCAAGCAGAGACGCATCGTGCTCGGCAACTGCGGCCGCATCGACTACGACCGTATGGACGAATATATCGCGAACCGCGGATTCGAAGCGCTGCACAAGGCGCTGACCACGATGACCCCGGAAACGGTGATCGACGAGGTCAAGAAATCGGGTCTCCGCGGACGTGGAGGCGGTGGGTTCCCCACGGGACTCAAGTGGGCGCTGGCGCGCAAATCGCCGGGCGACGTGAAGTACATCGTCTGCAACGCCGACGAGGGCGACCCCGGCGCGTTCATGGACCGGAGCCTCCTCGAAGGCGACCCCTATGCCGTGATCGAAGGGATGGCCATAGGCGGATACGCCATCGGCGCCACGCTCGGCTACCTGTACGTCCGCGCGGAGTACCCGCTGGCCGTCGAGCGCATGGAGAAGGCGATAGCGAAGTCCCGCGAACTGGGGATCCTCGGCAAGGGGCTGTTCGGATCCACGTTCGACTTCGACATCAAGATCCGCATCGGCGCAGGCGCGTTCGTCTGCGGCGAGGAGACCGCCCTCATGGCCTCCGTCGAGGGCCGCCGCGGCGAGCCCCGGCAGAAGCCGCCCTATCCTTCGGAACAGGGTCTGTTCGGCAAGCCGACCGTGATCAACAACGTCGAGACCTTCGGCAACATCCCCGCCATCCTGCGGGACGGCGCCGCGGCCTTCGCGTCCATCGGAACCGACAACAGCAAGGGGACCAAGGTCTTCGCGCTGGCCGGCGACATCTCGGACACCGGCATCGTCGAGGTCCCCATGGGCACGACGCTGGGCGAGATCCTCTTCGACATCGGCGGCGGCATCCCGCGCGGCCGGCGCTTCAAAGCGGCGCAGACCGGCGGACCTTCCGGCGGCTGCCTCACGAAGGCGCACCTGAACACCGTGGTCGACTACCAGTCCCTCGTGGAGCTGGGCGCGATCATGGGCTCCGGCGGCCTGATCTGCATGGATGAAGATACCTGCATGGTGGACGTCGCGCGCTTCTTCATGGAATTCGTCCAGGACGAGTCCTGCGGACGTTGCGTCGCCTGCCGCCTCGGAACCCGCCGCATGCTCGAGATCCTCGAGCGCATCGTCCACGGAGAGGGCAAGGAAGGCGACATCGAGCTGCTCCTCGAACTCGGCGAGACGATCAAGGACACCGCGATGTGCGGCCTCGGCCAGACCGCCCCGAACCCCGTGCTCAGCACCATCCGCCATTTCCGCGAGGAGTACGACGAGCACATCCGCCACAAGCACTGCCGCGCGGGCGTGTGCGCGGACCTCTTCATCTCCCCCTGCGAGAACGCCTGCCCGGCCGGCGTGAACGTCCCCGGCTACATCGCCCTGATCGCTGCGAACCGACCCATCGACGCCTACAACCTTGTCCGCCAGGAGAACCCGTTCCCCGCGATCTGCGGCCGCGTCTGCACGCATCCGTGCGAAAGCGCTTGCCGCCGCTCCCAGGTGGACGAGTCCCTCGCCATTTCGGACCTGAAGCGCTATGCCAGCGACGAGGCCATGAAGCACGAGCGCCCGTTCGTGGACCGCGTGCACGCCCGCAAGGGCAAGACCGTCTCCATCGTCGGTGCCGGACCGTCCGGACTGACCTGCGCCTACTACCTCGGCAGACTCGGCTACGACGTCGACGTCTACGAGACCCAGCCCGTTCCCGGCGGCATGCTCGCCCTGGGTATCCCGGAATACCGGCTGCCCAAGGAGGTCCTGGCACGCGAGATCGATACCATCCGCAATGTCGGCATCCGCATCCAGACCGGCGTCGAGATCGGCAAGGACCTGACCTTCGCGGAGATGCAGGGGAAGAGCGACGCGGTCTACATCGCGACCGGCACGCAGCTGTCCAAGAAGATCGGCATCGAAGGGGAAGGACTGCCCGGCGTATACCACGGCATCGACTTCCTGCGCGATGTCAACCTCGGCAAGCCCGTCGTGGTGAATGGCGTCGTCGCCGTCATCGGCGGCGGCAGCACGGCCATGGATGCGGCGCGCGTTTCCCTGCGCCTCGGCGCATCGGAAGTGCACGTCCTCTACCGCCGTTCCATCTCCGACATGCCCGCCGACCAGCGCGAGATCGACGAAGCCATCGAAGAGGGCATCCACATCCACGAGCTGGTCGAGCCCATCCGCATGACCGGGACGACCCAGGTGGACGGGGTCCTCTGCCGGCGCATGAAGTTGTCCGGCTTCGACAAGGAAGGCCGTCGCCGCCCGGTGGCGACGAACGAGGAGCCCGAGCTCTTCCACGCCGACCTCGTGATCCCGGCCGTGAGCCAGTACTCCGACCTGCCGTTCGTCACGCGTGCCGAAGTGGAGCTGACGGACTGGGGCACGTTCGTCGTGGACTCCGACACCATGCGCACCACGATGCCGGGCGTCTTCGCGGGCGGCGACGTCGTTCGCGGCGCCGACGTCGTGATCACCGCCATCGCGGATGGCAAGAAGGCTGCGGCCGCCATCGACCGCTTCCTCGGAGGGGACGGCGTCCTGAACAAGGGCGAGCCCATCGACATCCCGCAGACGTTCGACGACAGCGAGCTGTCGGAGCACGAGCGCTTCCCGATGAAGTGCCTCGCGGCGGAACAGCGGATCCGGAACTTCGACGAGGTCTACAAGGGATACCACAAGCTGAACGCGATGGCCGAGGCCATGCGTTGCCTGCGCTGCGACAGGCGCTAGGAGGAGGCGACGATGATCCATCTGACGGTCGACGAACGGCCCCTCGTGGCCGAAGAAGGGGAGACCATCCTCGAAGTGGCCACCCGCAACCATATCGAAATCCCGACCCTCTGCCACCTGAAGGACGTGCACAAGACCGGCGCGTGCCGCCTGTGCGTCGTCGAGGTCGCGGGGTCGAAGACCCTCGTGGCCTCCTGCATCGCCCCGGTCACGGAGGGGATGGTCGTCCGGACCAGCACCTCGCGGGTCCGCAAGGCACGCAAGGTCCTCTACGAACTGATGCTGTCCGACCACCCCGCCGACTGCCTGCACTGCGAGCGCAACCAGAGCTGCGAGTTCCAGAAGGCCGGCGAAATCGTGCAGGTGCGCTCGGCGCGCTTCGAAGGCCGCCGCTCCCGTGCGCTGGTCGACGACACGAGCCCCTCGGTCGTGCGCGACACCAGCAAATGCATCCTCTGCCGCCGCTGCGTGACGGTGTGCAACGAAGTCCAGGGCGTGGGCGCGCTGAACGCCCAGCACCGCGGCTTCACCACGGAAATCGGGCCCGGCGGCGACATGCTGCTCGGCTCTGCCGTCTGCGCATTCTGCGGCCAGTGCACCACGGTGTGCCCGGTCGACGCCCTCCACGAGGCGGACTCCACCGCGGCCGTCTGGAAGGCGCTGGCGGATCCCGACAAGATCGTCGTCGTGCAGACCGCGCCCGCCGTGCGCGCCGCCCTCGGCGAGGAGTTCGGCCTGCCTGCCGGCACCCTCGTCACCGGTCGCATGGCCGAGGCGCTGCGCCGACTCGGGTTCGACTACGTCTTCGACACCAACTTCACCGCAGACCTGACCATCCTCGAGGAGGGCTACGAGCTCCTTGGGCGCATCACCTCGCTGTTCCGCTCCAAGGGACTCGTGTCCGATGAGCGCCTCGCGAAGCTGGGGCTGCCCGAGCACCTGCCTGCGCCCGTCCTGCCCATGATCACGAGCTGCAGCCCGGGTTGGATCAAGTACGCCGAGCACTTCCACTCGCCGCTCCTGGACCACCTCTCGTCCTGCAAGTCCCCGCACATGATGCTGGGCGCGCTGACGAAGAGCTGGTTCGCGGAGAAGGCCGGCATCGACCCGAAGAAGATCTACATGGTCTCGATCATGCCCTGCACGGCCAAGAAGTTCGAGGTCACCCGGCCCGAGATGGAGAACGGCGGCGTCCGCAACGTCGACGCCGTGCTCACGACGCGCGAACTCGGCCGGATGGTCCGCGAGGCGGGTCTCGGATTCTCGACGCTGCCGGAAGGCCGCTTCGACTCCCCCATGGGTCTATCGACCGGCGCGGCCGACGTGTTCGGCGTCACCGGCGGCGTCATGGAAGCGGCCCTGCGCACGGTCTACGAGGTGGTGACCGGAAGGCCGCTGCCCTTCGACCGCCTGCACGTGGCGCCGATCCAGGGCTTCGAGCGCGTGAAGACAGCGTCCTTCGTCCTCTCCGAAGTCAAGAAGGAATGGGACTTCCTCGAGGGCGTCGAGGTCGGCATCGCCGTGACGCACGGCCTCGCCGGCGCGAAGGTCCTCATGGACGAGATCGCCGCAGGGAAGAGCCCGTACCTGTTCATCGAGGTCATGGGTTGCCCCGGCGGCTGCATCAGCGGCGGTGGACAGCCGAGGCTGACGACGAAGGAAGTCCGGCAGAAGCGCCTCGAGGCGATCTACCGCGAGGACGAGGGGAAGCCCATGCGCAAATCGCACGAGAACCCCGACATCCTCAAGCTCTACGCAGACTTCCTCGGCTCCCCCAACGGTCACCGCTCGCACGAACTGCTGCACACGACCTATACCAAGCGGCGGCGCACATAGGATCAGCGCCGACGCTGAGCGGCGGGTAGCGGCGGGGAACGAAGGCATCGATCCGCCGCGGGCGCCGGAGTAACGGAAGACATAGGATCAACGCCGACGCTGATCAGCGCCACCCGATCCAACGAATCGGACTGCCGGAGATTCCCCGTGAAGGGGTCTTCGGCAGTCCTTTTCCTACTGTAGGGCGTCGCCTGCCCGATTGCGACGGTTCTCCGCGGATCCGCGGCCGCGAAGAGCCAGACCAGGATTGACGAGGTCCGCAAGACTCGATACCATGTCCGATATGGATGTGCAGGCCTATCTGGATCGGATCGGCTACGATGGACCGGTGGATGTGGGAGCGGAGACGCTGCGGCATCTCCTTCTCCGATGAAGCCGCCTACACCG
>CAZOHH010000001.1:49496-77534 GCA_964579735.1 uncultured Oscillospiraceae bacterium | reverse complement strand
CTTCCAAGGATCCAACGGGGGTAGACGCCATGCCCAGCATTCCAAGCCTTCCGAGTCGCGCGCTGATCGCCATCCTCAAGCTCGCAGGCATCACGGGAGCCTTCGACAGAGCCTTCGAGTCGGGGGACTTCCGCAGCGGCGACGTCGCAGGTCCTGCGAAACATGCGGCGGCCGGACTCGTCGTCACGGTCGAAGAAATGCAGGGAAGGCGTGTCACCAAACTTCGACCGGTGTCCGGCGGCACGAAGACGCACGTCCTGTTCCTGCACGGCGGAGGATATGTCTTCGGATTCAATCGGTTCCATTGGGATTTCGCCTGCCGGCTGGCGAGGGTCACCGGTTGCACGGTGGTCGCTCCGGATTACCCGCTCGCCCCTGAAAGCACCCTTCCGGACAGCTTCGCCTGGGTCTCCAGGCTCTATCGCGAACTCGTCTCGGAGACCGGTGGCGCGGACCTGGTGCTTCTAGGCGACTCCGCCGGAGGGGGCCTGGCCCTGGCTCTCGCGCAGCAGGCCCTGCAGCGGAAGATCGCGCAGCCGAGGCGGATCGTGCTTCTCTCGCCCTGGCTGGACCTGACGATGTCGAATCCCGGAATCGCGGCCTTGGAGCCGTTGGATCCCGTTCTCCGCTTGTCCGGTCTCCGGCTCGCCGCCAAGGCCTACGCGGGAGTCGCCCCGCTCGACGACCCTCGCCTCAGCCCGATCCATGGTCCGCTGGAGGGGCTCGGCCGCCTTTCGGTCTTCATCGGCACGAGGGACGTCCTGTTGGCCGACGCGAGGCGTCTCAAATCGCTGCTGGACGAGAAGGGGATCGACTTCGACTGGTACGAGGGCAAGGGCATGATCCACGACTGGGTGCTTCTCCCCGTGATGGAGGCGAAGTCTTCCATCGATCGGATCGTGGAGATGATTCGGGAATAGCGCCGTCGCGGTGTGAAAGCCAGCCGGAACCGACCGTCCTCGCGGTGCGCAAGGCGGTTATGGTAAGATGAATCGAATCGGGTCCGCGAGGTCGACCGGGGGCAAAACGCTTCCGGCCGCGTTCGTGCGTTCCCGGCTGTACCGGTGGACCCGACATACCCGACGGACGACGAAAGGGGAGACCCATGAAGGACATGTTCCACGCGCTGGAGAGGGATCCGGGCTATGGACGCCTCGTGCAGGCGCTGGCCGCGCGCCGTGGACCGGTCAACGTGACGGGCTCCGCGGATCCGCAGAAGGCGTTCCTCTGCGCCGCGCTGGCGGCTGGAACCGGTCTTCGTCCCGTGCTCGTCGTGTCCGACGAACTGCGCGCCCGAGCGGTCGCCGAAGACCTGCGCGCCTTCACCGACCGCGACGTCCTCGTCTTTCGCCCGCGCGAACTCGGGCTCGCCGAGGCCGAGGCCTCGAGCCACGAGACCGAGCGCACCCGCATCGGCATCCTCGACCGCCTGCTCGCCGAATCACCCGACTATGGTGCCATCGTCGTCACGGCCGCCGCGGCCTTGCAGAAGCTGCCGCCCGTGCGGGATTTCGCCGCCGCCCGTCTTACGCTCAAGCCCGGGGATGTCTCGGAGCCGGGCGACGTCGCCTTGCGGCTCACGGAACTCGGGTACGAGCGCGTGCGTCTGGTCGAGGGCCCGGGACAATTCGCATTGCGCGGCGACGTGCTCGACGTGGCTCCGGTCGGGAGGCCGGGCTGCGACGGACCCGAGGGCCGGGCCGTGCGCGTGCGCTTCGAGGACGATGCCGTCGACCAGATCAAGGAGTTCGAGATCTCGGGCCAGCGCTCCGTGGAGATGCTGCGGTCCCTGTCCATCCCGCCCGCGCACGAAGTGCTTTCGCCTGAAAAGGCGCTGGGGCTCGAGAGCGCACGAGAGGCCATGCGTGCGACGGAGCCAGGCGTCGATGCAACTACCCCCATGCGAAGCCTTTCCGACCGCGTGCTGGAGGAGGGCCGTCGTTCGTCCATCGCCGCCGCGGCCGCAGGCGCCGACCCGGCCGTGGTCGACGCCATGCGCCGGCTCGCACGGCGGGATGCGGACCGCATCGGCGGCGGCGCGCTGTTCTCCGGACTCGACCGCTGGATTCCGCTCCTCTGGGAGGAACCCGCCTCGGTACTGGACTACGCGGTCGCAGGAGGCGCGACGATCTTCGTCGACGAGCCGATGCGCGTTCGCCAGCGCATGGACGCGGCCCAGGCCGACTTCGCCGAGCGCGTGAAGGCGCTGCTGGAGAAGGGGCATGTGCTGCCGTTGTCCGGGACGGTCTCGTTCCGCGGCGCCGACCTCATGATCCGCATCGACCGCATCGGCGTGACGGGCCGCATGGTCTCGATGTGCTCCATCGGCTCCTCGGGCAACGGCCTTCCCGGAGGCACCGAGGTCGCGATTCCCGGCCGCGCCTCGGACCACTACCGCGGGCAGGTCGACAAGCTCTCCGCCCTCGCCAAGGACCGCTCCTCCCGCGACCTCGACACCTGGATCTTCGCCGGCAGCCCGACCCGGGCGCAGCGCCTCACCGAGGAGATGGCGGCCGCCGGCGCCGGCGCGGACAAGGTCACGGTGCTTCCGCGCACGCTGACGCTGGGCTTCGAGGCGCCGGGCGCAGGCCTCCTCGCCATTGGCGGCCACGACGTCTTCGGCGCGGACCGCCCACGCCGCCGCCGCCGCCACGCCGGCATGAAGATCGACCTGTTCAGCGATCTCTCGCCGGGCGATCTGGTGGTCCACGAGGCCCACGGCATCGGCCGCTACGAGGGCCTGACCTCCCTCGAGGCCAGCGGCGCGAAGCGGGACTACCTGAAGATCGCCTATGGGGGCGAAGACACGCTCTTCATCCCCATGGACTCCCTGGACCAGATCCAGAAGTACGTCGGCGCCGAAGGCCGCGTTCCCAAGCTGTCCAAGCTCGGCGGCAAGGAGTGGGAGAAGCTCAAGGACCGGGCCCGCGAGTCGGTCAAGAAGCTCGCCGCGGACCTCGTCAAGCTCTATGCGGAGCGCGCGGCCGTCAAGGGGCACGTCTTCTCCGCCGATACGGTCTGGCAGCGCGAATTCGAGGAGAATTTCCCCTTCGAGGAGACCGAGGACCAGCTGCGCAGCATCGAGGAGATCAAGCGCGACATGGAGTCCGAAAAGGTGATGGACCGCATCCTGTGCGGCGACGTCGGGTTCGGCAAGACCGAGGTGGCCTTCCGTGCGATCTTCAAGTGTCTGGCGGACGGGAAGCAGGCCGCCATGCTGTCGCCGACGACGGTGCTCGCCCAGCAGCACTACGAGAACCTGATCCGCCGCATGGAGGGCTTCCCCGTCAAGGTCGGCCTCATGAGCCGCTTCGCCACCGACTCCCAGCAGAAGGAGGCGCTGCGCGGCATACGCTCCGGCAGCGTCGACGTGCTCGTGGGGACGCACCGCCTGCTGTCGAAGGACGTCGTCTTCAAGGGCCTCGGCCTGCTCGTCGTGGACGAGGAGCAGCGATTCGGCGTGGACCACAAGGAAGCCCTGAAGGTCATCCACCCCGACGTGGACGTCCTCACCCTCACCGCGACGCCGATCCCCCGCACCCTGCACATGTCCCTCTCCGGGATCCGCGACATCAGCGTGCTCGAGGAGCCGCCACACGACCGCATGCCGGTGCAGACCTACGTCATGGAGTACGACCAGGAGATCGTGACCGAGGCCATGCTGCGCGAGATCACGCGGCGCGGCCAGGTGTTCTACCTGTTCAACGACACGCGGCGGATCTCCGAGAAGGCCGCCGAGATCGGCCGGATGCTGCCCGGCGCCCGCATCGTCTACGCCCACGGCAAGATGGGGGAGCGGGAGCTCGAGGACGTCATCAGCGCCTTCACCCGCGACGAATACGACGTGCTGGTCTGCACGACCATCATCGAGTCGGGCATCGACATGCCCAACGTCAACACCATCGTGGTCGAGGACGCCGACCGGCTCGGGCTCGCGCAGCTCTACCAGCTCCGCGGCCGCGTGGGGCGAAGCGACCGCCAGGCCTACGCCTACGTCACCTACCGGCGCGACAAGGTGCTGACCGAGACGTCCGAGAAGCGCCTGGCCGCCATCCGCGACTTCACCGAGCTGGGCGCAGGATTCAAGATCGCCCTCCGGGACCTCGAGGTCCGAGGCGCGGGAAACCTCCTCGGCGCGGAACAGCACGGGCACCTCGATGCCGTGGGATACGACCTCTACTGCCGCATGCTGGAGGAGGCCATCCTCGAGGAGAAGGGCCAGACCCGCGCCGCGACGGTCCAGGCGGCGGTCGACCTCGCGCTGGACGCCTACCTCCCGGCGGCCTACGTGCCCGACGAGGGGCAGCGCATGGACATGTACCGGCGCATCGCCACCATCGACACCTCGGCGGACCGCGTCGACGTGCTGGATGAACTCGAGGACCGCTACGGCGACCTGCCCGCCCAGACCGGCACGCTGGCCGATATCGCCTACATCCGCGCGGCGGCCGGACGTCTGGGCTTCTCGCGCGTCTCCCAGAACGCGGGCGGCGTAGTGCTGGCCTTCGCCGACGGCAGGAAGCCCGACATGGGCGTGCTCGCGCGGGCCATGAACCTGCCCGCCTACAAGGGGCGCCTGCTGTTCAACGCCGGCACGAAGCCGTATCTGCTCTTCCGTGGCGCCGCGACCGATAAGGCGAAGGCGACGGAGAGCGTGCGCGGGTTGCTGGAGGCGCTGGAATAAAGGGAAGAGGAGGATGACATGAAGATCGTGGTGCTGGATGGCCATGTGGTGAATCCGGGCGACCAGGACTGGGGCGTCCTGCGCCAGCTTGCGGAGCCGGACGGGTTCACCGTCCACGACCGCACCTCCGCGGACCTCGTGGTGGAGCGCATCGGCGACGCCGAGGCAATCCTCACGAACAAGACCCTGCTGACCCGCGAGACTCTCGCCGCGGCGCCGCGCCTCAAGTACGTCGGCGTGCTGGCGACCGGGTACAACGTGATCGACCTCGCGGCGGCCGACGAGCTCGGCCTCGTCGTGACCAACGTGCCGGGCTACGCGACGGACGCGGTGGCGCAGTTCGTCTTCGCGCTGCTTCTCGAGATCGCGAGCCGCGTCGGAGAGCACGACGCCTGCGTCCATCGCGGCGAGTGGGAGGCGTGCGAGGATTTCTCCTTCTTCCGCACCCCCTTGATGGAACTGTCGGGCAAGACCCTGGGTGTCGTGGGCTATGGGACAATCGGGCACGCTGTCGCGCGCATCGGAAAGGCCTTCGGCATGCACGTGCTCGCCAGCCGTACGAAGCCCTTCGAGCCGGATGGAGTCGCGGAGCCCGCCACTTTCGAGGAGATCCTCGAGCGTTCCGACGTCGTGAGCCTGCACTGCCCGCTGACCGAGTCCACGCGCGGATTCATGGACCGCGCCGCGTTCGAGCGGATGAAGCCCGCGGCCATCCTGATCAACACGGCGCGGGGACCCATCGTGGTCGAGGCGGACCTGGCCGAAGCGCTGCGGACGGGCCGGCTTTCGGCCGCCGCCGTGGACGTGGCGTCCCGCGAGCCCATCTCGTCGGACAACCCGCTTCTTTCGGCGCCGAACTGCATCCTCACGCCGCATATCGCCTGGGCCCCGCGGGAGACGCGAGCGCGGCTCGTCGCGGTCGCCGCGGCCAATCTCGCCGCGTTCCAGGATGGGCGGCCGGTGAACGTCGTCCGGGGATAGCCCTGGACCAAACTTGACAAGAACACTCTGTTTTCCGCATGGGATTGATATCCAGTACCGGCAGCCGCGGTGTATCTTGGTCCAAAAGGACGAAACCGCTCCGGTCCAGCTTGGACCACCCCCCGAAGGAGGGTCGCCCATGAAGGTTCGCAGACCGTTCCCGACGAAGATGCTGGTCGCGCTGTCCATGCTGCTCGCGCTGGACATCGTGCTGACCCGGCTTCTCTCCATCCAGACCCCGATTCTCCGTATCGGATTCGCCTTCCTGCCCATCGCCGTCGCAGGGTATCTCTTCGGCGCCGTCCCGGCCGCGCTCATGGCCGCCGTCGCCGACGTGCTCGGCTGGTTGATGTTCCCCCAGGGTACGTACTTCCCGGGATTCACGCTGAGCGCCCTCGTGACGGGCGGACTCTACGGACTGTTCCTGTTCCGCCGTCCGAGCTGGCTGCGGATCCTGGTCGTCTCCCTCCTGCTGACCCTGGCCGTCGATCTGGCGATGAATACGGTCTGGTTGTCCATGCTATACAACAAGGCCGTCTTCGTCCTGCTCCCGGCACGGCTTCTCGAGAAGTCGATCATGCTGGTCGTGCAGGTCCCCATGATCTGGGCCTTCGTGGTTCTTCTGCAGCGCTCCGGGGTCACGGATCGTTTCCAGCCCGCGAAGCCGACCTGGAAGCAAGGCGCGAAGGACTGACTCCCGAATCCGGACTTCTCCATGCTACAATTGAAGTCGATGGTTGGTTCCGCGTTTCATCGACTTCAAGGAGGGCATCGCCATGCAGAGAAGCGAACGGATCGTGGGCGGACTCGTCGGCGTCGTCGCAGGAGATGCGCTGGGGTTGCCCGTGCAGTTCCGCAGCCGCGAGGACGTCCGGCGCGACCCCGTCCTGGAGATGCGCGGGCACGGCACCTTCGACATGCCGCCGGGGTCCTGGTCCGATGACGGTTCGCTGACCCTCTCCCTTGCCCTCGCGTTGACCGAGTCGGGGCATGACCTCGCCGCCATCGCGGACCGGTTCGTCCGTTGGTATCGCGACGGGGAGTGCACCCCCTTCGGCGAGGCCTACGACATCGGCAACGCCACCGACGAATCCATGCGCCGCCTGATGCGCGGCGTACCGCCGCTATCGGCCGGTTCAGACGGAGAGTGGAGCAACGGCAACGGCTCCCTGATGCGCATCCTGCCCGCCGCCCTGTACTTCGCGCGGCTGCCTTCGTCCGACTTCATCCAACGGATCTCCGACATCTCACGGATCACCCACGGCCACCCCCGCAGCCTGCTGGGTTGCTCTCTCTACGCACGGTTCGCGGTCGACCTGCTCGAGGGCCTTTCGCCCGACGAGGCCTACCGGAACCTGTGCGCCCTCGCGCCGGCTCTCTTCGCCGTCACCCCCCTGGCCGCGGAACTGCCGCGCTATGCGCGGATCCTCGACGGCCGTCTCGCCGCCCTCGAAGACGCGGAGATCCGGTCCTCGACCTATGTCGTGGACACCCTGGAGGCGGCGCTGTGGTGCATGCTGACGACGGCGGACTTCGCCGGTGCCGTTCGAAAGGCCGTGAATCTCGGCGAGGACACGGACTCGGTCGGAGCGGTGACCGGTGGACTCGCCGGGCTGCATTACGGCCTGGGCGGCATCCCGAAGGAATGGCGCGCGGCGTTGATTCGCGGCGACGAAATCCACGATTGGGCCCGCGCGTTCGCCGCGTCGATCGAAAGGAGCTCGACATGAAGACCGTGAACCTCCCCCGGACCGACCTCGTCGTCTCGCCCCTGTGCCTCGGCGCGGGAGGCTTTGGGGACAACATCCCCGAGGACCTGGCCTTCGCATTGCTCGACCGCTTCGTCGCGGGCGGTGGAAACTTCATCGACACCGCGAACGTCTATGGGCGCTGGCTACCCTCCGGTCTCAACGAGAGCGAGCGCATGATCGGACGCTGGTTGCGCTTGCAGGCGCCATCGGTCTCGTCTCGGCTTGTCGTCGCGACCAAGGGCGCGCACCCCGCCCTCGCCGACATGACCCGGAGCCGCCTCGACCGCGCCTCGATCTCGCGTGACCTCGACGAGAGCCGCGCCGCCCTCGGGATCGACCGGATCGGCCTGTACTGGCTGCACCGGGACGACCCGTCCCAGGATGCCGGCGATATCGTGGACTTGATGGAGTCCTTCGTGGCCGAGGGCCGCATCCGCTGGTACGGCGGCTCGAACTGGCGCGCCCACCGCGTCGAGGCGGCACAGAGACGCGCCGAGCGGACCGGCGCCGCCGGCTTCGTCGCGGTGCAGAACCGTTGGAGCCTCGCCCGGGTGAACCCGGACGCGGACGGCGACTCGACGTACGCCTCGATGGACGGCACGCAATATGCCATGCACGAGCGCACACGCCTCGCCGCCATACCCTATTCCGCATTGGCCCACGGGTACTTCTCCAAGCGCGTCGTGGCGGAAGCGGCTGGATGCGAACTGCCTGCGGACTTCTCGGCGCCGTACCACAATCCGGAGAACGACCGGCGCCTTACGGCATTGAAGCGGCTTTCAGCGGAACGAGGCGCTTCCGTCGCGCAGCTCGCGCTCGCCTACCTCATGAACCAACCGTTTCCGACGGTTCCCATCGTCTCGTTCCCTTCCATGGATAAGCTCGAGGACGGACTCGCCGCGATGGACCTGACCCTGACGGCGGAGGAGATGGGCCGGTTGGCCTGCGGACAGCCATGGTGAAGCGTTTGGAACGAATCGCGCTGATCCTTGCCGGAGGCCGGGGAGAACGTTTCTGGCCCCGAAGCCGGGTCGACCTTCCGAAGCAGTTCCTGAGCTTCACGCAGGACGGAAGGACCATGATCCAGCTCACGGTCGACCGGATCCTGCCGCTCGTCGACCCGCGGAACATCTACATCTCGACCAATGAGCGCTACCGCGGGCTCGTCGCGGAACAACTGCCCGGCATCCCCTCCGCGAACGTGCTCTGCGAGCCGGTCGGACGGAACACCGCGCCCGGCATCGCGCTGGCTGCCGCGCACCTCGTGAAGAGACACGGCGATGCGATGATGGTCATACTGCCTTCGGACCAGTTGATCCGGTCCGAGACGCTCTTCATCGAGCTGTTGCGGAACGCCTGCACGTTGGCCGGGAAGAACCGCAACCTCGTGACGGTGGGCATCGTCCCGACCTACCCGGCGACCTCCTATGGATACATCCGATTCGACCGCAAGGCGGCGAGGCAAAGGACTTCCAGCGCCTACCACGTGGATCGGTTCGTCGAGAAACCCGACTCCGAGCGTGCGAAATCGTTCCTTGCGGAAGGGAACCATCTCTGGAACAGCGGAATATTCATATGGAAGGCTTCCACGCTCCTCGCGAATGTCCAGAAGCACCTGCCGGGGATCCACGCGGGAATCGAGCGCATCGGCCCAAGCATCGGGACCGCGGACTACGACCGGGTGCTGGCCGAGGAATTCAGCGCCTTCCCCTCCGTGTCGATCGACGTCGGCGTCCTGGAGAAGGCCGAGGACCTCTACGTCCTGCCCAGCACGTTCTGGTGGGACGACGTCGGGTCATGGACCGCCATGGGGCGCATCAACCCCACGGACGAGGAAGGCAATACGATCGCGGGAGACGTGGTCGCGATCGACATGCGCAACTCCATCATCCAGGGTGCGGGTCGACTGATCGCCGTCGTCGGAGCCGAGGACCTCATCGTCGTCGATTCGGAGGATACGCTGCTGATCTGCAACCGGAACCGCGAGCAGGACCTCCGGCAAGTCCTGGCGAAGCTGAGGGAAGCCGGGAGAGAGGGCTTCGTCTGATGGGACGACCCGCTCCTTTCGCCCCGGATGGTCCACCGGCACGCCCGGTCCGTCTGCCCCGTCCTGTCCTTCTTCCCTATGCCGTCATCGCCGCCGCATCGCTCCTCCTCATGACCCTCTTCTCGGGCGGGAAGTCGCTCTGGTTCGACGATCTCTGCCAGATCTCCATGACCTGGAAGGTCGAGTCCCTTTCCGCCCTGATCGCGAACGTGCTGGGCGGCGACAACATGCCTCCGCTGTACCACGCCTTTTCGGCTCTGTGGCTGCGGGTCGCTCCTTTCGGCGCGTTCTGGCTGCGGCTGCCGAGCGAGGTCGCCGCTGCGGCCGGAATCTTCCTGTGCGGGTTGGCGGGCCACCGCTGGAAGGGGCTGGTTACGGGGGTCGCAACCAGCCTTTTCGCAGCGACCAGTCTTCCATGGATCCGCGATGGCGCCTATGCCTTCCGCCCCTACGGCTTCCTTCTGCTCTTCGCCGCATTCGCGCTGTACTCGGTCGTCGTCCGAAGCGGTCCCGATGGACGAGGCTCCGCACGCGACATCGTCCGGCTGGGCGTTGCGCTGACGCTGCTCGCATACACCCATTATTTCGGAGTCCTCCTCGCCGGAGCGCTCTTCGCGGCGGATGCCGCGCTCGTTCTGCGCAGACGCCTGCGCCCCGCAGTCCTTCTTTCCTACTTCGCGGCCGCGGTGGCCTTCGCCCCATGGATCGTCATCGCCCTGCCGAGAATCACGCGGACGCTGCGGGGGTTCTGGCCGGAAGCGCCCGCACCGGCCGACGTGCTGTCCAGTCTGGGGACTTTGTTCGGACTCCGCCCCTATCCTCTCCCGCTCATCGTCCTCCTGACCGCCGCCGTCCTGCTTGCCGTCCGGAGGATCCGGAAAGGGAAACCGGTCATTGGAACCGGCATCGACACCTACCCACTTTCGGCGGTGCTGGCCTGGTGCATCGGGGCCGTGGTCCTTTCGGCGTACCTCTATTCCGCATTCCTGAACCCGAAGGCGTCGGTCTACGTGGACCGCTACTTCCTCTGCCTGCTCCCGTGCGCCTTCCTTCTTCTCGGCAGGAGCACGGACGTGCTTCTGGCGGGGATCCGCTCCATCCCGGCACGAAATCCACGGCGCGTCGTCGCCGCACTGGCGGCATGCCTCTTTCTCGTCTTCGGAGGCGGATCCTGGTCCATGATCGCTCGGACCGATTCCGCACGGGCCGAAAGATTCCAGGAAGCTGCGGTCTGGCTGGAGGAACGGGCGGACCTCCGCGACGATGGGACCCTGGTGGTTCTCACCTGGCCTGGCGAAGGACCGCTGGTCGGTTGGGACTACTTCCTGACGCGAGGGGGAACCCAGCCCGGCCCCGCTCGCATCCCGTCTTCAGAGCTCGGCGCGGACCGGCTCGCGGGCGTGGACAAGGTCTACCTGTTCCTGGCTCATAGCGACATGGCTCCGGAGAAGCGGAAAATCCTCGAATCGACGTTCCATCGCTCCGACGATGCACCGGACGTGGACATCCTCGTGTACACTCGAATCAGACGGACGGACTAGCGGAACACCGGATTCGTCCGGCAGGGAAGGGAAGGGAAGGTGCCCATGGGAATCAGCGCAGTGCTGCTGGCATACAAGGAGGCGGAAAATCTCCGCTTTCTCCTGCCGAAGGTGAGGTCGCAGCTCGAGGGTATCGGGGAACCGTTCGAAATCCTCGTCGTGGACACGGCGACGCCGCTCGATGACACGCCGGACGTCTGCCGAGAAGCCGGGGCGGTCTACCTGAACCAGGAATCCCAAGGTTTCGGAGGAGCCTTCCGCACGGGCATCCGGCATGCGGGGATGGACCGCTTCCTCATCCTCGACAGCGACGGCTCCCACGACCCGTCGTACATCCCGGACATCCATCGGAAATTCGTCGAGGACGGGTGCGACGTCGTCATAGGCTCCCGCTACGTGCGCGGCGGGGAGACGCACGACTCGAAGCTTTCGATCCTCATGTCGAAGACGCTCAACGCGGCCTTCCGCCTCTGCCTCGGCATCCGTGCCCACGACGTCTCCACGGATTACCGCATGTACGATACGGCCCAGCTGAAACAGGTCGAACTGTCGTGCGTGAACTACGACGTCCTCCAGGAAGTCCTGTTGAAGATGCGCCTTCGCAACCGCGGCCTCCGCATCGGGGAAGTCCCGATCTCCTTCCGCAAGCGGGTCTTCGGGGACTCGAAGCGCCGCCTGCTGCCCTTCATCGCGAGCTACATCCGAAGTCTTTTCCGGCTCACCTTGGAGAGGTTCTTCGGAAACCGGTCGCAACCCGCCGCGAAGATCCTCCGCAACCTGTTCCTGTATGGGCTCTTCGGAGTCGTCGCCGCCGGCATCGACTTCGGAGTCTTCACCCTCGTCACGGCGGGCAGCCTGGCTACCCCGGAGGCCGCGAACGTCCTCGGCGGACTCTGTGGCTTCGCCTTCACCTTTCTCACGAACACCTTCCTCAATTTCCGCAAATCAGACCGGCTGCTTCGCCGGTTCCTCACCTATGGCGCGGTCTGTCTCTTCGGCTTAGCCCTTTCGACAGCCACCATCTCCCTTCTGAAGACCCAAGTGGACCTGTACCTGCTGAAGGCGGTCGTTCTGGTGGCGGTTTCCGGCATCCAGTTCGTGCTGAACCGCACCATCACCTACCGATAGGGGAGGAGACCCATGAAGAACGCATTGATCACCGGCATCACGGGACAGGATGGATCCTATCTGGCGGAGCTGCTCCTGGAGAAGGGGTACCGGGTCTTCGGCACGATGCGGCGCAAGAGTCAGGCGGACTATGGCAACGTCGAGCCCCTGAGGGATCGGATCGGCGCGGTCTATGCCGACATGACCGACATCGCCTCGCTGCTTCGGGCCATGGAGGCATCCCAGGCCGACGAAGTCTACAACCTAGCGGCCCAGTCCTTCGTCGCGGCCAGCTGGGACCTTCCGGTCTCGACGACCGACATCGACGCCGTCGGCGTGGTGAACCTCCTCGAGGCCGTTCGCTCGGTGAAGCCGGAAGCTCGGTTCTATCAGGCCTCGACGAGCGAGATGTTCGGGCTGGTCCAGGAGGTCCCGCAGAAGGAGACGACGCCGTTCTATCCCCGGAGCCCCTATGGCGTGGCGAAGCTCTACGGCCACTGGATCACGAAGAACTATCGGGAGAGCTACCGGATGCATGCCAGCTCCGGAATCCTCTTCAACCACGAGTCGGAGCGCCGAGGCAAGGAATTCGTGACGCGAAAGATCACGGACGCGGTCGCGCGAATCCATTTCGGCGGCAAGGACCCCGTCGCCCTGGGCAATCTCGACGCGAAGCGGGACTGGGGACATGCCGAGGACTATGTAAGGGCCATGTGGCTGATGCTTCAGCAGGACCGCCCCGACGACTACGTGATCGCCACCGGCGAGACCCGGACGGTCCGCGAGTTCGTCGAAGCCGCGTTCGCCTGCGTCGACATCTCGGTCGACTGGCAGGGGGAAGGCGTCATGGAGAACGGTCTCGACTCCAGGACCGGTCGGATTCTCGTCAAGGTGGATCCGAAGTTCTTCCGACCGGCCGAAGTCGAACTCCTCCTCGGAGACCCGTCGAAGGCCGAGCGGGAACTGGGCTGGCGACGCAAGGTTCCGTTCGCCCGACTCGTGGAAAGAATGGTCGAAGCGGACCTGGATCGAATGAAGAAGGAGGCCGGGGGATGAAGAAGGCACTGGTCATCGGCGCGTCCGGATTCGTCGGCGCGCACCTGCTCGAGCATCTGACCGCGACGGGCAAATACGTCGTGCATGCGACGAAGACGAAGGACGAGAGCATGCGCTACCAGGGCGCCGAGGCCTACGACCTCGACATGCTCGACGCGGAGGCCGTGAAGGCTCTCCTTCGGAAGGTCCGCCCCGACCACATCTTCCACTTGGCGGCTCAGAGCTCGGTGGCCCGCTCCTGGACGGACCCCGCGCAGACCTACGATGTGAACGTCAAGGGCGGCGTCCACCTGCTGGAAGCCGTCCGCGCCCTTCTCTACGCGCCCCGGCTCCTCCTCATCGGGTCCGGGGAGGAGTACGGCTATATCGGCGCCGACGAGGGGCCCGTCGGCGAGGACCACGTGGTCCGGCCGACGAACCCCTATGCGGCGACCAAGGCGAGCCAGAACATGCTGGGCCGGATCTACGCGGAGGCCTACCGCATGGACGTGCTCATGGTCCGGGCCTTCAACCACTTCGGTCCGGGACAATCGACCGTCTTCGTCGTTTCCGACCTCTGCAAACAGGTCGCGGAGATCGAAAAAGGTCTCCGCCCGCCCGTACTGAAGGTCGGGAACCTTTCGGCCCGTCGGGACTTCACGGACGTCCGCGACGTGGTGCGAGCCTACGTGCTCCTCATGGAGGCCGGGAAGCCGGGGGAGACCTACAACGTCGGAAGTGGAACCGCTATCGCCGTGAAGGACCTGCTCGACATCATCCTGTCCTTGACGACGGCCAAGGTCCGGGTCGAGCTCGACGAGACGAAGCTCCGCCCGGTCGACATGCCGGTGATCGCGGCCGATATCCGCAGACTCGTCGCGGCGACCGGCTGGAAGCCGAGCATCCGCCTCGAACAGACCGTGAAGGACACGTTGGAGGAATGGCGGAAACAGGTCGCGACAGCGCCTTCGCCTGGCTAGACCGCTCCGTTCGGTTTCCTTTTCCCGATCCGGTCCAGGATACCGTGCAGCGCACCGACGGACCAACTGAAGTGCATGGCGCCCAGACACGCCGCGCCATACGCCATGCGTTTCAGGAAGCCGCCCTGCCGCGGCCGGTGCGCCTTTGCGAGAAGCGCGGAAGCCGTCACGGCATACAGCGCGTACATCAGGAGCGGGGATAGGAACAGCCAGGCCCAGGGGGAGCCGGCGAGAAGGAGCCACGATCCGACCCCGAGTCCGATCGCGGTCGCAGGAAGAAGCAGGATGGGGAGCCCATGGGTCCAACGAAGCGCTTCCGGGTGGATTCCCGCGAGGCGGATGCGATACCGGCCGTATTGGTGGTACTGGAACGCGAAGCGGGAGATCGAATTCCTCGGGCGATACTCCACGCGGATTTCGGGGTCGACGAGGAAGCGTCCCCCGAGGCGTTTCTTGAGACGCAGGGAGAGTTCCATGTCCTCGGCGACGGCGAAGTCCCCATTCCAGCCGCCGGCGGCCAGCAGGTCCGAACGGCGGAAGGCGCCCAGGAAGACGGTGTCGGCCTCCATCCGCTCCTTCGCATAGCGGTATCGCGCGGAACCGACCCCGAGCGGGGAGTTGAGGATGTCGGCGATGACTTCGGAAGCGAAGTCGTATCCGACCGCCAGCATCGGACCGCCGCAGTTCCGGACCGTCGGGTCCTCTTCGAGCAGGGCGATGCAACGCTCGATGTAGTCGGGTGCATAGTACGCATGCGCGTCCCAGCGGACGACATATGTTCCGGCCGCAAGGCGCAGCCCTTCGTTCAGGGCGTGGACCTGGAGCCGACGGGGGTTGTCGACGACGCGGGCGCGGCAGGCGAAGACGCGCTGCGCGAGATATTCGCGGGTGCCGTCGGTGGAACCGCCGTCGAGGAAGAAGACCTCGAGCCGATCGGCGGGAAATGTCTGCTGGTCGAGGGAGGCGCACAACGCCTCGATGAAGCCGCGCTCCTGGTACAGCGGGACGAGGAGCGAGACGAGAGGAGTCGTTCTGGAGTTGGTTGAAGGTCCCATATGGTCCTCCGGGCGGTTCTGGGCTTGGGCGAGAATTGTCGGTGTCGTCCCCTGTGGTATATAATACATGAGTTTACAGGACAATGGATAGGACCGGGGGGCTAGATGGACTGGAAGGGCAGGAAAGTACTCGTCACAGGCGCTGACGGCTTCATCGGGAGCCACCTGACGGAGCGGATGGTCGCCCTCGGAGCCGACGTCCATGCACTGGTCCTCTACAATTCGTTCAACTCCTGGGGCTGGCTCGACACGATCGACCCTCGGGTGAAATCTGCCTTGACGGTCCACGCCGGCGACGTCCGCGACGAAGGCTTCCTGCGGACGATCTCCAAGGGCATGCACACCGTGTTCCACCTCGCGGCGCTGATCGCGATCCCCTACTCCTACCACGCCCCCTCCTCCTATGTCCAGACCAATGTCGTCGGGACGCTGAACGTACTCCAGGCAGCCCGAGAAGCCGGCGTGGAACGCCTGGTCCATACCTCGACGAGCGAAACCTACGGCTCCGCGCTCTATGTGCCGATCGACGAGAAGCACCCGCTCCAGGGCCAGTCTCCCTATTCCGCGAGCAAGATCGGCGCCGACATGCTGGCCGAGAGCTTCCATCGCTCCTTCGGCCTTCCAGTCGCCACGATACGCCCGTTCAACACGTACGGTCCGAGACAGTCGGCCCGCGCCGTGATTCCGACCGTGATCGTGCAGGCCCTGTCGGACACCTCCACGATCCACCTTGGCTCCTTGCGTCCGCTCCGCGACATGAATTTCGTGAAGGACACCGTCGAGGGTTTCGTGAAGATCGCCGAATCCGACGCCTGCATAGGGAAGGTGACCAACATCGGTTCGGGCCGCGAAGTCTCGATCGGCGATCTTGCTCACGCCATCCTCCGCCTGTGCGGGTCGAAGGCTGAAATCGAAAGCGATGCGGAGCGCGTGCGCCCGGAAAACAGCGAGGTGGAGCGGCTGCAGTGCGACGCGACGCTCGCCCGCGTGCGTGCGGGGTGGACGCCGGCCTACACCCTCGAACAGGGCCTGTCGGAGACGGTCGAATGGATGCGCGGCAACCTCGACCGGTACAAGCCCGGCCAGTACAACCTGTAGGCGGGAGGAAACATGGCCGAACGCATCCCTCTCTGCGTCCCCAGCCTGTACGGCAACGAGTGGTCCTATGTCAAGGATTGCCTCGATACCAACTGGGTCTCTTCGGTGGGAAGCTATGTCGACCGGTTCGAACGGGAGTTCGCCGCGTATCTCGGCACCCCCGGCGCGATCGTCACGATGAACGGCACGTCCGCGCTTCTCCTCGCCCTGCAGATGCTCGGCATCGGCCCCGGAGACGAGGTGATCGTCCCCTCGATGACCTTCGTGGCCAGCGTGAACCCCATCCTATATGTCGGAGCGACGCCGGTCTTCTGCGACGTGCGGCGGGACACATGGGTTCTGGATGTCGAGAAATGCCGTGCCCTGATCACGCCGCGCACCCGCGCCGTGATTCCGGTCCACCTATACGGCAACGCGGTCGACATGGATGCACTTCTGGCCCTGCGGAGCCTGCATGGCTTCGCCGTCGTCGAGGACGCGACCGAGTCCCTGGGCACCCGCATCCGCAGTGCGGACGGAGCCTTCCGTCACACCGGCACGATCGGCGACTACGGAGCCTTCAGCTTCAACGGCAACAAACTGCTCACGACCGGAGCCGGTGGAATGCTCGTCTCGATGGATCCGGAAACGGTCCGGCGCGGCAAGTACCTGTCCAACCAGGCCAAGAGCATGACCCCGGACGGCGCCATGGAGCATGCCGACGTCGGGTACAACTACCGCATGCCGAACGTCCTGGCCGCGCTGGGCGTCGCGCAGCTCGAAGGCATCGAAGGACGGCTCCACGAGAAGAAACGGCAGGCTGAGCGGTATCGCGCCGGTCTTTCCGGA
This sequence comes from uncultured Oscillospiraceae bacterium, assembly GCA_964579735.1. GTDB lineage: Bacteria > Bacillota > Clostridia > Saccharofermentanales > UBA5734 > CAILLO01. Next base: position 60,427 of record CAZOHH010000001.1, on the reverse strand, counting down.
GTCCCTGGAATCGCGCTCATGCCGGAGGTCGATGGGGTCGACAACTGCTGCTGGCTTTTCGGCATCGTCCTGGAGGAAGCCTTTCCTATCGATGCCGGCACCCTGATCGCCCGGCTCGTGGCGGCCGGGATCGAATGCCGCCCCTTCTTCCGTCCGCTCCATGTCATGCCGCCCTACCGCGGCTTTCCCGCCGACGACATGACCTCCACGACCTACCTCGCCGGACACGGGATCAGCCTGCCCAGCACCGTCGGGCTTCCCGACGAGAGCATCGACCGGATCTGTGCCGCGATCCGGAGCGTCGTCCCATGACCGGCTCGCCGAAGAGACGGCGCATTGCCGTCGTCACAGGGACCCGCGCCGACTATGGACTCCTTCGCTGGATCCTGAAGGCCCTGCAGGAAGCGGACGACTTCGAACTGCTGACGCTGGTGACCGGGGGCCACCTCATGGCCGGACTCGGAGAGACCTGGCGCCAGGTCGAAGAGGACGGGTTCCCTGCCGCCGCCCGAATCGACACGAACCAGACCGGGGACCGCCCCCTCGACGTCGCGACCGCCTGCGGCACCGCGCTGGCCGGCTTCGCTGCCGCTTACGACACGCTCCGCCCCGACCTCGTTCTCCTCCTCGGGGACCGCTTCGAGATTTTCGCGGCGGCGGCCGCCGCCTTGCCGCTCAACGTTCCCGTTGCGCACCTCCATGGCGGCGAGACCACCGAGGGTGCCATCGACGAGCAGTACCGGCACGCCATCACGAAACTCAGCCACCTCCACCTTCCTGCCACCGAAGCCTATGCCCGGAACCTCCGCCGGATGGGGGAGGAGACCTGGCGCGTGACGGTCGTCGGCGCTCCCGGCCTGGAGTGGATCCAGCACCTTCCACCCCCCGACCCGAAGACCTGGGCACGCCGCTATGGACTGCCTCTCGACGAACCGATACTCCTCGGTACCTTCCACCCTGCGACCGTGCGGACCGTGGAAGGGACGACGCCCCTTTCGGAACTGGACGAGTGGCTCCACGCGCTTGACGCGACCGGTCTTCACGCATTGCTCACCGGAACGGGCGCCGATGCGGACGGTCTCTCGATCAACGCGCGCATCGAGGCATTCGCCGCAACCCACTCCCGGCTGCATTTCCACCAGAACCTCGGGTCGAAGAACTACCTGGACAGCCTGCGGAACTGCCGATGCATGGTGGGAAACTCCTCGTCGGGCATCGTCGAGGCCGCCTCCTTCGGCTTGCCGGTCGTCGACGTCGGCGACCGACAGAAAGGCCGCCTGCATGGAGCCAACGTGCTCCATGTGCCCTGCCGGAGCGCCGACATCGCAACGGCCCTCCAGCTGGCGCTGTCGGACTCCTTCCGCGCGAAGGCCGCGGACGTGGTGAATCCCTATGGTGACGGACGCACATCGGAGAAGGTCCTTGCCGTGCTGCGCGACGCCGACTATGCGCGGCTGCTTCGGAAAAGGCTGGTGTTCGAAGATGAATGAGGAGAGGATCCTACTGGTCGGCTGTGGTGGGCACGCTTCGGTGCTCGTCGATCTCCTCGAGGTCTGCGGGCTGCTTCCGGACGTCCTCGGCTGTACCGACCGGCCTGGTTCCGAAGAGGTTTCGTTCTGCGGACTGCCCATTCTCGGGAGCGACGCCGACATACGACGGATCGCGGACAAGGAACCTCTGGCGCTGGTCGTCGGAGTGGGATCGGGCCGAGACATGGTCCGTCGAACGGAGGTCGTCCGTCGACTGGATCTTCTGGGGTTGCCCTTCCGGACGCTCGTCCATCCCTCGGCCGTCGTATCGCGCTCGGTCCGCATCGGGGAAGGGGCCGCGGTCATGGCGGGGGCCATCATCAACGCCGGTGCGACCGTTGGACGGCTCGCCGTCCTAAACACCGGGTGCATCGTCGAACATGGTTGCCAGGTCGGAGACAACACGCTCATCGGGCCGGGAGCGGTCCTGTCCGGCCAGGCCAAGGTCGGCTCGGACACGCTGGTGGGATCCCTCGCCGTCGTGCTGCCTGGAGTCCGCGTCGGAGACCGGTGCGTGGTCGCGGCAGGCGCGGTCGTCACGCGGGACGTTCCGGATGACGTGCGCGTCGCCGGAGTTCCCGCCAGGAACATGGAAGAGAAGGGCTGAGGCATGGCCGTTTACATCATCGCGGAGGCGGGAGTCAACCACAACGGGAACCCCGACCTGGCCTTGGAGATGGTCGACCGGGCGGCGGAAGCCGGCTGCGACGCCGTGAAGTTCCAGACCTTCCGCGCCGAGTCGCTCGTCACGAAGAGGGCGCGGAAGGCGGGATACCAGATACGCAACACGGGGACCGACGACGGCCAGTTCGCGATGCTGAAGGCACTCGAACTCTCCGAGGAACTGCATCGACGACTTTTCCAGGCCTGCCGTTCGAGAGGCATCGAATTCCTCTCCACCCCTTTCGACGAGCCGTCCGCGGACCTATTGCGAGCTCTCGGCGTCGCCCGTTTCAAGGTTCCCTCCGGTGAACTGACCAATCGACCCCTCCTTTCGCACATCGCCTCCTTCGGGCTTCCCCTGATCGTCTCGACCGGCATGGCCACCCTGCCGGAAATCCGCGAGGCGCTGTCCTGGATCCATGTGGACGGCAGAAGACCTGTGCCCGTCACGCTGCTCCATTGCACGAGCGACTACCCCGCTCCCTTCGACTCCGTGAACCTAACGGCCATGGCCACGTTGACGGCCGAGTTCGGCCTGCCCGTGGGCTACTCCGATCACACCGAAGGGCTCGAGATCTCCTTCGCCGCCGTCGCGCTGGGAGCCTGTGTCCTGGAGAAGCATTTCACGCTGGACCGCGGCTTGCCTGGACCGGACCACCGGATGTCCCTCGAGCCCGGCGAGCTCAAGGCGCTCGTCACCGGCATCCGCCACATCGAAGCGGCCATGGGCGACGGAATCAAGCGGCCATCGGCGCGCGAGACGGCGACAGCCGAACTGGTCCGAAAGAGCGTCGTGGCCGAGACCCTCATCCCCGCGGGAACGACGATCGAACGGTCGATGTTGTCCGTGAAGCGCCCAGCGGGCGGCATTCCGCCGGCACAGATCGACCAGCTCGTCGGTAGAAGGACCTTGCGCGCACTCCAGCCGGACGATCTCGTCCTGTGGGACGACGTCGAACCCGATAGGACCGCGCCATGAGCGAGGGGACTCCTCCCCGCATCCTCTGCGTAGTTCCTGCCCGCGGCGGGTCGAAGGGACTTCCGGGCAAGAACGTGAAGCCCCTCTGCGGTCGCCCCCTGATCGAATGGACCCTTCGAGCGGCGCTCGACTGCGGCTATCCGATGCGCGTGGTGGTGAGCACCGACGACGAAGCCATCGCCGCTGCCGCGCTGGACGCCGGCGCGGAGACCGTCGAGCGGCCTCCCGAGCTGGCTACCGACCGGAGCCCGACCGTGGACGCCGTCCTGCACGTTCTGGATGTCCTGAAGAGTCGGGACGGTTGGGAACCGGACCTCCTCCTGCTGCTGCAGGCGACCAGCCCGTTGCGCGATGCCGCGCACGTCACGGCTGCCTTGTCCCGTCTCCTCTCCGAGCCGGACTGCGACGGACTCGTCTCCGTCGTGTGCGAGAACCACCCGCCGTGGTGGCTGAAGACCGTCGACGAGCGAGGTAGGATCTCCGACCTCATCCCCTATGACCGGTCCGTCTTCGCGCGACGTCAGGACTTCCCGCCGGTATACCGGCTGAATGGCGCCCTGTACCTCTGCCGCCCAGCCACGCTCGCCCGCACGAGGGATTTCCTGGCCGGCGAAGTGCTGGCCTTCCCCATGTCGGAGGAGGATTCCATCGATATCGACTTCGCGGCGGACTTCGAGGCCGCGGAAACCATTCTTGCCAGACGCCTGCAGGATCAGGGGGGGAACATACGATGAAGAGCGAGATCGAAACCTGCATCATCGATGGTAACCGCACGATACGCGAGGCGATGCAGCAGACCGACCGGTCCGCGACGCGGTGCCTGCTCGTCGTGGACACCGGACTACACCTGGTCGGCGCCGTCACCGACGGCGACATCCGGCGCGGAATCCTGGCAGGGAGGTCCTTGACGGAACCCGTGGCCACCATCATGAACCGCTCCCCCCGCTCCGTATCGGGCGTCGACTCCCTGGCCGCGGAAAACGCGCGACGCCTCATGGACGAGTACCACATCGACCTCGTTCCCTCCATCGATGCGTCGGGCACCATCCTCGACGTCCACTTCCGCTACCCGGTCGAGAAACGCATCGTCGCCATGAAGAGGGACAACCCCGTCTTCCTCCAGGCCGGCGGCATCGGGTCCCGGATGGAGCCTTTCACGCGGATCCTTCCCAAACCCCTGATCCCCCTCGGGGACAAACCGGTCATCGAGGTCATCATGGACCGCTTCGCGATGGCTGGATTCAGCCGTTTCATCCTTTCGGTCCGATACAAGTCCGAAATGATCCGCGCGTACTTCGCCGACGAGGCCGTGCGTTCCAAGTACGAGTCCGTGGAGTTCGTCGAGGAGACGTTCCCGATGGGGACGGTCGGAAGCCTCGCGCTGGCTCGTCCTTCGCTCGTGCGTCCCTTCTTCCTTACCAACTGCGATGTCCTGCTCGACACACCGCTCGACACGGTCTTCACCACCCACGAGTCCGGCCGATACGACATGACCATCGTCGGGTGCCGCAAGCATTTCACGGTGCCCTATGGTGTCCTCCAGGCAGAGGATGGGATCCTTCGCGGCGTACAGGAGAAACCGACCTATGCCCATCTGGTCAACACCGGCGTCTACGTCCTTTCACCGGATGTCCTCTCCTTCGTATCGGAGGACCGGCGCACGGACATGGACACGCTGCTGGCCGAACTGCTGGCCGCAGGCAAGCGGATCGGCATCCACGAAGTGGACGAAGCGAGCTGGCACGACGTGGGGGAATGGGAGCCCTACCGGAACGCGCTGAGAAGCCTGGAGCAGGCCCATGGAGGATAGCGCCGCCATTCCCCGCCGCCGTCCCCGGGGTCTCCGCGCAGTGGCGGCGTGGTTCGTCCGTCCGCGCGTCCGGGAGGTCCTCGGGTTCATCTTGCTGTTCGCGATCCTCCTCTTCGCCGCCTTTTCCGTCAGCATCGCCGGATCCATGCCCAGACAGCGGATCTTCATTTCGGACCTGCTCCTGGAGACCTTGATCCTTTGTGTCGCCATCGCCCTCCTCTTCCGGAAACTGACCCTATCGAAAGCCGGTTGGTGGACGGTCGCAGGGGCTGCGCTCCTCATCTTCTATGCTGCGGGTCTCGTCGCCGTACGAGCCTCGACGGGCATCACGACCACGACCCCGTTCATGGTGCTCCGGGTCATGGTCCCCGCGGTCGCCGCTTTCCTGGCCATCGACACCGGGATTGTCCCGCGTCGGGGCGTCATCAAGGCGATGGTCGCCTGCACCACGACGGTCATGCTTCTCCAGGCCTCCCATTGGCTCGAACTGGGGGCCGAAGGCATTCGACTGACCATCTTCGGTTCCTCCATCAACTATTTCCTCGCCTGCAGCTCCTTGATGCTCTTCGCATCCATCTATACCCTGCTCCACGCATCGTACCGCCCGGGGTGGCGTCTTCTCGCCTATCTCAATGCGACGCTGTTCACCTTCTTCATCCTGATCGCCGGGTCGCGCACCGCCTTCGGCGTCGCATGCGCCATCGCTCTCTTCTTTTCCCTGGTCATGCTTTTCAGCCGCCGCAAGGCACTCCTTCTGCGCCTCCTCTTGTGCGTCGCCGCCGGAGTCGGGCTTGCTTTCCTTTGCTATCGATTCGACGTCGCCGACAGCGTCGACCTGATGAACCGGATCCTCAGCATGGTTCACCTCGTTCCGACACCGGACTCGGTCGCAGGCAGCGACTTCGTGCGTTGGGATCTGTGGAACGTCGTGATCCGCTACATCCTGAAGACCGACGGATTCCTCGGAGGCGGGAAGTTCCTGTTCGCCACCAAGGCGGGCGGCTCCCAGCTCCCGCCCCACAACTTCATCCTCGAACTGCTGGTCACCATCGGAATCCCCGGACTCATCGTCTTCCTCGGTACCGTCGGTGCTGTTCTCCGCTACTCCCTCCGCAATACGCGAGGCTGGCGGAACTTCATCGCCGTCCTGTTTCCCTCGCTCATCTTCTTCGGATACGGTTTCTTCCACCCGTTCGTCTCGACGGGGGTTCTCGTGAACATCCTGTTCTGGTGCTGGTTGGGAATCGGATTGAAACACAACGCCTGGAAATGGGAGCGTCCATGAAGCACGTCGCCTTGGTGCAGACGCCGTACCACCTCCTGCAGGCCATGGCCGACCGTTGTCTTCATCGCGACGATTCCTACACGGTCCTTGTCCTTCGCCCACTCTCCGTCGACACGATCCTCGCGGAGTCCCTCGCCGTCGCCGCCGAACGCAGCGGTCTCTTCGACCGGATCGAGGTCGTCTCTCAGCCTCCCCAGGAGGACATTCCTGGAGTCCTGTCGGCCTTGACCGGCCGTCTCGTGGCCTTCGCCCGCGACCGTGCCCTGGCCGCTGTCCCTGGGCTCGACGCCTTCGACCGGGTCGTCGTCTTCCAGACGCTTTCAGGTCTTGCGAATCTGGTCCTTCTCGCCCGTTGGCCCGGTCAGCGACATGTGCTCCTCGAGGATGGTGCGCTCCATTACGTCCGTATGCGCCGTCGCCCGCGAGCCCATCCCAAGGACTTCCTGCGCTGGCTCCGCACGCGGACCGGATTGTGCAACGACCACGCCGACCCGTTTCTCCTGCCACTGCCTCCCTTCGACGAGATCCGTGCATCCGACCCCGGACGCTTCGATGCCGTCCACGCGGGGGAAGGTTCCCCGCATGCTCTTCCGCTCTGGCCGGAGGCCGGCAGCCACGCGCTAGTTCGTTTCCGCACCGCCGTCGCATCGGCCTGGGTGTTCGATGTCCATGCGCTGTCCGGGGCGCTGCTGGTCCTCGGTGCCTCCTTCGGGGACTTCGGACTCGACCCGTCGGTTCTTTCCGAGGCCACGGTCCATGTCGTCGAGGCCTTCAGGACCGAGATCTCGGCCGGCGGTCCTCCCCCTCCCCTCGTCTACAAGCCGCACCCGCGAGAGCGGTCCCCCTTGCTGCCGGATAGCGATGTCGTCATGGAGGGGTTCGTCCCTCTCGAAGCCGTCTGGATGGCGTGCCCTCCCGAAGGAGCTCCCGCAGGGGTGCTCGCCCTGTTCCCGAGCACCGCGCTCGAGGGCATCCGCTCCGGCTTCCCCTCGGTCCACCTGGCGGTCGTCCGTTTCGACGGCACCGGAAACCCCCGTTATGAGCGTTCCTTCCTCAGCGCCTTCTCACTCGTGGCGTCCGAAGAGCCGCTCCGGATTCTCGCGGCGCGGGTGTCCCATGGCTGACGCATCACCCATGATGGACAGGAAGGACGCCGGCGTCCTCCGCGAAGGAACGGGCTACATCGCGCTCTCGTTCGCCGGCAAGCTGACCGGCTTTCTCCGTGCTGCCGTCGTCGCCGCCGTCTTCGGCGCGACCTGGATGACCGACGCCTTCAACATGGCCTTCAACATCGTCGTGATCCTCTTCTCCATCTTCGGAGCGGTGCTGTCCACGACCTTGATTCCCAACTACACGCGCGTCAAGGCGCGGGAAGGGAAGGAACGGGCGGACCACTTCGCTTCCAACGTCACTTCGGTCTTCCTCCTGCTTGTCCTGACCCTCGTCGCGGCAGCCTGGTTCGCCGCGCCCTTGCTGGTGCGCGTCATGGCGCCGGGCTACGCCGATGCGGCGAAGGCGCTGACGGTCCAGTACACGCGCTGGCTTCTTCCATCCGTCGTCTTCATGCTGCTCGGGTTCGTTTCGGCGGCGTTGCTCCAGGCCAACCGCCGCTTCGCGGTCACCGCGCTGACAAGCATCCCCCTCGGCCTCGCCGTGATCCTGGCCGCCTGGCTTGGGAAAGGCGCCGGAGTCATCGCTCTCGTCATCGGGACGCTCCTCGGGAACTTCCTGCAGTGGCTGATGCAGGAGATCTCGATGCGCCGGATCGTCCGCATCCGTCCGGTCCTCGACTTCAAGGACCGCGACCTGCGCCTTCTGCTCCTCGCCTCGCTGCCCGTCCTCGCGGGCACGGCCGCCCAGCAGGTCGGCAACGTCGTGGACAAGATGATGGCTTCGACCCTCTTCGTGGGCAGCGTGACCTACGTCACGAACATCACCCTGCTCATGCAGCTCTTCCAGGGGACCTTCATCCTGGGCATCGCCACGGTGCTTTACCCGCGTTTCTCCGTGTCGGCGGCCGAAGGCCGCCACGACGAGCTCGGTGCCCAGGTGACGCGGTCACTCGGTTTCCTCTCCGTCTTCCTGATCCCCTCCTCGGTCTGCGCGATGCTGCTGGCACCTGTACTCGTCTCCGCGCTGTTCGGCCACGGCGCCTACGGTCCGGAGGACGTCGCGCGGACTGCGCATGGGTTCCTCTTCTTCGCGCCCGGACTTCTCTTCCTCGGAATCCGCGACATCATGTCCCGCGTGTTCTTCGCCCTCGGCGACACCCGCACGCCCATGGTCAACGGCGGAATCGCCGTCGTCCTCAACGTCGGTCTGAACCTGGCCCTCGTTCCGATCCTCGGTCTCGCCGGAATCGGCATCGCCAACTCCGTCTCCATCGGCGTGAGCGCCACCCTGATGGTCATCCGTCTACGCAAAAAGCTTGGAAAGCTCCACCTGCGGGCTTTCACCGCAGATCTGGTCCGGTCCATCGCCATCACGGTGCCGACGGGCCTTTCGGCCTTCCTCGTCCAATGGGTAGCGGGCAACCGTTTCGGCAGCATCGCCACCTTGGCTCTCTCCCTTGGAGCCGCAGGCATCGTTTACGCAGGGATGGTCCTGGCGTTGAGACCGACTTGTCTCGAGGACTACCGCAAACGAATCCTCGGACGTTTGCAGGGGTCGGGAAAGGGGGCACGTCCCACGACATGAAGCTGAGCTGCTTCCTCATCACCCGCGACCGCGTCGCGGATCTCTGCGACTGCCTCGACCACCTTCTCGCGCAGGATACCCCTCCCTTCGAGATCGTCCTTCTGGACAACGGCTCGAGCGACGCCACGCGCGAGCGGGTGGCCAGGGATTACCCGACCGTCGTTCTCCTTGTTTCGGACCACAACCTCGGCGTCGCGGGCGGCCGCAACCGTGCGATGCGGGCCTGCACGGGGGACTTGCTGGTCGGAATCGACGACGATGCCATCCTCGACGACCCCACGTTCCTTCGCCGTCTTGCTGCGGAATTCGAGTCGGACCCGACGCTGGGATGCCTGTGCCCGAGGATCGTGAACTATTTCACGGGGCTCGCGGACCGCAAGGAACTGCCGGCCAAGGACAAATCGAAGGGCGACCGCCGCTTCGAGACCTCGTACTTCGTAGGTTGTCTCTTCGCCATCCCTCGGGCCGTGCTCGACCGGACCGGGGATTTCCCGGAAGGCTTCTTCTATTCCGGTGAGGAGTCGGACCTCGGGATGCGCATCTTCCGGGAAGGGTACCGTCTGGTCTACGATCCGGCCTTCCTCGTCCGTCACAAGGTCTCATCGGTCCGCAGCACGAACCGGACGAAATATCGCTACTACATCCGCAATCGGATCTGGTTCGCGATCACCTTCTACCCGGCGTTCCACCTTGTGGTCTACGTCTTCCTGTCCGCTCTCGAGATGTGTGTCAAGTCGCTGCGCGACCACGCTGCCCGCGAGTTCTTCGCAGGGCTCGCCGAAGGCTTCCGAGGGGCTCGTCCGTACCGCATCCGTCGCAGAACGCTCCGACTCGACCGCGGGACGATCCGGCGCCTGAGGAAGGTCGAGAACCGCCTGCTGCGCTGACCGGATCCCTACAGGACCTGGAAGATGGTCATGTCCGCGTTGTCGAAGACCGGCCGGAAGCCTTGGGCTTCGTTCGGCGGTGTTCGGTCGCGCTCGTGCTTGAAATACACGACGTAGTCGATGCCGAGCCGCCTCGCCAGATCGAGCTTGCGGCTGACCCCTGCCTGGAAGAGCCGGTCGTTCAGGCGCTGCATCGCGTCGGCCTGTTCCCGGGACAGACCGCTGTTGGTGGCATAGGAAGAGCCCTCGACATAGAACATCCGACCCGTGTAGGCACTATAGAGGAAGAAAAGCCGATCCGTTCCGTGGCGGTTCGTCGCGAACAGCGAGGAGGAAGGCGTGTTCGCCAGGAGCCAGGCGAGTCCCTCGTACTCCGCGGAACTGACCTTGTTCACGGTCGGGGAGGAGGTGTCGATGCCGTGGAGCTTCACCGTCTCGAGCGCGTTGCGCTGGAGGACATGGTAGGAAGCCACCGCGCCGACCGAAACCGTGATCAGCAGCAAGGAGGCGACGAGGATCCGAGTGCTCGCCGGTCGCGTGCGCGTCAGCAGGTCGCGGACCTCCGCAAAGCCGAGAAGCACGATGGCGGGAAGAGCGCCGAACAGGAAGTACATCTGCGAGAGTCCGGCATGCCCGATGGTGTAATATGCTCCGACGGACAGGATCGCGAAGACCAGTAGGAATTCTTCGAAGGACGGCAGGGCTTTTCCTCGGACCCACCGAGTCGCGATCCGGAACACCCGGATCAGGAAGAAGATGGCGAGAGGGGACCCCACCACCAGGAAGTGGAAGGGGATCATCGCCGCCACGAGGAGCGGGGTCCTTGGCACCATGGCGAAGAGCCCGGCATATGCGGGTACCCGCGCCACGATCTCCACCGGCGATGAGAGGCCGAGAGTGATCAGGGAGAGGCCCTTGTCGAGCAGCGTGAAGTGCACCACCGCGTAACCGATGCAGGAAGCGAGTAGGGTGAAACCCCAGATCCGGTCGAATCCACGCCGGAGGACCTGTAGCGCGGCGAAGGTCAGCAGCGCGGCCAGGATTGTGAACGCGACTGGCCCCTTAAGCCCCGCGAGCAGAA
>CAZOHH010000001.1:15042-49396 GCA_964579735.1 uncultured Oscillospiraceae bacterium | reverse complement strand
AGCAGCGCGGCCAGGATTGTGAACGCGACTGGCCCCTTAAGCCCCGCGAGCAGAATCAGCAGGGCGGGAATCAGCACGATAGAATACGGTTCATTCCGGTCCTCGAGGAGTCTCTTCACGAGAATCAGGAGAACCATCAGTGCCGGCAAGGCCAAAGCCATGGCGTTGACGTTGGTGAAGAGGTGGAAGAAAAGGAGATTCCCATATCCAGGAAGGACCGCGGGGACGAAGAGGAGCACGGCCGAGGAGGCGTAGGTGGTCCAACTGCGCTTCCCGAAGGCCTCGGAGAAGAACGCGATCGCCGTGAACCCCAGCAAGGTACCGATGAGCACGAACTGGTACTGCACGATCAGGTCGAATGCATTGCCCCCGAACACGAGGCGCTCGATCGCGAAGAAGAGGTCCGAGAAATAGTGGTAGGTGAAAGTCACGCCCTGCACGCGGGTGTCCTGGAAACCATTGGCGCCGGAAAGGATGCCGACGTTTCCGATATGCCAGGCGATGTCGGGGTACAGCTGGACGCCCGGGATGACGTCGGGCCGAGGGTAGCGGAACAGGGTGAGGAAAGCCGAGACCGCCATGCCGACGCTCGCCAGGACGTAGGCGGGTCCGTCGGCGGAAGGGACCGCAGCTTTCAACAGGGCCTGCCAACCCGTTCCTCGCCGGAGGCCGAATCCCATGCCAACGAGAAGCAGGGCAGGGGAGACGACGGACAGCAGGAATCGGACACCGAGCCATGTGAAGAGGAAGTATTCGGCGACCAGGAGGAAGAATCCAAGAAAGAAGGCCAGGACATCATCGGCAAGTCCGACGAGAGCCTTGGGCTTCAGGATCCGTGACAATACCTTGCCGGGCAAGAATACATAGAAGACCAGATAGACGAGGAACAGGAGGAATCCAGAGAGGGAAAGACCGAACAGGGCGTTCCCGAGCAACGCGATCAAGAGGATCGTCGCCAGATAGACAACCACCCCCATCTCGGTCCGGAATCCCTTCGCCCCAGCGGCCTCCATGCTTTCCCCCTTCTCCCCACGGCGGGGGAGTCTCTCTGGATTATACCGTTCGCAAGGCCGCTGGATGCGGTAGGATTTCTGTAGCCACCCCGTTTTCTTTCCACTTCAGTGCGTATAGGATAGTGATAGGGGTCATTTCACCTGTCAGTAGGAAAGGAAGTGACATTCATGAAGAAGACCATCAGCTCCATTCTGGTGACACTCCTCCTGATCGCCGCCATCCCAGCCGTCCTCGTCCTCGCGGCGCCGGACGCCCTCGCTTTCCTGAGCACGCCTCCTACCGGAGAGCCGACGATTGAAGCGACGGCCACCCCCGAGCCTACGATCGAGGCGACGATAACCCCCGAGCCCTCGCCCGAAATCACGCTGGGCCCCCCGATCACGGCGCCTCCTGACCCGACGGTCGAGCCTACGGTAGAGCCTACGCCTGAAATCTGCGGCGGCAATTCCCTCGTCGTCCACGAACGCATCATGACCGCAGCCGCACTCGGCATTCCGCCGGGACGCCTGCTGCTTCTTGACCGACTGGCCAAGACCCTCGGCTGGACCCGCGAACAAGTGCTTGCACAGTACGGAAACGCGTCCGTCAAGGACATCATGAAGGCGACGAACGAATACCGCCACGCCGGCAAGGGGAACCACCCCATTCCGAGTCCGATGCCGACTCCCGTGCCTACGCTGGCGCCGACCGTAGCGCCTACCGCTGAGCCGACGGTCGAACCGACCGTCGCCCCGACGACCGAGCCGACCGCAGTCCCCACGGAGATTCCCGCACCGTAGCGAAGTCGTGTCCGGGTGACCGCAGGCCTCTCCTGCACCCCCTTGCTTGACCCGCCCGAGGTTCTCCCGTTCACAGGCCCCGTCTTCCGCAAGGGAGGCGGGGCTTCTTCGACGGGACGGATCCATCGTATACTGTAGGGGATGTGTCGAGGGTCTGGCTTCACTGCAGGTCCACGAACGGGGATTGACAGGGAAAAGAAGCGCCGATATAATCCCACCAATGGTTTAGTGCGTTATCGAAGTAAAGCGGTAAAGCGATAAAGCACAGAAGCGAGGTCGAGAGCATGGGCAATTGGAGATTCCACACCCCCGACGGCGTCCAGGACGGACTCCCGGACGACTGCGCGAAGAAGCGCGCGTTGGAAGCCGCGATCCGCGCGGTCTTCGCCTCGCGTGGCTTCCTGGAGGTGGAGACCCCCGGCCTCGAGTTCTACGACGTCTATGCGGCCGGTCGAGGACTCGCGCCCCAGGAGGGGCTCTTCAAGCTTTTCGACGCGCAGGGCCGCATCCTCGCGCTGCGATACGATGGCACGGTGCCGGTCGCACGGCTCGCGGCCACGCTGCTGAAGGACGAGGAGCCCCCGCTGCGTCTCGCGTACGTTGGAAACATGGTCCGCTTCGCTGGGGCGGGCGGCGGCAAGCAGAGCGAGTTCACCCAAGCCGGCGTCGAGCTCATGGGACCCCTGACCGCTGAGGCGGACGCCGAAATCATCGCGACCGCCATCGCGGCGGCCCGTGCGGCCGGCATCGAGGACCTGCAGGTCTCCGTCGGCCAGGTCGGCTTCTTCAAGGCTCTTCTCGAAGAATGGGGCGTGTCCGACGAGGACGCGGAACCGCTGCCGGCGCTGATCGACGCCAAGGAGACCCTCGCGATCGAGGAGGTCGCCGACCTCCTCGGCCTGTCCGACGCCGCCCGCGAGGTGCTGTCGACGATGGCCTCCTTCGAGGGGACCTTCGACGCCCTGGACCGCTTCGAGGCGCTGACCGACAGCCCCCGCGCCCTCGCCGCCCTGCGCAACCTCCGCGACGTACTCCGCCTCCTCGAGGAGGATGGGCTGCTGCGATATGTCTCCGTGGACCTTGGGATGCTTCAGAGCCTCGACTACTACACCGGCATCATCTTCAAGGGCTTCACCTACGGCATCGGGTTCCCCATCCTGTCCGGCGGGCGATACGACAACGTCGTGGGCGAGTTCGGCCGCGCGCTGCCGTCGACGGGCTTCTCCCTGGGGGTGAACCTGGTGATGGCCGCCCTGAGACGCCAGGGAATCCTGCCCGCGAAGTCCGGCCCCGACGTGTGGTTCGGCTACGACCCGGAGGTGCGGGCGAAGGCGCAGGCCTATGTCGCGAAGGAGCGGGCGGCGGGTCGCCGCGTGGCCTGCGACGTGCAGCGGTTGTCCGAGGAGGACCTGCGGGCCGAGGGCGCACGGCGCGGCATCGACTGCGTCCGGTACATGACCCGGAGCGGGGAGGTCCGATAGATGGACAAGACGAACGAAACCATCACCATCGCCCTGTCGAAGGGGCGCCTTGCGGAACAGACGCTCGGCCTCCTCGAGGCAGCCGGCTATGACGTATCGTGCACGCGTTCGGGTTCGCGCAAGTTGATCCTCGAGGACGAAGCCGCCGGGCTGCGGTTCATCCTGGCCAAGCCGGCGGACGTTCCGACGTACGTGGAGTATGGCGCCGCCGACATCGGCGTCGTGGGCAAGGACACGCTGCTCGAGGAGGGGAGACGCCTCTACGAGGTGCTGAACCTCGGGTTCGGCGCCTGCCGCCTGTGCGTGGCGGGGCCGTCCTGGATGAAGGGCAAGCTCGACGGCATCCCGAACAAGCGTGTCGCCACGAAGTACCCGAGGATCGCCCGCGAATACTTCGAGCTGAAGAAGCGCGAGAGCGTGGAAATCATCAAGCTGAACGGCTCGGTCGAGCTGGCGCCGCTGGTCGGGCTTTCAGAGGTGATCGTGGACATCGTCGAGAGCGGCCGCACGCTGCAGGAGAACGGCCTCGAAGTACTCGAGACCATCGCGGATATCAGCGCCCGGATGGTCGTCAACCGCGTGAGCCTCAAGATGAAGGCGGAGCGCATCGGGGCGCTGGTCGCGGCGGTCCGCGCCGAGCTGGCGCGCACGGGGGTGAAGGGATGAGCGGGCCGGAGCGGAAGACCGGGCTGCGGCCGCGGATCCTGCAGGCGACGACGTCCGAGGACCTGGACCGCGCCATCGCGGCATTGGGCGTACGAGGCAAGATGGAGCGCACCGATGTCGTCGCGACGGTGCAGGAGATCCTGGACGATGTCCGCTCGCACGGGGACGCCGCGCTGTGCACGTATACCGCGCGGTTCGACAAGGTGACCGTCGGCGCCGTGGACCTGCGGGTGACGCCGGCCGAGTTCGAGGCGGCGTTCGAAGCCGTCGACCCCGACCTGCTGGCCGTCATGGAGCGCGCCGCGGCCAACATCCTCGCCTTCCACGAGCGCCAGCGCGAGACCGGCTTCGAGACGGAGACTTCGCCCGGCGCGCGCGTCGGCGTCCGCGTGACGCCCCTCGCCACGGCCGGCATCTACGTCCCCGGCGGCACCGCGCCGCTGCCGTCGTCCGTTCTCATGAACGCGATTCCCGCAAAGGCCGCCGGGGTCGGTCGGCTCGTGATGTGCACGCCGCCCCGCATCGACGGCTCTGTGGCCCCGGTCATCCTCGCCGCGGCGAAGCTCGCCGGCGTGGACGAGGTCTATCGCGTCGGGGGAGCCCAGGCCGTGGCCGCCATGGCCTACGGGACAGCGACGGTCCCGAAGGTGGACAAGATCTGCGGGCCGGGCAACCTCTGGGTGAACACGGCGAAGCGCCTCGTCTATGGGCAGGTCGACATCGACATGTTCGCCGGGCCCAGCGAGATCCTGATCATCGCCGATTCGTCCGCAGACCCCGCGTTCGTCGCCGCGGACCTCCTGTCGCAGGCCGAGCACGACGTCCTCTCCTCCGCCGTCGTCGTCACGACCGACGCCACCCTGGCAGAGGCCGTCGCCGACGAGACAGCCCGCCGCGCAGCGCTGCTGCCGCGTCTCACCATCCTCGAACGATCGCTTGCCGATTACGCCGGCATCGTCGTCGTACCCGACCTTGAGGTCGCCGTCGACTTCGCGAACCGCCTCGCGCCCGAGCACCTCGAGCTGTGCGTCGCCGACCCGGACGCGCTCCTCCCTCGGGTTCGCAACGCCGGCGCCATCTTCGTCGGGAACTACTCGCCCGAGCCGCTCGGAGACTACTACGCCGGTCCGAACCACGTCCTCCCGACCAGCGGCACCGCCCGTTTCTTCTCGCCGCTCTCCACCCAGGACTTCCAGAAGCGGACCAGCGTCCTGCGCTACACCCGCGAGGCGCTCGAGCGCAGCGCCGCCGATATCGCCGCCTTCGCCGACGCCGAAGGGCTCTCCGCCCACGCCGACGCCATCCGCGTCCGCTTCGGCACCGACCGCGCGCGGAATCCGGAGCCGTCCGGGGAGGTGCGTCCATGAGCCGCCTCTGGAGCCGCAAGGCCGCCTCCGTCTCGCCCTACGTACCCGGCGAGCAGCCGCAGGACAAGCGCTACATCAAGCTCAACACCAACGAGAACCCGTACCCGCCTTCTCCCGCCGTCGAGAAAGCGCTGCGGGAGCTCGATGCCGCGACGCTGCGCCTCTATCCCGACCCCACGTCGAAGGCGTTGCGCGCCGCGCTGTCCGAAACCTACGGCATCCCCCCCGAGCGCATCTTCGTCGGCAACGGTTCGGACGAGATCCTCGCCTTCGCCTTCCAGGCCTTCTTCGACCCCGCGCCCGCGGTCGGGTCTGCCGGGGTCGCCGCAGCAATCGACCCGCCCGCCTGCGTGCTCTTCCCCGACGTCACCTACAGCTTCTACCCCGTCTATGCCGGACTGTATGACGTCCCCTTCCGCACGGTTCCTCTAGCGGACGACTTCTCCATCCCGGTCGACGCGTTCCTTTCCCCCTGCGGCGGCGTGGTGCTGCCCAACCCCAACGCCCCGACCGGGCGCGCCCTCCCCCTCGCCGACATCGAGCGCATCGTCGCGGCGCACCCCGACCGCGCCGTCGTCGTCGACGAGGCGTACGTCGACTTCGGCTGCGAGACCGCGCTGTCCCTGCTCGACCGCCACGACAACCTGCTCGTCGTGCAGACTTCCTCCAAGGCCCGCTCCCTCGCCGGACTCCGGCTGGGCTACGCCTTCGGCTCCCGCGTTTTGATCGAGGGGCTCGAACGCATCCGCGATTCCTTCAACTCCTACACCGTGGACCGCCTGGCCCAGGCCGCCGGCATCGCCTCGCTTTCCGACCCGGCCTGGTTCGAACGGACGAGGGCGCTCGTCGTCGAGACCCGCGAGCGTGCGGCGCGGCGGCTGCAGAAGCTCGGTTTCGAAGTGGTCCCGTCCGCGGCGAATTTCCTGTTCACGCGGCACCCCCGACTGGGCGGAGCTGAACTCTATGAAGCCCTGAAGGAACGCGGTATACTCGTACGGTACTTCCGGAAGCCCCGCATCGACGGGCACGTGCGCATCACGGTGGGCACGCCGGAGGAGATGGACGCCCTGTGCGTCGAACTGTCCCGACTTCTCGGGACGGGCGTCTAGAAGAGGAGGACGAACTCGATGGCCAAACGGGAAGCGATCGTCGAACGGCGGACGAAGGAAACCGAACTCCGCGTGGAACTGTATCTGGACGCGGCGGAATTCCGCGCCGCCTGCGGGGCCACCACGCCCCAGACCTCCTGCGTGACGGGCATCGGATTCTTCGACCACATGCTCGAATCCCTCGCCAAGCACTCCGACATGATCCTGCGCATCAGCGCCAAGGGCGACCTCCATGTCGATGGCCACCACACCGTCGAGGACACCGGCATCTGCCTTGGCCAGGCCCTGAAGCAGGCCCTCGGCGACCGCACGGGAATCCGCCGCTTCGGCTCCGCCTACGTCCCCCTGGACGAAGCGCTGTCCATGGCCGTCGTCGACGTGTCGGGCCGGCCTTTCCTGGTCTTCGAGGCCGAATTCGACGGGGAATGCACGGGCGGCATGGAGAACCAGCTGGTCGAGGAGTTCTTCCGGGCCATCTCGGTCCACGCCGGATTGACGCTGCACCTCAACTGCCTGTACGGATCCAACGACCACCACCGCATCGAGTCGTTGTACAAGTCTTTCGCCCGTGCGCTCCGCGTCGCGGTCGAGCTGGACCCGGCCGAGGACGGCATCCCGTCCACCAAGGGCATCCTATAGGGGATGACCGGGAACGAACCATAGGAGGAACAGGACCATGACGCTTCTTCGCGACACCGACTTCATCGACCGGCCGCTGACCTTCCGCGGGAAGGTGCGCAACGTCTACGACCTTGGGGAGACGCTGATCATCGTCGTCACCGACCGCATCTCGGCCTTCGACGTCGTCTTCGACGAGCTCGTGCCGGACAAGGGCCGCGTGCTGAACAGCCTGTCGGCCTTCTGGTTCGACATGACGAAGGACCTGGTTCCCAACCACGTGATCTCCACGGACCCGGCGGAGTATCCGAATGGCTTCTCCCGCTACGTGAAGGAGCTCTCCGGACGCTCCATGTGGGTGAAGAAGGTGAAGATGATGCCGGCCGAGTGCATCGTCCGGGGCTACCTCGAGGGGTCGGGGCTCAAGGAATACCGTCAGACGGGCACCGTCGCCGGCATCCGCCTGCCTGAAGGACTCCGCCAGTGCGAAAGGCTTCCCGAGCCGCTGTTCACCCCGTCGACCAAGGCGGAGGAGGGGCACGACGTCAACGTCACCTTCGACCAGCTGTGCGGGATGATCGGACAGAACGCAGCGGAGCAGCTGCGCGACGCGAGCCTCGCCCTCTACAAGCGGGCGGCGGACTACGCCGAGGGCCGCGGCATCCTCCTTGCCGACACCAAGTTCGAGTTCGGCACCGTGGACGGCGTGCTGACCGTGGCCGACGAGGTGTTCACGCCCGACTCGTCCCGGTTCTGGGAGAAGTCGGATTATGAACCCGGGCGCGCGCAGAAGAGCTTCGACAAACAGTACCTGCGCGAATTCCTCGAGGCCAGCAGCTGGGACAAGACCCCGCCGCCCCCGAAGCTCCCCTTCGAAGTCGTCGAGAAGACCGCCGCCAAGTACCGCGAGGCCTATGAACGGCTGACCGGGAAGCGGCTGGGCTGAGGCGCGGATGATCGCGATCGTCGACTATGGCATGGGGAATCTCCGCAGCGTCCAGAAGGCCTTCGAATTCCTGGGGGAGTCCGCCGAACTGGTGACCGACCCGGAGCGCGTGAAGCGAGCCGACCGTCTGGTGCTTCCCGGAGTGGGCGCCATAGGCGACGCGGTGGAAAACCTCACGGCGACCGGGATGGACCGCGCGCTGCGCGAATACCTGCCTCTGGGGCGTCCTTTCCTCGGCATCTGCCTCGGCATGCAGATGCTGTTCGACGAGAGCGAGGAGGACTTCGCGGACTGCGCGGGGAAGGATGCGGGAACCGCCGCCGCTGGAACCGTAGCCGGACTCGGCATCCTCCGCGGACGCGTCCGGAGACTGCCGGGAGGACCCGGGCTCAAGGTCCCGCACATGGGCTGGAACACGCTGTCCGAAACGAAAGGGCCGCTGTTCGCGGACGGGACCGCCTTATCCTCGGGGCAGTCCGGACCCTATGTCTACTTCGTGCACTCCTACTACGTCGACGCGGCCGATCGCTCGATCGTGACCGCCCGTTCCACCCACGGAATCGTCTTCGATGCGGCCGTAGGCCGGGACAACCTGCAGGCCGTTCAGTTCCACCCCGAGAAGAGCGGGTCCGAGGGCCTCGCGATGCTCCGGCGCTGGCTCGCGGACGGAGGTCGGTCGTGAAGAGCGGCGCGCCTGCACCCTCGCCCATGGTCGTCTACCCGGCCATCGACCTGCTCGGCGGGCGCTGCGTGCGACTTCGCCAGGGGGACTACGCCCGGGCCACCGTCTATTCGGTTGACCCGCTGGCCATAGCCGAAGGGTTCCGCGCGGCCGGCGCCACGTGGATCCATGTGGTCGACCTCGATGCTGCGCGCTCCGGCGTGCCGACTCACCACGCGCTGATCGCCCGGATCCGCGCGGAGACGGGACTGTCGGTGCAGACCGGCGGCGGCGTGCGGACCATGGAGACGCTGGAGGCCTTGCTTGCGGCCGGCATCGACCGCGTCGTGCTCGGCACGTCGGCCGTCAAGGACCGGGCCTTCACGACCGAGGCGCTGCGGCGCCATGGGGCGCGGATCGCCATCGGCATCGACGCGAGGGACGGGGAGGTCGGCGTCGATGGCTGGACATCCGGCAGCGGCGTGAAGACGCTCGAATTCGCGCGGATCATGGAGGCGCTCGGGGCCACCACGGCGATCCACACCGACATCGCCCGCGACGGGATGCTCGTGGGGGCCGCGTTGGATGCGACCACCGAACTGATTCTCGGGACCTCGCTGGCCGTGATCGCCTCGGGCGGCATCGGGTCCGAGGCCGACGTCGAGGCCGTGCGCGCCATCGGGGCCGCGGGCGTGATCGTCGGCAAGGCCCTGTACGAAGGAAAGGTGGACCTGGCGCGATGCTTGCGAAACGGCTGATTCCCTGCCTGGACGTCCACGAAGGGCGCGTCGTGAAGGGCGTCAACTTCGTCGACCTCGTCGATGCGGGGGATCCGGTCGAGGCCGCCGTGGCCTACGATTCCTCGGGGGCCGACGAACTCGTCTTCCTCGACATCACCGCCACCTCGGATGCGCGGGCGACGACGCTCGACATGGTTCGGCGGGTGGCCGAAAAGGTCTTCATCCCGTTCACCGTGGGCGGAGGCATCCGCTCCGTGGACGATATCCGGGCGATGCTGTCGGCGGGTGCGGACAAGATCTCCCTCAATTCCGCCGCGGTGGCGGACCCTGGACTCGTCTCGGAGGCGGCGAAGCGCTTCGGCAGCCAGTGCGTGGTGGTGGCCATCGACGCACGGGCACGCAGGGATTCAGCGGGCCGCCGCACGGGAGGGTCCGAAGTCTATGTGGCCGGTGGTCGGCGGGCGACGGGACTCGACGTGCTGGCCTGGGCGAAGGAAGTGGAAAGGCTGGGCGCCGGCGAGATCCTGCTGACCAGCATGGACGCGGACGGGACGAAGGCCGGATACGACATCGAGATCACGCGTGCGGTCGCCGAGGCCGTCGGAATTCCCGTGATCGCCTCGGGAGGCGCCGGCCGTTACGAGGACTTCCTCGAGGCGCTGACCGTCGGTGGAGCCGAGGCGGCGCTGGCGGCGAGCCTTTTCCATTTCGGCGAGATGCGGATTGTGGACTTGAAGCGCTATCTGGCGGTCCACGGGGTTTCGGTGCGGCTGCCGCGGGGCGAGGCCGACGAGCGCATGGATACGGGGGAGGGGAAGGCATGAGTGCGATCCTGGGCAAGGAAACGGCGGAGCGGACCTGGGAGCGCCTGAAGAAGGGCGCGGACGGACTTGTGCCGGCGCTGGCCGTGGACGGGGTCGACGGGCCGGTGCTGATGGTGGCCTATATGGACCGCGAGGCGTTCCTCGCGACGATGGAGACCGGGCGGATGCACTACCACAGCCGCAGCCGCGGAACGCTGTGGCTCAAGGGGGAGACCTCGGGCCACTTCCAGCAGGTGCTGCGATGCCGCGTCGACTGCGATGCGGACACGCTGCTGTTCGAGGTCGAGCAGACGGGGGCCGCCTGCCACACCGGCGCACGCTCCTGCTTCTATCGGGAGATCGCCGAACTGGACGAATAAACCGAAGACCGAAGACCGAAGACCGAAGACCTACGGCTGAAAGAACGGACATGAAGGAGGCTGACTGGATGAGCAAGATCGGGGACGTGCTGGATGAGATCTACGCGGTGGTGGACGACCGCCGGAAGAACCCGCAGGAAGGTTCCTATACGAACTATCTCTTCGACAAGGGGCTGGACAAGATCTGCAAGAAGGTGGGCGAGGAGGCGACCGAAGTGGTCATCGCCGCCAAGAACGGAAAGCATGACGAGGTGGTGTACGAGGTCTCGGACCTGCTGTACCACGTGTGCGTGCTGCTCGTGCAGCAGGGCGTCACGCTGGAGGACCTCCACGAGGAGCTGAAGAGAAGAAGGTAGGGGTATGTCGTCGACTTCGCCAAAGTCACATCCAAGGGACAAATCACGATTCCCATAGAAATCCGCAAGCGACTGGATCTGGAACCCGGAGCCCATGTCGCTTTCGTCGAGGACCGCGGCAGGATCCTGATCGACAATGCAGAAATTCTGGAGCTTCCGGACCCGCAACGAAAAAAGGAGCGGCAGCGGATCCAGATGCGCCTCGAGGTCGAGCAACCGCTTCAGAATGCCTGGAAGACAAGAAAAGACCGCGAAACCGAGGAGACGAACTAGCAGGTGTGCGATCCGTTCAGACGGACGAAAGAAGAAGCCACCCCGAAGGGCGGCTTCTTCTTTCGCTATGCGAGTGAGGGTTCGAATCGGATCAGGTCTTGCCGCGGCTGGTTCTGCGGAACATCACGAGGACGAGGGCGGATGCTGCGGCGAGAAGGATGACTAGCAGCATGCCGTTGTCGCCGGTCTGGGGATTCGTCTCGGAAGTGACGATGACGACTTCCGCGATGGCCACATAATTGTTGGCGGCAGTGGAGGGCTGCTGGATCTTGATGTACCGAGCGGACACCCCGGTGAAGGTCGTGGACTGCCAGGCAGCGCTGGTGTCGTCGAAGCTTCCCGACTTGATTTCCGTGAAATCCGTTCCGTTGGTGCTGCCATAGAGCGTGTAGTCCCTGATGTTGCCGTTCTCCAGACCGGCATAGCCGTCCTGGCGGGGCAGTTCCTTGAAGCCGGTGACGGTCTTAGCGGAGCCGAGGTCGAAGACGATCCAGTTCGGCGGATCGGATTCCGGGACGTATTCGTCGTTCCATGCCGTGGCGGTGTTTCCGTCCACAGCCAGCGCGGCGCTTCCGTCCGTGGTGACGCCGCCTTCGACGATCTGCTCGGACGAGAAGGAGTGGACTGCCAGCTGGGTACCGGTGTATTCGGTCGCGGCAACGACCATCGACAGCATGCCGATGACCATGACGACGGCCAGGACCGTGGCGAGAAGCTTGGTTCTTTTCATCATTCACCCTCCTTGAAATCTGCATCTTCGATTCACAGAAACATGTCCATCCACGGGGTTTTCCCCGCCTTGAGCATATCGCCGAAACGGGTGTGGCGGTGCATACAAAAATTGTGAATTCCATACAATTCCCGACCTTTGGCGGTGGAACTCCTTCTGGTTTGTCGGCGTGCGCATCGTTGCGCTATACTCGGGGCGTACCCTGTGGGAGGAAGGAGGCATGCCTCTGGGACTGCGTGCATATCACGTCCAGCGATTCTCCCTGAACGACGGGCCCGGCATTCGGACGACGGTCTTCCTCAAGGGATGCCCGCTGACTTGCGGATGGTGCCACAACCCGGAATCCCAGTCGTCTGATCCCGAACTGCTCCATTATGACCTGTACTGCATCCACTGCGGCGCTTGCGCCATCGCATGCCCCACGGGATGCATAACGGTCGACGCGGAGGAGTGGCGCATCGACCGCTCCCGATGCGACCTGTGCGGCCTGTGCACGGAGGTCTGTCCCACCGATGCCCTGGTCATGAAAGGGCGAATGTACGATGACGATGAGTTGCTCGAACTGCTGATGCAGGACGAGGAATTCTATCAAGCCTCGAACGGAGGCGTCACGTTTTCCGGCGGCGAGCCCCTTCTCCAGTCCACGGAGCTGGCCACTTTCCTGCCGCGACTCCGCGCAAAGCGCATCCACGTCGCAGTGGAGACCGCCGGTGCCGTGGACTTCAGGCACTTCGAGGACCTCGCTGGTCTCGTGGACCTGTGGCTCTACGATGTGAAGACGATGGACCCGGACCTGCACCGACGGGCGACCGGTTCAGGGAACGAGGCCATACTCGAAAACCTCACGCGACTTGCACGCACGGGTGGCTCGATCGTCGCGAGGGTTCCCGTCATTCCGGGTTTCAACGCCACGTCGGAGTCGGTCGAATCGATAGCCGCCCATGTCGCGGGACTCGGGATTCTTCGACTCGACCTGCTTCCTTTCCACAGGATGGGGACCGGGAAGTACCGTGCGCTTGGGCGGGAGGACCCTTCGGAAAACCTTGTCCCTCCGGAGGCTGCGATGATGGCTTGCCTGAAGGGTGCGGCGGAGAAGCACGGGCTGCTCGTCCACGTCGAAGGGACGTCGGACGAGGAAGTCCTTCGCCCGGGGGATGGCCCATGAAGAGCCCATGGAAGCGCCTGCACGCATTTCTCTCCCGCCAGGGGTTGTTCTTCTATTTTCTTCGTTCCTATCTGGTCCTCTTCGCCCTCCTGCTGACATTCAGCCTGACCTCGTATTATGTCGCGATCCGTCAGATCACCACGAACATGGAGAGGACCAACACGCTGGTCCTCGAGGGAATCAACCGCACGCTCGACATCCGCTTCCAGGAAGCGGAGCGGATGGCGTATCGGCTCACGAGCCTTCCCAAGACGTCGCAACTGGCCTACATGGCCCCGGAGAACCCCGAGTACTACAACCAGATGACCAAATACGTCAAGGATCTCTGGACCCTCTGGCTGGAGAACGACAAGCTCACGCCGCGAATGTACGTATATTTCGCACGGACCGCGACGGTCGCCGGGCCGACGACCTTCTACGACTGCGATTCCTTCTATGGCACGTTCTTCCGGTACGGCAGCATGGAAAAGGACGCGTTCTTCTCCATGCTCCTCGACCCGGCGAACAACATGGAATACCTTCCCGCTCGGTCCATCGAATTGAACGATTCCCTGGATACCGCAGGCGAGTACGATCTGCTTACCTTCGTATACCAGTTGCGGCCCGCATCCGGGAGTGTTCCACCGGGCGCCATCCTGTATCTGATCGATACGCAGGAGATCAGGCGTCTGCTCGAATCCCTGGAGATCGGCGAGGGAGGCGTCGCAGCCATCGTCGACGATGCGGGGCGTGTCGTCGTGAAGCTCGACAACGCCTCTGGGCTGAGCGACGCACAGCTCGCATCCGCGGCCGAGGGCCACCCGTCCGGCTTGAACGGACAGATGGTCATCAGCGCGCTCTCCTCCCGCAACGGGTGGCGCTATGTCGCGCTCGGCAGCCCCCAGATCCTCATGAAGCCGGTCTTGGCCTTGAGCCGAATCCTGGCCCTCCTGCTGCTTGCATCGGTCGGTCTCGGATTCACAGTGGCCTTCCTTCAGGCCAAGCGACGCTCCCAGCCCCTGTCCCGCCTCGCCGAGCGGCTGAGTCCCGAGCGGATGCAGGGTCTCGGAAACGCACCCGGCTATTCGATCCTCGAGTCGGGCGTCGAGAACCTGCTGGACAGCAACCGCGACCTGAAGCAGGAGCTCCAGGAAATGCACCCCATGATGACGCCCGCGCTGCTGCACCAGATCTTCGGCGGATTCTACGACAGCGAGGACGGAATCCGCTCCACTGCGGACCGGATGCATGTGGATCTTCCCTCGTCTCCATACAGCCTCGTGCTCTTCCGGACCCTCCAGGGGGAAGAGCCGACGGGACCGTCCGGAATCGTCCGAGCCATCATGACGCGCAACGCCATCGAAAGCAGCATCCAGCTCATCACGAACCCGCCGATCCTGCTCTACGAGGTCGACCCGATGCAGATGATCTGGATCTGCGGGCTCGACGGCGACACCGAGGAGCAAGCGCTGCTCGCAGGGTTGGATCGGGTCGCCGGCTATCTCGACGCCAACGGATTCCGTGTCGAAATCCGCTTCACCCCGCCCTTCCAGGACCTCTCCTCCGCCTGGTGGGAATTCACGAAGCTCCAGCGGCTGCGGCGGATGAAGGACGACGCCCCGGCGAGCGTGGTGGCCATGGCCTGGCGCGACCCCGATGCGGAGCGAAGACAATACAAGACGCTCATCGAGCCGATCCTCCTCTCCGCTTTCCGGAGTCAGGACGAGCGGATGCTGCAGCGACTCTTCGAACTGATGGGAAAGGAATACTTCGAGAACCCTGCCATGTCGGACGAGGATCGCGCATTGCTGCTGGGAGAGCTGCAGCTGACGGCTGAGAAGCTTGCCGGCCCGACGCCTGAAGACGCGAGATTCGACTCACGCCCCGACAAGGATTCCTCCGTGGCGGAAAGCGCCGCCGCATTCGAGCGACTTCGCGCGAGGATCCATGAAGCCACCCGACGGGAGACGCAGGAACACCCACGACCAGGCGCCTTCCTCTATCGGCGGATTCTCGGATACGTCGACCCGAACCTGTTCCGCCCCGACCTTTCGCTTACGCGGATCGCAGATCACCTGAAAATCAGCGAGGCCTACCTATCCCGCGTTTTCAAAGAGCACGAGGGGGAGTCTCCGTCCGACTACATCGAACGGAAGCGCCTCGAGGAGTCCGTCCGGCTTCTCCGGGGAAGCGATCTGGGCATCGCCGAAATCGCCGTCCGCATCGGATATCTGAGCGACACCGCGTTCCGCCGGGCGTTCAAGCGGAAATTCGGAAGAAGTCCGAACGACTATCGCAACTGCGGCCCGGAAGCCTGATTTCAGGCGGCGCTCGACGGCCTCATGAACTGTATGGAAAGTGCAGGAATGTTCTGAACCTGTGCCCGCTCCGCCTGCTACGATGAAGGGGTCCCAACGGCATCGGACGAGGAGGGTACGAATGCGGCTTTCGGTGAGCGCCACGAAGAAGTTCTTCGTCAAACTATCCAAGCAGCGGTTCCTGCTTTTGCTCGTCCTCCCCGGACTGCTCAACTTCATCGTCTGGCACTACATCCCGATGTACGGCGTCACCATCGCCTTCAAGGACTACAGCATGCGGCTCGGGATCTTCGACAGCCCCTGGGCGAAGGACTTCGGCCTCAGCCAGCTCGTCAGCTTCCTGAACTATCCGAACCTCGGGCGCCTGCTCTGGAATACGGTCGCCCTGAATCTCCTGTTGATGGTCCTGCTGCCCCTGCCCGGGATCATCTTCGCCCTTTCCCTCAATGAAATCCTCAACGTCGGGTTCAAGCGGGTCGTGCAGACCGTCAGCTACTTCCCATACTTCCTTTCCTCCGTCGCCGTCGTCGGCATCTTCTCGCTGATCCTTTCTCCCTCCACGGGCGTGGTCAACAGCATCATCAAGCTCCTCGGAGGCGCTCCTATCTACTTCCTGATGGATGCGAAGTACTTCCGGCTTCTCATGTTGCTCATGAGCGCATGGCAGGCGGTCGGGTGGGATACGATCATCTGGCTGGCAAGAATCGCCACCATCGATCCGGAGGTCTACGAATCGGCGAAGGTGGACGGAGCCGGAAGACTGAGACGCATGTGGTTCATCACCTTGCCTGCCTTCAAGGAGTGGTACGTCATCGGCATCATCCTGAGTTTCGGAAGCCTCCTGTCGAGCAGTGGTTTCGAGAAGAACCTGCTGCTGTACCAAGCCAATCCCGGCATCATCAGCAAGGCGGAGACCATCGGGATCTACCTCTATATCCGTGGCCTGCTGACCTCGAATTACAGTTTCGGCGCCATGGTCGGTTTCGCGAACATGCTCATCTGTCTTGTGATGCTGCTGGTGGCGAACCTCATCGCCCGCAAGCTCACGGACGAATCCATATGGTAGAGGGGTGACCGCGCGATGATCAAGGACAGGAGCCTCTCGTCCCGCCTGATCGATGTCTTCGTCTATGTCTTCTCCATAGGGGTTTTCGGGCTGACCGTTTTTCCGTTCATGAACATCATCGCCACGTCGATGAGCGGGAACCTCGCCGTGCTGACGGGACAGGTCGGCATCTTCCCCGTCGCCCTGAACCTCGAAGCCTATTCGAGGGTCCTGTCGAACTGGCTGATTCCGAACGCATTCCTGAATTCGATGTTCTATACCACGGCGAGTACGGTCTACAGCCTCATCATCACGCTGATGATGGCCTACCCCATGGCCAAGAAGGACTTCGTCCTCCGCAAGCCGATCTGGTACATGCTGGTCGTCACGATGTACTTCAACGGCGGCCTCATCCCGACCTTCCTCCTGATCTCCCAGGTCGGGATGTACGACAACTGGGCCTCCCAGGTGTTCCCCCTCGCCATCGCCATCGGAAACCTGATCCTGATGCGCATGTTCATCAACAACGTCCCGGTCGAGCTCGAGGAGTCCGCAAAACTGGACGGCGCCCAGGAGATCCAGGTCTTCTTCCGGATCATCCTTCCGCTGATCAAGCCCGGCATCGCCACGATCACCATGTACTACGCGCTTTGGAAGTGGAACGACTTCTTCAACCCCATGATCTACTTCTCCACGTACGACCGATATCCGCTGACGGTCATCCTTCGGGAGATCGTCCTCCAGGGTGCCGGCGCGGACAAGTTCATGACGGCGGCCCAGCAGGCGTCCAATGACGCCAACGTATACGCCGAGGCCTACATCACGCGCCTCAAGTACACGGCGCTGCTGGTCTCCATTCTCCCGATCCTCCTCGTGTTCCCCGTCCTCCAGCGCTACTTCATCAAGGGGATGACCCTGGGTGCCGTGAAAGGGTGAGATCCGACCCGTCCGATTGGCTTCTGCAGCACGGAACGCTGTAGAATATAAGGGAGGTGCCATATGAAATCCAAGGTTTCCTTGATGCTCATCGTCCTTCTTCTGGCTGCAGCCGTGCTTGCCACGTCCTGCAGCGCGCCCACGCCGACGTCGACTCCGACGCCTGTCACGACGGGGCCAGCGGTCCGCCAGCCCGTGGAGATCAGCGTATATCGCTCGACCGACATGTCCCAGTCCTACAGCGACACGCTCTTCGTGGACTTCATCAAGCAGAAATTCGACCTGACGCTGAAATACACCTATGTCCCCTCCAGCATCGCGGTCGAGAAACTCAACCTGGCCTTCGCCACGGGGTCCTACGCCGACATGCTGGAACTGGTGGATGCCGCCCAGGTCAACCGCATCGCCAAGGACGACTTCATCGTCCCCATCAGCGACCATCTGGACAAGCTCCCCAACTACCGCAGCGCCTTCTCCGATGCGGACTGGAAGCTCCTCACCTCCACCTACAACGATGCCAAGGGACGTCTCTACATGATGCCGGTCAAGATGTCCATGGGCGGAAACAGCACCTATGTATGGATGTTCCGCGACTCGGAATTCGAAGCCGTCGGCAAGGCCATCCCCAAGACCGTCGACGAGCTGTATGAAGCCCTCAAGGCCATCAAAGCCGTGAACCCGAACGCCACCCTGCCCAATCGCTGGGGCCTGATCAACGCGCTCGAAGGCTTCAACCTCGCCTTCCGCACCCGGTTCGACATCTGGAAGGATCCGGACGCCGGAGGACAGATCGTCTATGGCTCCGTAACGGACAAATTCCACGACCTCCTGAAGTACATGTATAAGCTGTACGACGAAGGGCTGCTTTCGAAGGAATTCGTCACCATGACCTCCGAGCAGCGCATGGCCGAATTCTCCAAGGGCAACGTGTACGCCAACTTCCAGTTCCCCGGCTATCAGAAGAACCTGAACAACCTCCAGAAGGCCGCCGGAGTCGTCGGCGACTGGCAGATCCACGACGCGAACCTCGTGCTCACCGCCTACCCGGACAAGGGACCCATGCAGCAGCGCTGGGGCGCCTTCTACTCGTTCGGAAACGCGCTGACCGACAAGCTGACCGGCGATCGTCTCGACCGCACGCTGGAATATCTCGACTGGTCCTGCTCGAACGACGGCCAGCTCTTCCACGAGTTCGGAATCGAGGGGACGACCTATGAACTGAAGGATGGCGTACCGACTTTCATGGGCATCTACACCGATGCGGAGGGGACCTCGGCGGCATCCTACTTCGGCAAGGTGCAGGACTATGGACCCTTCGGCTATTTCCTCATCCAGAACGATGCACACGCGGACGCCTCCTACCCCGATGCGAAGGCGGTCAACACCGCGCTGAAGGACGTCGAGTACATGGACTACGGCACGATCCCCTACCGGTTCACACCGGAAGAGGAGAATCGCCAGGCCGAGCTCGGCGCGATCCTCAACCCGATCCGCGACGAGTGGATCCAGAACTTCGTCATGGGCGTCAAGAATCCGAACGTCGATGCCGACTGGCAGGAATTCCTCACCAAGCTGAAGGATGCCGGCCTGGATGAATATCTGCAGATTCTCCGCGACGCGAACGCGCGCCTCGGCTGATACGAACCGCGGACGGTCGCCCGTTCCGAGAGGGACGGGCGACCGCATCGGCGGGAACGGACAAGGAAAGGACGCTTCCCATGGCGCATCGCCCCTACTCCTGGCTTTACCTGACCGGTTTCACCAACGATGCGGGCGAGCACCCTTTTCTCAAGGAAGCGCATGGAAGAGCCGCGCTCTACGCGGACGCTCCCGCAATGATCCCCGAGGAGGGGGTCGTCTGCGGCAACCTCGACCTCGTCCTGATGAACGAGATCGCGACCAACCGGATCAGCCGGCATTTCCTCAACCGAGAGCCGCTTGAAGCGGTGCTCGCCTCCCCGGACTACACCGACGCCGAAAAGGAAGACGTGAAGCGACGGGTGGAGGCGTTCAAGCCATTCGTCCTGTCCAACCGTGCGGACGCCGTCTACACGGAAGAGGAAACCCGGGCCTGGGAGTCGCTGCTCGCGACGAGCAACCATTACAACGGGCACCAGGTGCTGGATTACGACATTCTCCTCAGAGAGGGCGTCGCCGGGACTCTCCGCCGCATCCAGAGCGCACTTGCCAGGGCGGTGGACCCTGAATCCGTCGTCTTCCTGGAGTCCCTGCGAATCTCCTGGGAGGGAGTTTCCCTTTATATCCGACGCCATGCGGACGAGGCTCGGCGAAGGCTGGACGAAAAGGGGCTTTCCATCCTCGAGCAGGATCGCCTGGAACGCATCGCGCGGATTCAGACCGCGATTTCAGGAGAGGCGCCGACGGATTTCGAACAGGGCGTCTGCCTCCTCTACCACTTCGTCGGGTTTGCGGACTACGACTCCATCGGCCGGTTCGACCAGTACCTATGGGACCTTTACGACCGGAGCCGTCGAGGGGGAATGAGCGTCGAGCAGGGAAGGGAAGTCCTCCGCCAGGCTTGGCGGATGATGGACCGGAACGGCGCCATTCTCAACATGACCGTCGGTGGCCGCGACGCGAAGGGCGTGAGTCATTTCAACGAACTGACGCGGCTTGTTCTCGAAGTCACCCGGGAGATGGGACTGAAGGGCCCCAACCTCTGTCTGCGGGTAGACGCCGGAATGCCGGATGACCTCTGGAAGGAGGTCCATCTCAGTTTGTCCGCCGGTCAGGCACTGCCAGCTCTCTACAACGAGGACATGATCGTGGCCATGCTTCTGCGGGAGGGCATCCGCGAAGAGGACGCATGGGACTTCTGTCTTGCGGGGTGCAGCCAGGTCGTCATCCCCGGTCGTTCGAGCTTCGCCTGCGACATCGGCTGCTACAGCCCCTTGAAGTGTCTCGAGCTCGCCCTTCACGAAGGATTCGACCGCTTCACAGGGAAACAGGTCGGACCGGTCTCGCCTCCAGTCGCCTCCATGAAGTCATTCGACGACCTGATGGCGGCCTATCGGGTGCAGACCGACTTCGCCATCCGCATCGGCGTCGGCGTGAACGACAAGGACCATTCGCTGCGGCCGGACTTCGCCAGCTGCATCCGTTCCGCCTTGACGCACGACTGCGTCGAGAAGGGCCGGAGCCTCTTCCTGGGCGGGGCCCGCTATTACGCCGTCCAGAACGAGGTGGTCGGACTGACCAATACCGCCAATGCGCTTGTCGCAATCCGACAGGTCGTCTTCGACGAGCGGCGCATCGGCCTGGAACGTCTCGTCGGGGTGCTGGATGCCGATTTCGAGGGGGAGGAGGCCCTGCGCCAATATCTGGTGCACAAGGTGCCGAAGTTTGGAAACGGCATCGATTCCGTTGACGGACTCCGTTCGGAAATCGCCCGGGAATTCTTCACGAAGCTGGCCTCGAACCCTGGTCCTCTGGGCGGGCGGCATTGGCCCGGCGAGGTCATCTTCCACTATAACGTCCAGTACGGTCGTACGCTTCTCGCCTCGCCGGACGGTAGAAAAGCCGGAACCCCTCTGGCCGATTCCTCGGGACCCAGCCAGGGGACCGATGTCGAGGGCGTCACCGGCATCCTCCAGTCCATGAAGCATATCGAGTATTGCGGCGATGCCTACCCCAACACCTGCAGTTGCCTGAACCTCAAATTCGACCGGAAAATGTGGAGGACTTCCCCGGATCGCATGGTCGCCATGCTGAAGACCTATATGAAGACGGTCATGCAGGTGCAGATCAACGTCGTGAGCGCCCGCGACCTGCAGGAGGCGCTCCTCCACCCGGAAGCCCACCGTTCGCTCGTGGTCCGCGTTGGCGGATACAGCGCCTACTTCACGAGTCTCGACCCCGACATCCAGCGCGATGTCCTTGCCCGCACCACCCAGGAAGGCTATTGAGCGAATGAGCACTGCGGAGCTGCAGGCTCGAGCGCTTTCCGTCTGGGAGATTCCGCAGGGGGAATGTTCGCCCCTGCTGGTGCAGGGGGTACCGGTCGCACGAGGAAAGCTCCTTCCAGGAGGGGGACTCCGTCTCCGGCTCGTCGGCGAGACCGAGGACACCCCCTTGTGGTGGGAACCGCGGGCACTCTGGCCGGATGGGAGCGTCCGCTGGATCTTCATGCACGCATCGGTCATCACCGCCGGAACGGTTGCCCTCTTCGAAGACAAGACGGGCGTTCCATCGGGAGGGCATGGACTTCAAACCACGGGCCATGATGCTGCACCTCGATGCATCGTATCCGTGCGCCCCTGTTCCAAGGGGTTCGAGGCGCTCTGGAACGGAGAGGTCGCAGTCCGATGCGAGGAAGAGATTCCAGCCGAAGGCGGTCCCGTGTCCGCCTTCGAAGTCGAACCGCTGGAGTGGAGCCCGCTTTCTGGACTCTACCGCGTGACAGGCCCCCTGCGTTCGGGCTTCCGTAGCGAATTCACCGTACGTACCGATTCCTCGCGGTGCTGTTTTGAAATCGTCTGGAGGGTCTCCCTCGAGACGAAGGAGGCCGGTTCCCTGAAGAAAAGGATCCTCCGCCTCCACGTCTCCGAACCGCATCGGACAGCCTGCGGGCTCTCGATCGTGGACGGTGAACGCAAAGGACCCTGCCGGAAGGAGGACACGGACGACGGATTCGCCGTGCACCTGTTCGAAGGACCCGACCCCTTTCCAGTCTCCGGGGGCACGTCCTTCCGTCAGCGGTTGCGGTTCTGGACGGACCGCGACCTCCCATCTCCCGAGTGCCGCTTCCTTCCCGGCTGGCTGGCGGCAACGGAAGCGCTGGGCCCGGTGGGCCTCCTTCCGGCGGATTCCAGCGCGTCCGCCGCTCCGGGCATCGTCTCGGGCGTCCGGGCCATGATGGACCAGGCTTGGAAGCTTGCCGAGAGCGGCGACCCCGCCTATGCGGGCGTCGAGAACTTCGGGGACTGGCCGCTCGCGGCAGGCCAGTACGATGCAGGGAACCGTCGTGCCTACGCGGACAACGAATACGACATGCCATACACGTGCCTGCAGACTTTCGCCGCGACCGGAGAGACGCGTTGGTTCACACTCGCCCGCAGGTGTGCGGAGCACATGGCGGACGTGGACGTCCGCTGCACCGATGGCGCCATGCTCTACCACGGATACGGCGACGAGGCCGAGGACCACCGGGCGCGTCGGGTCGCGAACGGGGATATGGGACACGTCTGGAGCGATGGACTCTGGCTGGTGCACCTCTGGACCGGAGACCCCTTCCTCAGGGAAGCGGCCGAAAAGGTGACCGGTTGGGTCCTGGAACATTTCCACAAGGTCTCCCTCGCCGAAGAGTTCGCGATCTGCGAGAGGAATGTCGGCTGGCCGCTGCTCGTCGCCGTCGCGGCGCTCGAGAACGGCGGCGCGGAGATCCGCTCGAGGGTGCGTTCCTTCGCGGACGAGTGCGTCCGCTTCCTCGACGCCTACACGAAGGACCCGGACGCCGCCTACGAGGACCCCGCGATGCCGGTCTGGTGGCGCTGCGCCATGCACGATGGGAGCAAGCCCTTCATGATGGGTACGCTCGCCGAAGGGCTCGAGCGGATGCACCGCCTGTACGGCGGAGACGAGCCGCTGCGGACTCTGGCCCGCCTGGTCGACTTCATCGTCGACAGGACGTTCGACCCGCTCCGCGTGGATTTCCAGTACGAGTTCAATGCGTTCGGTCCCGGGCACCGGGAGATTCCCGCGCAGCAGCTGATTCCGCTGTTCGTAAGGGGAATCCTGTACAGCGCCGCGCACCGTGGATCGGAATCCCTGTTGCGGACCGGGGCGTCCGCCCTTCAGGCTTCGGCATGGTGCCTGTTCGACCCGGAGATCCGGGGCAAGGAGATCGCCTTGATGGGTCGTGGCGCGATACCGTCGCTCGCTCTGCTCGAGGAGGCCCGGACCCGGGCGCTCCGGGCCCGTGCGACGCGCCGCCCGCCATCGAGGGGAGATGCGATGCGTCTTGTCGAAGCCGCTTCTCCGGAGGATCGCGAGATCGGCGGGAGCGGCTGGTATTCCGATGCGGGTTGGGTCGAGGCGACCTACCTCGCCGGCTCGAACGACCTTCCGTCCCACCTCAACCGGCAGGCCTTCTTCCACGCCTCCGACGAACCCTTCGAACACTCGTCCCTCACGCTCCTGTGCTTCTATAACCGCATCCAGGCGCGATTCCACGATGCGGACGGTCTGCTGGTCGGCAGTCTGGATGCCTTTGTGCCGCCTGCCTTCTTCCAGCACTCCTCGGGCACCCACGTCCTCCGGGTTGAATACCGCGCCCCTGGAACGGCCGCCCTATCCGTCGACGGACGAGTCGTGGACCGCACGGACCTGGACCGTCCCCTTTCGGGTGCCTTCCGTCGAATCCGCGTCGGGAGCCGCCCCGGAAACTGGACTGTGGATGGTTCGGTGCGCGTGCGCGCCGGATTCGGAGCCGCCGGGAGGGAAGTCCCGGGCGTGAAGATCGGGGATGCAGCATGGGAATGAGCATGAGCGGCAGGGAACGGGTGCTGGCGGTTCTTCGCCATGGGATTCCAGACCGGGTGCCCGTCTACGAGGTGCTGATCGACCCGCCGATGGTGGAGGCCATGATCGGCATCGCAGGCAAGAACACCGCGCAGCTCGAACCTAGGGAACTGGTCGACCTGTATTGCCGCATCGGCCTCGATTGCGTGATCGCGAGCCTTAAGTTCTTCCGGCCGACGGCCTTTGTAGCGGCGGCGGGTGGACAGCCCGACCTCGCTTCGATACCACGCCCCACCGACGCCGAGCGCGACGCCTGGCTCGAGAGGTGCGCCCGCGTTGCGGAGATCGCGCACCAGGAGGGCCTCGCGGCGGCGGCCTACGATCACGGGGCGTTCGACGTCGTCTACGAGAGCCTGGGCTTCGAGAACTTCATGTATCTCGTCTACGACGACTTCGAGTATGTCGACGCCTACACCCAACTGCTCTTCGACTTCCACCTCGACAACGCGAAGAGGGCGGTCCGGACCGGCATCGACTACCTGCTCGTCGGCGATGACATCTCCTTCGGCTCGGGGCTTTTCATCCCGCCCGACCCGTTCCTCGCACTGTGGCGGGAGCGGGAGCGCGAACTGGTCGGCGTCGCGAAGGCGGCGGGAATGCCGGTCGAGTTCCACACCGACGGCCGACTCGATGTCGTGCTTCCGTACCTGATCGACATCGGGGTCGACCTCGTGAATCCGGTCGAACCCTACTGCAACGACATCGTGGACTTGAAGGCGCGCTTCGGCGACCGGATCGGCTTCCGCGGCAACGTCGACATCGGCGGAAACCTTTCGAGCGGCACGCCTGATTCCGTCTACGAGGAGACAAGGCGGCTGCTCGAGCGGATGAAGCCCGGGGGAAACTTCGTGTGTTCCTCCAGCCACAGCATCACGAAGTCGGTGGTGCCGGAGAACTATCTGGCCTTGGTGAGGGCCGTGAAGGAACACGGGGGGTACGACCGATGATCCGCATCGTCTTCCTGGGTGCCAGCGTGAACTGGGTGCCGCGCCTGCTGACCGACCTGCTGGTCGTGTTTCCAGAGGTGCTGGACGTGCGGTTCGTGGACATCGATCCCATCCCCGCGGAAAGCTGCAGGGCATGGGGCGAAGAGGCCAATCGCGTCTTCGGACGACACGACCGATACACGGGAACACTGGACCGGCGCGCCGCGCTGGACGGAGCGAATGCGGTGCTGATCACGCTGGCCACCGGCGGATTCCCCGCCATGGCCAATGACCTGGCCATTCCGGAGGAGGATGGGATTCTCGCGACGGTCGGCGACACGTGCGGTCCCTCCGGCTGGTCGCGGAGCCTGCGCAACATCCCCATCTTCGAGGAATTCGCACGCGATTTCACCGAACTCTGCCCTTTGGCCTTCATCGCCAATTACACGAACCCCATGGGTACCCTGACCGCGGTTCTCCAGCGAAGCTGCGCGAACCCGGTGGTCGGCTTGTGCCACGCGTACTTCGAGACGCGCGACGTCCTGCGCGATGCCTTCGGCCTGACCGAGGCACGCCGCCCGCAGGTCGCCATCGCCGGCGTGAACCACTTCACCTGGGTGACGGAGTTCACGGTCGATGGGAAGCCGGGCTATCCGATGCTCGAGGAGCGTCTGGGGGAAAGGTCCCTCGCCGCTCTGCTGCCGGAGGAGACCCGCGACGAGATGGGCTTCTCGTCCGGCCACAGGCTTTGCGCGGAGCTCTTCGACCGGTACCGCCGCATGCCGTACCCGGCGGACCGGCACACGCTGGAATTCGTTCCATGGGGCGTCTCGGGCTTCCCCGAGATGCGGGATGTCCTGTACGAGGCGCGCTTCCCGTACGAGGAGCTCGTCCGCTACGGCGTGCGGAGAACCGCGATCTTCCACCGGGAGGCGTACAAGGAACGTTCCCAGGCCCACTTCGACGCCATCCGGGACCTGCCTGCGGGAACGCACCCGGAACGGAGCCGGGAGACCGGTGCCGACATGATCCGCGCCTACCTGATGGACCTGCCTCTCACGGACGCGGTCAACGCGCTGAACGTGGGACAGGTCGAGGACCTGCCCCGCGGGGCGTGCGTGGAGACGCTCGGCACGGTCGACGCGAAGGGGGTACACCCCCTTCCGACCGTGGAGCTGCCCCCCGCGGTGGTGGAACTGATCCACCCCCACGCCCTGACCCAGCTCTGGATCGTCGACGGCATGCTGGAACGCCGTCCCGAGGCCGTGATGCAGGCGCTCCTGAACGACCCGCAGTGCCGGGCGCTTCCACCGGACCGCGTGGTCGGCCTCTACGACCGCCTGGTCGAGGCGAACCTGCCGTACGCGCCGCTGGGGTTCCTGCGGCGGAAGGGGACGATCCGGTGAACAGGAATCCCTCTGCGACCGCATCTCCGTCGCTAACGCCCGCGATCTCCTCGAGAGAGAGACTCCAGGCCGCACTGGACCACCGGGAATCCGACCGCGTCCCCTTTGACCTAGGAGCGACGAAGATGACCGGCATCGCCATCGCAGGCTATCGGCGCCTTCTCGCGCATCTCGACTGGACGGCGCTGGACCCCTCGCCCGAATTGATGGACCGGATCCAGCAGCTGGCGGTGGTGCCGGAACCCGTCCTTCGACAGCTCGAAGTGGACACGCGCGGCGTCTTCCCCCTCGGGACGCCCGTCGAGGAACGTGCCGGCGCGGATGCCTTCTTCGACGAATGGCGCATCGGTTGGAGACGACCCGATCGGGACGGGCTGTACTACGACGTCGACGCTTCACCCATGCCGGGCGAGCCGGAAGCCAGCGGACTCGCGGGCTACCGTATGCCGGAAGGTGCCGCGGACCGTCGGTTCGGTGGCATGGACGCGCGCATCGGCGGACTGGACCGGCAGGGGATGGGCATCGTGCTCAATGGCTTCACATCGGGAGCCATGGAGATGGTCACGCGCATCCGCGGATACCAGGAGGCCATGGTGGACCTGGCGCTCGAACCGGAGCGCGTCGCCTACCTTCTCGACGGAATCGTCGAGCAGAAGATGCGCTACTGGACCCGCGCGCTGGGCATCGCAGGGGGTCGGGCGCAGGTCGCCGTGGAAGTCGACGATCTGGGCACCCAGCAGGGACTGCTCTTCTCGCGCGACCTCTACCGTTCGATCCTCATGCCCAGGCACCGTCGTCTCTTCGAGCACATCCACAGGACGTCCCCCGGCATCCGGGTGTTCCTGCACTCCTGCGGCGCGGTCCGCGAAGTCATCCCCGACCTGATTGAAGCCGGTGTGGATATCCTGAACCCCGTGCAGACCTCGGCCGCGGGGATGGAGCCGGTAGGGTTGAAGCGCGATTTCGGCAAGGATCTGGTCTTCTGGGGCGGCGGGGTCGACACCCAGCGGATCCTGCCCTTCGGAACGCCGGAGGAGGTCCGCGAGGACGTGAAGCGTCGGATCGACACCCTTGCTCCCGGGGGCGGCTTCGTCTTCTCCTCCATCCACAACGTCCAGTCCGACGTTCCTCCGGCGAACCTCGCGGCGCTGTTGGAGACGCTTCACGCCTTCGGAAAGGCGCGCTGACCGATGGGAAGGCACCCCTTCGACCTCTTCCTCGACCCACCGAAAGAGGCCTCTCCGCTCCCGATGTGGTTCTGGAACGACCACATCGATGCAGACGGCATCCGGGAGCGCCTGCGCGACTTCCACGACAAGGAAGTGTACGGATTCGTCCTTCACCCTCGCATGGGGTTGTCGGCAGACATCCCGTATCTGTCGGACCTCTTTCTCGACCTGGCGGAGGTCGCCGTGGAGGAGGCGGAACGTCTTGGGATGCGGGTCATCCTCTATGACGAGGGAATGTACCCTTCCGGCTCGGCGCATGGGGAAGTCGTCCGCGCGGATCCGTCGTTCGCATCCCAGTGCCTCACGATGCGGCTCTTTGGAGCCGAAGAGGGTCGGGCAGGCGGCGGCCGAGCGCCGGCTTCGCTTCCCATGCCTTCGGCCGGCGTCCTCGTTTCGCTTCAGGTTCTCCGCGAGGACCCATCGAGCGGAGGGTTCACCTGCCTGGAAGTCCTCCCCCTGCCGGACGACCGCCGGTTCGATGCGGCGGCTCTACTGGAAGATTCGGTCGCGCTTCCGACGGGGCGCATGCTCGCGGCGTTCGTCCAGGAACCCTCCGGCGGACGCATTCGGGGCGTCCATCCCGGCGAGGACTCGCGGGAACCCGGGGCGCCCCTCGCCGCCGACCTGATGAACCCTTCGGCCGTCGACCGCTTCATCGCGCTGACCCATGAACGCTACTACGGCCGTCTGGCGCGGTTCTTCGGCGGCACCGTCTTCGCGATGTTCACGGACGAACCGTCCCTCCTTGGCCGTGGGGACATGACCGGCCGCATCCCCTGGACGACCGGCTTCCTGCAGGAGTGCGTGGCCGCTGGAATCGCGGAGGCCGACCTGTGCGATCTCTTCGATGACTCCGCGATGACTGCGGGACTCCGTCGGCGGTTCGAGCGGACCTGTCGCGGCCGCCTCGAGGAGACCTTCTTCCGGAAGACTTCCCGCTGGTGCAGCGCCCACGGGATCGCCCTCACCGGCCACCCCGCCGAGCCGGACGCCCTTTCGCCGCAGCGCTGGTTCGGCATTCCCGGTCAGGATCTGGTCCTCCGCCGGGTCGCGCCCGAGGGAGGGAAGAGCCTCGAAGGACCGGAAAGCACCCTCGCGAAAGGCGTCGCCGATGCCGCTCGCCACAGGGGGCTTCGACGTTGCGCTGCGGAATGCTTCGGCTGCTGCGTGCGCACTGCTCCGGGCACGGGATGGCACCTCCCGATGGAGGACCTGAAGTGGTACGTGGACTGGCTGACGGTGCGCGGCGTCGACCTGCTCATCCCGCACGCCTTCTACTACTCGGTCCGCGGGGACCGCGGCCGGGAACGACCGCCCGACGTGGGACCCAACAACCTCTGGTGGCAGGACTTCGCGACGTGCGCCCGATACATGAGACGCCTCTCCTGGCTGCTGCTCGACGCCCGCGACCCTTCTGCCGTGGCCGTCCTCTGCACCGGAGACCGCCTGCCCTTCCGGGCACCGCGGCTCCTGTACGAGAACCAGGTCGGCTTCTGCTATCTGGAGGAGGATTTCCTTCTGGACGGCTCCTGCCGCCTCGAGGAGAATCGCCTGGTCTGCGCGCGTCAGTCCTACGCCTTGCTCCTCGTCGAGGACTCGGAGGAACTCGCGCCCGAGACGCTTCGGATCCTGTCGGATCTGCGCGGAAAAGGATATCCGGTCCTCGAGGCCGCCGCTGAAAGCGTTGGGGGTGGACATTGGCTGGACCTGGCCATCGCGCTTTCCGGCGTGAAGACCCTGTCGGACCAGCCCGGGCTCCGCATCCGCCGCTTGGAGAAGGACGGTTGGCGCTATCTACTCTGTGCGAATGAAGGGGAGACCCCTGTCGAGACGGCACTGGAGCTGGATTCCGTCGGACCGGTCGAGCTCTGGGACCCATGGACGGGACGACGGGAGCGACTTACGACCACCAGGGCGGTCGGGGACGGGTCCATCGGGGAGGGTAGAACGATCGTCCGGCTGGACCTCGGCTATCGCGAGAGCCGAATCCTCGCGATCCCGCCTCCGAATGACGAGGAGAGGTCGATCATCACAGTGACGACGCCACGATCGGAAGACCCCGCCCCTGTCGCCCGGATTCTAGAAGGTCCATGGATCATCCGCTTCGAGGACGAGGGCGAGTGGCGGACGATCGGCGACTTGACCGATTGGCGGGACCTGCGTCCGGGGTCATTCCACTCCGGCACGGCGCGATACCGCATCCCGTTCGATGCGGCGCCGGATGAGACTTCGTCGAGCCGTTGCCTTCTGGACCTGGGAGCCGTGGAGGAATCCGCCGCGGTGTGGTTGAATGGAGAGGAGGTAGGACGCCGTTACTGGAAGCCGTTCCGGTTCGACCTGACGGGCTTCGTCGTTCCGGGGACCAACCTTCTCGAAATCGAGGCGACGAACAGCATCAGCTGCCGGATGGACCATGCGCTCCTGCCATCGGGTCTGCTCGGCCCCGTCGTCCTGTCCCACCGCCCGCCGCCCCCTCCGGAGGTCGAATCATGAACTTCGCCATCATCGGTACCGGTGGACGCTCTCTGGCCTATCGCGAGGAACTCCGCAGGATACCGGACCTGCGGGTGACCGCGCTGTGCGATACGGACCCGGAGCGCCTTTCGGCATACCACCGCGAGTGGTATGACGCCGACCCCGGAATCCTGCTGACCCCGGACTACCGTGAGGCGGTCGCCCTGCCCGGCGTCGACGTGGTCCTGATCTGCACGCCGGATACGGCGCACGTGGACGTGGCCCTCTCCGCCGCGGCCGCCGGCAGGCACATGCTGCTCGAGAAGCCCGTGGCCACCACCCGGGCGGACCTTCTCCGCGCCTACGAAGGACTCGCGGACTACGACCGCTCCATCCACCTCGGCTT
This sequence comes from uncultured Oscillospiraceae bacterium, assembly GCA_964579735.1. Taxonomy (GTDB): domain Bacteria; phylum Bacillota; class Clostridia; order Saccharofermentanales; family UBA5734; genus CAILLO01. Next base: position 19,069 of record CAZOHH010000001.1, on the reverse strand, counting down.
CGTGCTCCGCTACACGGACTTCTACCGGGCCATCCGCGACCGGGTGCAGTCGGGGAGCCTCGGCACCGTCGTCACGCTGTCCGCCAGCGAATCGCTGGACCCGAGGCATGCCGGCAGCTTCTTCCGACGCTGGCAGCGCTTTTCCCGCAACAACGGCGGCCTTCTGAACGCCAAGTGCTGCCACGACCTGGACCTGATGAACTGGATCCTCGATGCCGACCCGGTCGAGGTCTTCGCGACGGGCGGCCGACGGATCTTCGTCCCCGACCCGGCACTGCCCGAGACCTGCGGCGGCTGTCCCCGGTATGCGACGTGCCCGTACGCATTCAACTACGGATACTACGAGCAGAACTTCAGGGGATTCCATTCGCTGTCGGATCTCTGCGTCTACAACAGCGAGAAGGACATCGTCGACCACGAGTGCGTCTCCCTCCGATACTCGAATGGAGTCTCGGCCCAGTTCGAGTTGTGCATGTTCTCGCCGGAGGAGAACCGGAAGATGACGGTCCGCGGCACGAAGGCCACGCTGGAAGCCGATTTCCTCCGGCAGACGATCCGGATCCGGCCCCTCGTAGGCGGCCGGGAGGAGGAACAGGTCCTGGGAGGCTCCGGCGAAGGGCACGGCGGCGGCGATGGCGGACTCCTCGCGGACCTGGTCGAATCCGTCCGGACCGGCGTGCATGTGAACCACATCCGTGCCGGGTGCCTCGCGTCGCTCACCGCGCTCGCGGCGGACGAAAGCCTCGCGTCGCGGCGACCGGAATGTCCCGGGCTTCCCGAATCCCCCGCATGACGACCTTCGAAGGCCTCTCCCCGGCATCCGACCAGGAGTTCCGCATCGCGACCGGAACCTTCGACCTGGCGTTCCTTCCACCCCGCGCTTCCGGGTTCACCTGCGCCCTCGAGACGGAGTCCGGCCTTCAGGCGCTGCTCGAGCTATATGACCCGGAAGGCGCGCTCCGCATGCAGATCATTCGGTACAAGGGCGGCCGCTCTCCGAAAGCCCGGGTCCTCCGCGACCCTGCGGGGACGTCGCTCAATGCGCGACCCGGGGCTTTCCCTCCCGGCTCCTGGCGCTACCATCTGGCGGCCCGCAACGTCTCCGCGCTGGGGGAGACCGGACCGTGCGAACACCGCTGGTCGTTCACGCTCGCAGCGGTCGAACCAGGCGAAGCAAAGTGCGCGCCGCGCACGGACGACTTTCCGGATCAGGATGCTTCTGCCACGATGGAGCGATCCGCATGCGCCGCGAATGCGGCCGGGCTCACCGATTCTTCTTATGGCACGGAGTGGGGAGGAGTCCGCTGGTACGCGGGCGACCTCCACCAGCACACGACGCTGTCCGACGGCCTCCTCGAGCCCAGCCGGTTGGTCCGCGCCAACGTCGCGCAGGGACACGTCTTCATGGCCATCACGGACCATCAGGTGTTCCAACCGAGAAGGGACCTGCCGGAGCTGCTCGTCCTGGGCGGCACCGAGGTCACGACACCATCCGGTCACTTCCTGCGTCTCGGAGATGCCCCTGCCTCAGGGCTCCTGCCGGATGCGCCGGGCGAGGTTTTCGGCGATTGCGCCGACCTGCACCGGCTCTGCCGCCGTTTTCACGACGAAGGCGCCTTTCTTGTGGTCTGCCACCCCGTCTTCCCCCCCTGGCACTGGCGATGCGAGCCGCTCTCCGGGTATCCCTTCGATGCGATGGAGATCCTGTGCGACCCCACGCACCCGCGGGCCGCCGTCGCGGCGGACGCCGCCCTCACGTTGTGGAACGCCCTTCTCGACGCCGGTCGCCGCACGGTCGGCATCGGCGGCAGCGACTTCCATGGGCCATTGGAGGATCCGGAGAATTCCGGGAAACCGCACGGGCGGCCCGGGGACCCGACCACCTTCCTCGCCGGCCCGCTCCGGCTCGAACCCGGTCAATCCGTTCCCGACTCCCTGCGCGACGGGCACGTGGCCGTCGGGCGCGGCTTCCTCCCCGGGCTGCTGGCTGTCCATGCCGGCCGCGAATACCTGCCCGGCGACACGATCGAACTGCCGACGGCGGATGCGGATGCCTCGGTGAGGATCCGCGCCGCAATCGTCCTCCTGGGTGCAGAAGACTCCCCAGACGCCTGCGACCGGACCTTCCACTGCAGCATCGCAGGCAGTGGTGGAACCGAGGACCGATTCGACGTTCATGCAGGTCCGCCCGTTTCACGCACATTCCTTCCCGCCGACCGGCCGGAAGGCTGGTTCCGACTCGATGTCCGCGACGGCACGGGCACGCTCTGCGGCTTCACGAACCCGATCCGCTGGCGGCGGACCGAAGGGAGGCGACCATGACACCTTCACTGGCTCTTCGACTCATGAGCTCGCTCGAAAAGACCTTCCCGGACGAGCCCGGGCGCTGGCCGGAACGGACCTCCGGGGTCCTCCTGCGCAACGAATGGCATTCCTTCACGCTCGCTGCGCGCTATGACGGGTACAACGGAGGACGCATTCCGTGCCGCGTCGAAGTGGACTCCCCGTTGTCGGCCTGGATCGAGGTGCGGCGGGTCCGCCTCGTCCCCTCCGAGCTGCCCTGCTACGACCATCGGGATGAAGGATACCTCCGGACCGAACCCGGACTCTTTCCGGACGTGCTGGAGTCCGTGACGGACGACGGCGTCTCCTGGCTGGTACCGGGACGATGGGAGGGATTCTGGGTGCGGATTCGCGGGGACGCGTCGCTTCCCCCGGGTGAACACCCCGTCAAGGTGCGCCTCTCGCTCCGACCCACGGAGACCTCCCCGGCCGCCGATCCGGACGGATGGCTCCGTGCCGAACGCACCTACCTGACCACCGTAGTGGATGCCCTCCTGCCCCCTCAGGAAGTCCAGTTCACCCAGTGGTTCCATGCGGACGGAATCGCGCTCGCCCACCATGTGGCCGTCTTCTCGGAAGCCTTCTGGGAATTGCTTCCGCGCTATGTGGGACTCGCCGTACGGCACGGTGCGACCCACCTGCTTACGCCGCTCTTCACGCCCCCGCTCGATACCGCCGTGGGGGGCTTTCGACCGACGGCGCAGCTCGTTGGCGTAGCGCGACGGGCGGACGGGGGATACGCCTTCGACTTCGCTCTCCTCGACCGCTGGATCCGCACCTGCTTCGCATGCGGGACGAAGGTCTTCGAATTCTCGCACTTGTTCAGCCAGTGGGGACTCGCCTACGCTCCGCGGATCCAGGTCGACGAGGGAAACGGACCCATCGACCGCTTCGGCTGGGGAGCCGATGGCCTGGGCCAGGAGTACCTCGACTTCCTCGAGGCGTTCCTCCCGCAACTTCGCCGTCACCTCGACGCCCAGGGTCTGCTCGATTCCTGTTGCTTCCACGTCTCCGACGAACCGTCGCGAGAACATGTCGATCGCTACCGGAAGGCCTACGCCCACGTCGACCGCCTCCTCCAGGGGCTGCCCATCCTGGATGCCGTCTCCGACCCGGAATTCGGCAGCATGGGGGAGCACCACACCCCGGTCGTCGCCCTGGACCACCTCGGCCCCTTCCTCCCGAGAGCCGGGAGAAAGCTCTGGACCTATTACTGCTGCGGACAGGTCGCGAAGGTGAGCAACCGATTCCTCTCCATGCCGTCGGCGCGCAACCGGATTCTCGGAACGCAGCTGTATCTGCACGACATCCAGGGGTTCCTTCATTGGGGATACAATTTCTACCAGTCGAAGCATTCTCTGCGGGCCATCGACCCATACGCCGTGACGGACGCCGACGGTGCGTTCCCCTCGGGGGACGCCTTCTCGGTCTACCCCACGAAGGACGGATGCACCGAGTCTCTCCGGCTGGTCGTCTTCCACGAGGCCCTCCAGGACCACCGTGCGCTGTGTCTGCTGGAGGCACGGGTCGGACGCGAGGCCGTCCTCGATCGGATCCGGTCCGCCTTCGGCGAAGGGTTCTCCTTTGAGACCTGCCCGCTCGACCCAGCCGTGCTTCTCGACTTCCGGGAGGCCGTGAACCGGGCCATCTCCGACACCACCGGCGCCACCGCCCCTTCCGGCGC
>CAZOHH010000001.1:0-14942 GCA_964579735.1 uncultured Oscillospiraceae bacterium | reverse complement strand
CCGGCGCCACCGCCCCTTCCGGCGCAGGCGAATGAACGCAAGGGAGCGGCTGGCCGCCATCGGGCGCGGGGAGCGGGTGGACCGCGTCCCTTTCATGCCGACCCTCCTGGAACACGCCGCACGCGGCATCGGCCGCACGCCCAGCGAGTGCGCGCGGGATGGCGGACTTCTCGCCGCGGCCCACCTCGACGCCTATCGTCGGTACGCCCACGACCTCGTCACCGTCGGCATCGACATCTACAACATCGAAGCCGAGGCCCTCGGCTGCGCCGTCCGATTCCAGGAGGACCGGTCGGTTCCCGGCATCGTGTCGCACCCGCTTCGGATCGGCGGCCCGCTCGGAGACCTTGCCTTCTCCCTCGAACGGGGGCGGACGCGCCTTGTCATCGATGCCGCCGCAGAGGTCTTCGACGGAGTCGGTCGCGAGGTCCCGGTTTCGGTCGCGATGTGCGGTCCATTCTCCGTCGCCGTCGAACTGTGCGGATACGACGCCTGGATCGGAGCCTGCCTGGACGAACCCGACTGGGCGCACGGCCTTCTCGATGCCCTGCTCGGGCACCAGCGCGACTATGCGGACGCCATCCTCTCCCGCGGGCTCGGCATCACCCTGTTCGAATCCTGGGCGACGCCGCCCCTGCTTTCCCCGGGTCTCTACGCAGCGTTCGCTGCACCCTGGGAGACCGGGCTCATCCTCCACATCCGCGACGCGGGGGCGGCTTCGGCGCCGCTCGTCATCGGCGGGGACACCACGGCGATCCTCGACGCGATGCTCGCCACCGGCACGACCCTGCTGGTCGCGGACTATCCCGTGGACGCCACGCTCTTCAGGGAGAAGGCGGTCGCCCACGACATCGGACTGCGCGGCAACCTCGACCCGCGGCTGCTGGAGTCGGGTCCCATCGAGACGGTTCTCGAAAGGGTGGATACTCTGCTGGACGCGGCGGGGAGCTACCACCGGTTCATCCTCGGCACCGGTGTCGTCTCCTTCGACACGCCGGAAGCAAACCTCCTGGCCGTGCGGCGCCACCTGGAGTCGGTCGGGGATCCGGCGGTCGGGCAACGGAAGGACAAAGGTACTGCAAGGAGCGTGAATTGGAATGGCTGACTTGAAGCCCGCCCTTTTCCTCGTCGATTACCTGTCGATGCCGTTGGAGGAGATCTACGACGAGGAGGCTATGCACCGCCTCGGCGGTCGCCTCGACCTGCTGCCCGGCGTCTTCTCTTCGGCGGACCTGGCCGCGGCGCCGGAACGGTTCCGCGACGTGCGGATCGTCCTGTCGACCTGGGGGATGCCGGCCTTGAGCGATACGGTCCTCGAGCAGCGGCTCCCTCGGCTGGAAGCCGTGTTCTACGCGGCGGGCAGCGTGCAGGAGTTCGCGCGCCCTCTCCTGACCCGAGGAATCCGCCTATTCAGCGCCTGGGCGGCGAACGCCGTGCCTGTCGCCGAATTCACGGTCGCGCAGATCCTCCTCGCCGGGAAGGGCTACCATCAGAGCCTTCGCCGGACCAAGCAGGACTACCGGGCGAGCCGGGAATACAGCATGACCTTCCCGGGCAACTACGGAATCAAGGTCGGGATCCTCGGGGCAGGCCAGATCGGCTCGCTCGTGATCGACCTGCTGAAGCGACATGCGCTCGAGGTCCTCGTGTTCGACCCGTTCCTCGACGAGGCGCGGGCGGCAGCCCTCGGTGTCCGGAAATGCGGACTCGACGAGATCTTCGCCACCTGCCGGACCATCTCCAACCACCTCGCGAACAAGCCGGAGACAAGGGGGCTCCTGAACGGTGCGCTCTTCGACCGGATGCTTCCGAATGCCACCTTCCTCAACACGGGGCGCGGCGCCCAGGTGGTGGAGGAGGACCTGTTCCGCGCGCTGGAGGCGGAGCCCGGCCGCACGGCCATCCTCGATGTCACCGACCCCGAGCCCCCCGTCGACATGGACCGGTTCCTAGCGCTCGACAACGTGTTGCTGACCCCGCACATCGCGGGCAGCATGAACCAGGAATGCCGGAGGATGGGCCTCTATATGGCCGAGGAGGTCGAGCGGTATCTGGACGGCGTCCCCCTGCGTTGGGAAGTGACGCCGGAGCGACTGGCGACGATGGCCTAGAGAATCCTCTTCAGCGCCTGCGCGTCGCGGACCAGCTGCTCTGGGTCGTCGTCGCGGACGAATTCGAACAGCAGCCACCCCGCGAAACCCGATCTCCCTGCGAAATCCAGATAGCGGGTCCAATCGGCGACGCCTTCCGCAAATGGCCGGCGCTCCATGCCGCTCCAGTGGAACACGTGCAGGTTCGAAAGAAAGGGGGATACCGCCTTCAGGTCCGCCAGGTTCTCCTCGACCGTCCGGCTCGCGGGCGGTTGCCAGTAGAGGGAGGGTGCACAGGGTCCGACCTCGCGCATCAGCGACACCGCCGACGCAGCCGTGTCGGTCAGTGTACCGCCGTGGAATTCCAGCGAGACGCCGATGCCGGCCGAACGTGCGAGTCCGGTGATGCGTGCGAGGTCCTCGACGACGGCGCGGCGCTCCGACGGCGCGCAGGCCGTCGACCCAGACCTGCCGGCCCAGACGCGGATGTTGGGCGCGCCCAGCGAGACCGCGGTCTCCAGGACGGCTTCGAAGAGCGGCTCCCCCTGCGGATCCGGCTCGGGTCCCGCCTTGTAGTAGGACCCATAGGAAGCCGTGACGAGCCCAGCGTCCTGCGTCCTTCGGCGGACCTCCCGCGCCGTGGCGAGGTCGCCGTGGGGCACGTGGATGTCGCCGCCCCACTCGATGCCGGTCAGACCCGCCGCGACGGCCGCGTCGAGGACCTGAGCCGGCGTCAGCGCCCGGAAGGTGACGGAGACGAGCCCGAGGCTACCGCTGGACACGGCCGGACCCGCCGCCCTTCACGAGGTCGAGGACCTCCTTCAGGGAGACCTGGTTGAAGTCGCCTTCGATGGAATGCTTGAGGCAGGAGGCGGCGACCGCGAAGTCGATGGCCGCCTGGGGCGCATCGCCCGAAGTCATCGCGTGGATCAGTCCTGCCGCGAAGGCGTCTCCGCCCCCCACGCGGTCGACGATGTGGACGGGATGCCGGGGGGAGAACCAACAGCCGTCCGCCGTGCGCAGCATACCGGACCAGCCATTGTCCGAGGCGGAGAGGCTTTCGCGCAGGGTGATGCCGACGGCCTTGAACCCGAAGCGCTCCGCCAGCTGGCGGGCCACGGACTCGTACCCTTCGCGCTCGAGCTGTCCCTTGTCGACGGCGGATTTCTCCGCGGCGATTCCGAAGACCTTCTCCGCGTCCTCCTCGTTGGCGATGCACACGTCGACGAAGGGCATGAGCGAGGCCATGACGGCACCGGCCTTCTGGGAGCTCCAGAGGTTCTTCCGGTAGTTCAGGTCGCAGCTGATGGTGAGGCCGGCCGTGCGTGCGGCCTTGCAGGCCTCGAGGGTGATGGCGGCGGCTTCGTCGCCCAGTGCAGGCGTGATGCCGGTGAAGTGGAACCAGGAGGCGCCGGCGAAGAGGGCCGGCCAGTCGAAGTCGGCGCGTTCCGCGGTCGCGATGGCGGAACCCCTGCGGTCGTAGACGACCACGGAGGCCCGCTGGGAGGCGCCCTTCTCGAGGAAATAGATGCCGAGCCGATCTCCGCCGCGGACGACCCCGGAGGTATCGACCCCGAAGCGCCGGAGCGCATTCACGGCCGCCTGACCCAGCGGGTTGTCCGGCAGCTTCGACACGAAGGCGACGGGTACGCCGAAGTTGGCGAGGGAGACGCAGACGTTGGCCTCGCCGCCGCCATAGGAGACCTCGAACGTCTCCGCCTGCACGAATCGCTGGTATCCCGGCGGCATGAGCCGCATCATGATCTCTCCGAAGCAGACGACTTTGTTCATAGCCAGACTCCTCCTTCGCGGTATGCCCGCCATACGTTCTCGAACCAGTCGTCCTCCTGCGGGATCGGACGGACCGGCGTCCAGTCGTGCTCACAGGAGGGGGTGCCGTCGTCCGCCACCCTCAGGTGTGTCCCGCCGACCTCGGCATCGGGCTGCCATTCCGATGGCGCGGCCCCCTGCACGAGGTAGCCGCCCCGGCTCGGTCCTCCTCGGGCGATGTACGCCTCGATGGCGGACAGGTAGGCGAACTGCGTGAGCAGGACGTCGCGGTCGATGAAGGCTTCGACCAGGTCCGCGGGGTCCTTCGCACGGCGCGTCGCGGCGAACCGGCGCAGTTCTTCCCGTGTCTCGGCGAGGGCCGACCGTACGGCAGGCAGCGAGCGGATGTGGCCGCCGGCCTGGCTCATGCGGTCCATCCCGCGTCCGCGGACATCGAACGCACCGGATGCTTTGGCCGAACCGCACGCACCGGCAGGCCCGCCCGGTTCGCGGCGCCCTGCGAGGCGAAGCGCCAGCTCCACGGTCTTCGCCAGTTGTTCGCCGGCAGCGGCGAGGAGGGCGTCCGCCTCGAACGGCGCATCGGCGTACCGCGCGTGGATGGCCTGGGCCGCCCGCCGGCTTCCGACCTGCGTCGAGTTCAAGGCGCTTCCGCCGGGGCGGCGGGCGCCGAACGTGCCGTTGACTTCGCCGACCGGGAACAGGCGCTTCAGGTCGCTCTCCCACCAGAGATCGCCCTGGAGTCCGCCGTTGTTGTGCTGCGCGCACACCGCGATCTCCAACGGCTCGCTGGCGAGGTCGATTCCGTGCTCGCGATAGAGTTCCGCGGCTCCGGGATTCATGGCCACGAGCCGATCATAGGGGGTTTCCTGCAGCGCCTGGGAACGGGAGAGGTAGCCGCGCGCCTCGTCGTCCAGGGTGTCGGGGTCGAAAGCCCCCGCGCGGCAGGCGGCCGTCGGGTTGCGTCGGAAGTCCATGAACACGCGTCTCCCCTTAACGACGGTCTCCTCGTAGACGAGGAGGTCGACGGTGGAGGAGCCGCCCGGGCCGGCCTTGCCGGCGTCGAAGGGCCACTGGTACCCTTTCAGGAACTCCGCGCGGAGCATGGCCCGCCCGTCCGCGAAGCCGGCATCGAGGAACTCCCGCTCGTCGCCGCCTTCCGCGTCGGTCGAGACGTAGCGCGGCAGCACCTGCTGGTAGGTCCCGGACAGGTTCCAGCGGAATTTCGTCGAGGCGATGCCGTACTGGGACTCGGTGAGGTTGACGGCGGCCGCGCCGGCTTCGAGAGGGGCGCCGGTGGCGCAGGTCTGGCTCTCCGGGTAGACCGAGGCGCGGTAGATCCCGCCGGGCCCGCCCGTGGCCCACACGAGGGCGGAGCAGGAGAAGGCCACGAGACCGAGGGTCGGCGAGCCGGTCTGCGACTTGTCGAGGGCGAGGAGTCCGACGATGCGGCGTCCGGCCCCCTCGGGCGCGGTCAGGAGCGCGATGGCCCGGAAACCGTCGAAGAGGCGGATCCCCTTGGCGAAGACCTGTCGTTCGAGGTGCTCGACCATGTAGCGGGACGTGTACGGCCCGCAGGAGGTCGCGCGCTGGCGGGGGTCGTGGTCGGTCTTGTAGCCGACATACTGGCCGTATCGGTCGTGGGGGAAGGGGACCCCGATGGACACGAGCTTCGCGAAGCAGGGCGCGGACAGCGCGGCCTCGACGAGGGCGATGTCCCCATGCATGCTGCCGCCGGCGAAGAGCGTGCGGGCCATCTCCAGCACGGAGTCGGGCTCCCCGCCCGCGAGGGTCAGCTTGTAGTAGGTCTGCTTGTCGGACCCGGTGTTGCGCGACGTGCCCATGGAAAGGCCTTCCGAAAGGAGCGCGATGTCGTTCTGGCCGAGCGCGTGCAGCGTATCGGCGGCGTTCAGCCCCGCGGCGCCGGTGCCGACGACCAGGGTGTTCAGGCGGTGGAAGGGCAGCTCGAGTCCTGCGATTCGGATCGTCTCCTGTGGCATGGCGGCTCCTTTCAGATCCGGCGGATGTGGAACCCGCCGTCGACGTCGAGGATCTGTCCCGTCGAATAGGACAGCTGTCCCGAAACGAGCACCGCGACGGCGTCGGCGACGTCCTCGGGGGTGCCCCAGCGGGCGATGGGAAGCAGGCCGCCGGCGATGAGCCGGTCGTACTTCTCTTCGACCTTCGCGGTCATGTCGGTGCGGATGATGCCCGGGCGGATCTCGTGCACGGGGATTCCATATTCGGCGAGGCGGTCGGCGAAGAGCGTCGTGACCATGGAGACTCCGGCCTTGGAGAGACAGTACTCGCCACGGTTGACCGAGCTCGTGTAGGCGGACATGGAGGAGATGTTCACGATGCAGGGGCGGTGGCCGACGACGGTTTCGCGCTGCGCGACCATCCAGCGGGCGGCGGCCTGGGTCAGGAAGAAGGTTCCGCGCAGGTTCACGCCGAGCACGAAGTCGAGACTCTCCTCGCCGGTCTCGAGCAGGTCGGCGCGCACGCGGGGGGCGACGCCTGCGTTGTTGACGAGGACGTCGAGGCGGCCGAACCGTGCGCGGACGAAGTCGAGGGCGGCCGTGCGTGCGGTCGCGTCAGTGATGTCGGCCTCGAAGAAGGCGAGCTCGCCGGGTCCTTCCCCGATGGCGTCCTCGGGTGGACGCATGTCCAGGATGACCACGTCGAAACCGTCCTTCTGCAGTCTCCGGGTTATGGCCCTGCCGATGCCGCGCGCTCCTCCCGTGACCAGGGCGGAAGGCCGGGAGGCTCTCTTTTCGTCCATCTTTTCATCCTCCTCTTTCATTTCCCGCAGAAGCTGCGGTAGGGTTCCAGGTAGCGGCCGGCGTCGCGGACCACGCAGCCCGCCGGGCCGCCGGCCCGAAGGATGTCGGAGCACTTTCCGCAAGTGACGCAGCAGCGGTGCGGGTCGAGAGCGCCCTTCTCGAGGATGTCGACGGCGAATTCGGGGTAGGCGAAGGCCTGGCGCCCGAAGCCCACGAGGCTCGCGCCGCCGCTGCGGATCACCCCCGCGGCGACATGCGGTGCGAACTGCCGCAACCAGGAGAAGCCCGTGCCGACGACGGCGAGGTCGGGATGGGTGCGCTGGACGGCCGCCGCGCCGTCGAGCAGGCGGGCGACGCCGAACAGCGGGTGTTCGGGAGGGACATACCCGCCCGTGTCGTAGGGGCGGTTGACGTGCGGGTTGAAGTAGGGCGTGCCCATGGTGATGTTGAGCAGCCGGAGCCCGTCGTCGTGGAGGCGGGCCACGAGCGCGAGCGGCTCCGAGAGGTCGAGTTTCGCCGCGTCGCCGGCATCCGTGCCGAAGCCGAGCGGGGGCAGGATCCCATCGAAGAGATTCAACCGGGCCGTGACGAGGAAGTCCGGGTCGGGTCCGACGGCCTCGCGGATTCGGCGGGACACGTCGAGTATCAAGCGGATGCGATGTTCGAAGGTTCCGCCATACCGTCCCGGCCGGTCGAAGGCGGAGAGGAGCTCGCTGAGGAGGTAGCGATGGCAGCTCTTGACGTCGACGCCGTCGAACCCGGCCTCGCGGCAGAGCAGGGCAGCCGCGGCGAAACGGTCGGGGAGCTCGTCCAGATACTCGTCGGAGACGGGCTCGACTTCTTCTGGAACCTTCATCTTCTGGTCCAGGACCGGGTTGCGGTAGGCGATCTTCGGAGCGGAGACTCCCGTCGGCTTGGAGAAGCGGCCGGAGTGGGTGAGCTGGGCGACCACGACGGGACGGAAATCGGAGCCGAAGCGGTCGGCGGCGGTCCGGTCGATGCGCTTTCGCAGCTGGGCGTAGAGGGGAAGGTTGTCGCGGGTGATCTTCAGTTGGAAGGGAACGGCGCGTCCCTCCTCGACCACGGCGACGGCTTCGAACCAGAGAAGTCCTGCTCCGCCCGCCGCGAAGCGCTCGTATCGACGGAACGTCCCTTCGGCCGGCGCGCCCTCCGCGGTGCCGTCGTTGCCCTCCATGGGGTGGACGGCGAGCCGGTTGGGGACGACGAGACCGGAACCTGCGATGGGAAGGGGAGAGGCGAGGATGGAGAGGTCGTCGGACCAGGGGAGGGAGATGCCGAGGGCCTCGGCTTCGCGGCGCAGGTCGTCGGGCGTGCGATAGGGGAATGCCATGGCGTGGACCTCCCGGTTGGAATGGTGGGGGACTGAAGCGTCCCCTCTGCTTCCAGAATACACCGCCCATCAAGGCCGTTGTCCGCCCGGAACGCTTGAAAATGTGCATGGACTGTCGTACCGTATATTCGAAAGGGAGGTGCGCGACATGGCGGAACGCAAGCGGACAGGACCGGAACGTGCTCGCGCCGTCTCGACGCCAATCTCGATCGAATCTGCATTCGTCGGTGCGGACGGCGTTTCACGCCTGCGTCGCCACTTCCACAACCGCCACGAGATCCTCCTCATCGAGAGCGGAGCGGCGGACTACGGAATCGAAGACAGGAAATATGCGGTTTCCGAAGGGTCCCTGATCGTCGTCAGCCGCCTGGAGCGCCACGAGGTGCGCATCTCCGCCCAACCCTACGTCCGCCGTTTTCTTCTGGTGGACCCCGCCTTCTTCCAGACCGCGGTGAAGGACCCGGCGCTGGCCTCGCTCTTCCGCAGCCGCCCTCCCGGGTACAGCCACCATGTCCATCTCGAAGGGGAGGACTTCGAGGCCGTACGCTCCTGGCTGGTCCGGCTCCACGAGGAAACGCTCCGAAGCGGTCCGTTCCAGCGGAACGCCGAGTCCGCGCTGCTGCGGCTGTTCGCCATCGAACTCTACCGCCGCCGGCCGGAACTGTTCCCCGTCCATTCCGAACAGCGCGGTTCCCTGAAGGTCGCCGAGGCCCAGTCCCTCATCGAGGCGCGCTTCGCGGAGCCCGGTCTCGACCTGTCGGCCATCGCCGCGGGAACCTTCTGCAGTCCGGACCACCTCTCGCATCAGTTCAAGCGACTGACCGGCTACTCCGTCATGCGATATGTCGCGCTCCAACGCATCGCCTGCGCCAGGGAACTCCTGGCTCTGGGATGCGCTCCGGTCTCCGAGGTCTGCACGGCCTCCGGCTTCGGCAACACGAGCCACTTCATCCGGGCATTCCGGGCCGAGACCGGCGATACGCCGTTGAAGTTCCGCCGGAAAGCCGAGGCCGGGGAAGCGGGAACGAAGGCCCGACGCCGATGAAATCGCCCAGGTCGCCTGCATTGCCTTGACAGGGCGCTCAGCCCGGAACTATCTTGGAACGGCAAGCTCGCATTACGGAGGTCCCCCATGAAGAAGGTCCTGCTGATCGGCGACTCCATCCGACTGAGCTACCAGCCGCACGTCACCGAGCTCCTGAAGGACGGTGCGGTCGTCGTCGGACCCGAGGACAACTGCAAGTTCGCGAAGTACACGACCTGGCACATCAAGGCCTGGTTCGACGAGCTCGGCGTGCCTGACGTCATCCACTGGAACAACGGCATATGGGACGCCTACACGCAGAACCCGGAGATCGGCATCTTCACGACCCTCGAAGACTACGTCCGCGACCTGGCCCGCACGCTGGTCGAGATGCGCAAGGTCTGCCCCACCATCGTCTGGGCCTCGACGACCCCGGTCGACGACCGCTTCGCCTTCCTGGACAACGCCACCGTCGATCGCTACAATGCGGCCGCGGCGAGACTCATGATCCAGAACGGCATCCCCATCCACGACCTCAACGCGGTTCTTCGCGACCCGCACGGGGACTTCTTCGCCGAGGACCACCTCCACCTGTCGGAGAAGGGACAGTGGGCCTGCGCCCGGTCCGTGGCCGACGCCGTCCGGAAAGTCCTGTAGAGAATAACCGCGAAACATAGCCCCGTACAGGAGGAACACGCCATGCCGCTCGTCGATCTGCCCGTATCCGAACTGTTCGCCTATCAGGGCCGCAGCCCCCGCCCCACGGACTTCGACGCCTACTGGGAGCGCTCGCTCGCCGAGATGCGCGCGGTCGACCCCCGCGTAGAGCTCGTGCCCTCCGCCTTCCAGGTGCCCGGAGCCGAATGCTTCGACCTTCGGTTCACCGGCGTCCACGGCGCACGCATCTATGCCAAGTACCTCCGCCCGGCCAATCGCACGGGCTGCCCCGCCGTCCTCCGCTTCCACGGCTACTCCGGCAGTTCCGACGATTGGGCGGACAAGCTCTCCTTCGTGGCCGCCGGCTTCTGCGTCGCCGCGCTCGACTGCCGCGGACAGGGAGGCAAGTCCGAGGACAAAGGTGGAGTGAAGGGCAACACCTTCCATGGCCACATCATCCGCGGGCTCGAGGACGGACCGGACCGGCTGCTGTTCCGCGACATCTTCCTCGACACCGCCCAGCTGGCCGGCATCGTCATGGGCTTCGCCGAAGTCGACGCCGCGCGCGTCTGCACGTCGGGCGGGTCCCAGGGCGGTGCGTTGTCCCTGGCCTGCTCGTCGCTGGAGCCCAGGATCTTCCGTACCGCCGCGGCCGTCCCGTTCCTGTGCGATTATCGGCGCGTGTGGGAGATGGACCTGGACGTCGCCGCCTACGAGGAACTGCGAAGCTGGTTCCGCTGGTTCGACCCGCGCCACCTGCGCGAGGAGGAGTTCTTCCACACGCTGGGATACATCGACGTCGCGAACCTGACGCCGCGCATCCGCTCCGAGGTGATGTTGGGCTGCGGCCTGATGGACACCATCTGCCCGCCGTCCTCGCAGTTCGCCGCCTACAACCGGATCACGTCCCCGAAGCGGGTCCTGTTCTATCCCGATTTCGGGCACGAAGGCCTGCCGGGGTACTCCGACGAGGAACTGGAGTTCTTGACGCGAAGCTGACCGGTCTCCCCTCCGAGTCCCTCCCGGGGAGCCATGACTCACGGAGGTTCTGCCCATGAACGGACGAGAGCGGTTGATCGAGGCCATCCACCACCGGCCCACGGACCGTCCGCCCATCGACCTGGGCGCCACGGCGGTCACGGGAATCCATGCGTCCACGCTGTACGGCCTTCGCCGCGCGTTGGGTCTGGAGGAGCGGCCGATCACGGTCCACGAGGTATTCCAGCAGCTCGGGTCCGTCGAGCCGGACGTTCTGGCGGCTTTGTCCATCGACGTCGTCGGCCTGTGGAACCCGACCAATTTCGTCGGGGTGCGCAACGATACCTATAAGGAATGGACCGCCCCGCAGGGGATCCCGGCCCGGATCGCCGCCGGCTTCGAATACGACCGCGTCGACGGCGAGATCTTCGCGTACCCGAACGGGCACAGGACCGCCGCGCCGTCCTTCCACATGCCCCGCGGGGGATGGTTCTTCGACAACATCGAGCGCTCCGCCGGGTCCATCGACGACGAGCCGCTCACGCCGCGGGAGGACTACGCCGAATCCTTCTCCGTCCTGTCCGACGAGGACGCGCGCTATTTCGAGCGGGAGTCGAGACGCCTCGCGACCGAGACGGAACTCGGCGTGATCGGCAACCTCGGCGCCGCGGGTTTCGGCGATGTCGCCCTGCTGCCGGGTCCGTCCGTGGACCACCCGCGCGGTATCCGCCGCATGGACGAGTGGCTGATGGCCCACAAGCTCCACCCCGACTACATCCACGAAGTGTATTCGATGCAGCTGGAAATCGGCCTGAAGAACCTGGAGATCTACCGGCAGGCCGTCGGGGACCGGATCCAGGTGATCTTCATGGGGGGCACCGACTTCGGAACCCAGAACTGCGAGTTCATGCCGCGGGAGGATTTCCTCGAATTCTACGCGCCCTACTGGAAGCGGATGAACGACTGGGTCCACCACAACACCGGCTGGAAGACGTTCTACCACACCTGCGGCTCGATACCGAACCTGATCGGGGACATGGCCGACGCCGGGGCGGATATCCTGAACCCGGTCCAATGCTCCGCGCACGGCATGGAGGCGAAGGGTCTCAAGGCGAGGTTCGGGGACCGCCTGACCTTCTGGGGCGGCGGCGTCGACACGCAGAAAACCCTGCCCTTCGGCACGCCGGAGGAGGTCCTCGCGGAGGTGCGCGAGCGGATCTCCATCTTCTCGTCCGGGGGTGGATACATCCTCAACCCCATCCACAACGTCCAGGCCCGGACGCCGGTCGACAACCTCCTGGCTTTCTTCCGCGCGGCCGGGGTCGAGGGGATCGGCTGAATAGGGTCCCTCCTGTTGCACAGCATCGCATCCATGGGTACATTGGGGCTAGGAGCCGACGTTCACGGTCCACGAAGCCGAAGGAGGTACGCCGCATGGGATCCGATCCATATATCCCCCCGGTCCCCACCGCCGCCGCTCTGGTCGGTCTGGGCGAGGACGAATACGAGATCCTCGCCAAGGTCGTCGAGAAGATCTCCCACAGGGAAGGCAAGAAGAAGGTCAAGGCGAAGACCGACGATACTGGCGCGCCTGAAGAGGAAGAGGAGCTCGGCTTCTTCGAACTGCTCGGTTCCTATTTCAGGAAGACCCTGAAGAACCTCCCGGCCTATCTCAGGAAGAACTGGATTCCCCTGGTCGTGATGGCCGTCCTCTGGATCTTCATGCAGGTCGTCGCGCCCTATTTCATCTTCCGGTGGGGAGGATTCGCCGTGGCCTCGTATAGCGTCTTCGGGGCGCTGACGGGTTCCTTCGGCAACTTCTTCGGCAAGGCCGTGTTCGCCGGCGTCTTCATGGGTGTCGTGATTCCCCTCTTCAAGGCCTACAGGGAGAGTGGCGCGAAGGACCTGGTCGCGAAGTACAAGAAGGTTTCCAGGATGATCCGCGACACCTACAAGAAACTGGGGAAGAATTCCTGGAAGATCCTTTCAGCTTCCGCCGGCATGGGTCTGGTCATCGCGAACCTGATATCGGGGAACAACGGATTCGGCACCGTGTTCGCAAGCCTTCTCGCGGCCTGGGCGCTCGTGAATTCCCTGGCCTTCGGCATGGATGGCACCTTCCGTGCGAAGATGTTCAAGGTCGTGTATCGTGACGTGTCCGGCTGGTTCGGTGGCAAGCAGGTCCCCTCCTTGGACACGAGCCATGCGATTTTCGCCGCGTTCGCGGCCGGGCTCGCCGGTTCCGTCGTTCCGGCCATCCTCGCCAGCCCGGTCACGGTCGTCAACTTCTTCTCCGCCTCCATGCTGACGGTGGGCCTTTCGGGTTTCTTGAGGGACTTCCAGAGCATCTCGGGGTACTTCTTCGGGGGGCTCCTGATCATCACGGCCCTCCTGCTGCACCTCGCGTCGCAGAAGAAGGCCCCTGCCGCGAAGGGAGGGAACTGATATGGACATCCTGCATTTCGCTCTCGTGGTCACGTATTCTCCCGAGATCTGGCACCTCGTCGAGGAACTGATCCACCCTCACAGCGCCAACGCCATTCCAGGCATCCTGAGCGCGGTCGTCGCCACCGGACTCGTCGCGGTCCTCGCACCGGCAGC
Source organism: uncultured Oscillospiraceae bacterium (assembly GCA_964579735.1). GTDB lineage: Bacteria > Bacillota > Clostridia > Saccharofermentanales > UBA5734 > CAILLO01. Next base: position 1,670 of record CAZOHH010000001.1, on the reverse strand, counting down.
CGCCTCCGCCATGATCCCAGCGGCCGACGCTGCCCCTTCCGCCAGCGATGCCCCTGCCGACGGACCGGCCCAGGAGGCCGAAGTCAAGATGCGCCGGCTGGAGACGGCCGTCATGCCGGAGGGCGTGCGCGCGGTCGCTGTCGGTGCGGAGGCACCGGTCTGGGTCTATGCGCGGATGCAGACCTTCTCCTCGCCGACGCTCGGGTATCAGCCCGACGCCGACCTGACGAAGGGCATCACCTTCCGCGTGGTCGACGGAGACGCATCCGTGGTTCTCGGGGAGAAGCGGACGATCGGCTCGGACGAGTGGGTCGCGGTGGGCGTCACGGTGCCGCGCAGGGTGGACGGAGCTCCGCCTCCTCGGACCGTCCGCATCGTCGCCGAGCGCTTCACGATCACGGGCACGCTATACCACCGCCGTACGGTCACCTTGCAGGTGATCGACGCGCGCTGATCGACGGGAGACCCTGCGGTTCGTACCGCGTGAACCCTTGACAGGGACGGACGCGCGGTTTATATTCAGACTTGCGTTAGCACTCTTGACTAAGGAGTGCTAACGCACGAAGAAGCCACTCATAAGAAACAAGGAGGTCGATTCCATGAAGATCAAACCGTTGGGCGACAGGGTCGTCATCAAGATGGTCGAGGCCGAAGAGACCACGCGGAGCGGCATCGTGCTGCCGGGCGCCGCCAAGGAGAAGCCCCAGGTCGCGGAAGTGATCGCGGTCGGTCCGGGCGGCAACATCGACGGCAAGGAAGTCACGATGTACGTCAAGGCCGGCGACAAGGTCCTCACCAGCAAGTATTCCGGAACCGAAGTCAAGATGGACGGCGAAGAGTTCATGATCCTCAAGCAGAGCGACATCCTCGCGATCGTCGAATAGGAAAGGCAGGTAGAACCATATGGCCAAGCAGATCAAATACGGCGAGGACGCGCGCCGCGCACTCGAAAGAGGCGTGAACCACCTGGCTGACACCGTCAAGATCACCCTCGGCCCCAAGGGCCGCAACGTCGTCCTCGACAAGAAGTTCGGCGCCCCGATGATCACCAACGATGGCGTCACCATCGCCAAGGAGATCGAGCTCGAGGACCGCTTCGAGAACATGGGCGCCCAGCTCGTGAAGGAAGTCGCCACCAAGACCAACGATGTTGCCGGCGACGGCACCACGACCGCGACCCTCCTCGCACAGGCCATCATCCGCGAAGGCGTGAAGAACATCGCCGCCGGCGCGAACCCCATGATCCTGCGCAAGGGTATCATGATGGCCGTCGAAGTGGCCGTCAGTGGAATCGTCGAAGTGTCCCAGCCCATCAAGGGCAAGAACGACATCACCCGCGTCGCCTCCATTTCCGCGAACGACGAGTACATCGGCAGTCTGATCGCGGACGCGATGGAGAAGGTCACCAATGACGGGGTCATTACCGTCGAAGAGTCCAAATCCATGAGCACCGAGCTCGAAGTCGTCGAAGGCATGCAGTTCGACCGCGGCTACGTCTCCGCCTACATGGTCACCGACACCGAGAAGATGGAGGCCGTCCTCGACGACCCCTACATCCTCATCACCGACAAGAAGATCACCAACATCCAGGAACTCCTGCCCCTGCTCGAGCAGGTCGTGCAGGCCGGCCGCAAGCTGGTCATCATCGCCGAGGACGTCGAAGGCGAAGC